>DASYIL010000239.1:0-22095 GCA_035997545.1 Pseudonocardiaceae bacterium
CCACTCGGCCGGCCGTTGACCCAGCGCACCACCCTCTATGAGCCGGTGCGTGCGGGAAGCAATGTTTCTTCATCCTGAAGCGTGCCCGCTCGCCTGACTTCCAATGATGTGGGTGACATCCTTGGTGAAGTGCCGCAGATCGCCTCGGTGGAGGCGGTGCCCTGCCGGATCGTGGTAGCGCGGTAACGCCCTCTCGGCCGGGTCACCCTCATGCTGCGTGTGCGGTGTGCGCGAGGCTTGCCTCGATGGCGTGGAGCAGGATCGAGCAGGCGGTGTCGACGACCTGTGCGGTGACGTTGAGCGGTGGTAGCAGCCGCACGACGCAGTCGCCGCGCCCCCCGAGCTCGAGGATCAGGCCGCTGCGCAGCGCCCGGGCCTGCACTTCCTCAGCCAGCTCGGTGACGGACCGGCCGTCGCCGGGCGCGACTAGCTCGATGCCCCACATCAACCCGCGCCCGCGCACCTCCAGCACACCCGGGTGCGACCGCAGCCCGGCCAGGCGGGCCGCGATCTGCTCGCCCCGCTGCCGCACGTTCTCCAGTACACCGTCGCGCCGGAAGATGCGCACCGTCTCCACGCCAGCAGCAAATGCCAGCTGGTTGCCACGGAAGGTCCCGGTGTGCGCGCCGGGCGCCCACACGTCCAGCCGCTCGTCGTAGAGGATGATCGCCACCGGGAGACCCATCCCGCTCAGCGCCTTCGAGGCGATGATCACGTCGGGCTCGATGTCGTACTGCTCGAAGGCGAACCAGGTGCCAGTGCGACCGCAACCGGTCTGGACCTCGTCAACCACCAGGGGGATGTCCAGCTGGCGGGTCAGCGCCCGTACCCGCTGCACGAACTCCTTGCGGGCCGGGATGACTCCGCCCTCACCTTGCACCATCTCCATGATGACCGCCGCCGGCAATGGCATTCCACCGTTGGGGTCTTGCAGTGCCCGCTCCAGGTAGCTGACGCAGTTCGTTTGACAGGTCTGCGGGTCCAGGCTCAGTGGGCAGCGGCTGCAGGAGGAGAACGGGAAGAAGTGCACTCCGGGCATGCCGTTGGAGATCGGTCGCTTCTGCGATAGCAGTCCGGTCATGGCCATGGCGGCGTGGCTGCTGCCGTGGAACCCGCCCTGGAAGGAGACGACGTCGCCGCGGCCGGTCGCGGTTTTGCATAGCTTGAGCGCGGCGTCGACCGCGTTGGCGCCGGTGGGTCCGCAGAACTGGATCTTCATCCGGTCCCGCATGCCGTCGGGCAGCATCGATAGCTGCGCCTCGGTGAAGGCGTCCTTTGCCGGTGTGGGGAAGTCCAGGCCGTGGGTGAGCACACCCATTTGCGCGGCGGCCGTCTTTACCAGTTCGGGGTGGTTGTGTCCCAGTGAGAGCACGCCGGCACCGGTAAGGAAGTCGATGAAGACGTTGCCGTCTAGGTCACGAATGAAGCTGCCTGAGGCTTCGGCGATCGCGAACGGGAAGTGTCTGGGGTATACCCGGGCGTTGGATTCACGTTGCTCTTGGCGGGCCAGTAGCTGTGCCGAGCGTGGTCCGGGTAGGTTTCCGGTGACGTGCGGGTGGGTCAGTGCGGCGGACTCGTTGAGCGTGGACATGGTTATCTCCTTGTGGTTTCAGGCATTGTTTACGGGACTAATGAAGTTGCGGGCCGGGTCACAGATACCGCCGTAGGTGCGACGGGCCGGACCTCCGAGGCGGGGTTGCCCTGCCACCGTGTGTGCGGCGCGATCTGCTCGCCCTTCATGAGGAAGGCGTCGGTGTCGAGTACTGAGCCGTCGCCCATCGTGACGCCGTAGTGGATGAAGGAGTTGACTCCGATGGTGGCGCCGGCGCCGATGGTGGTGTAGTCGGACTTGAAGATGCCTTCTTCTTGGGAGTGGCACTGGATCACGCTGCTGGCGTTGAGGGTGGCGCCGTCGCCGATGGTGACCAGCGTCTTCTCCGGGATGTAGCAGCCGTCATCGAAGACCCTGCGCCCGAGGCGGACACCCAGCAGTCGCCAGGCCAGGTTCTTAAACGGGGTGCCATTGAGCAACGGCAGCGTCGCTTCCAGCTTCCACAGACGTTCGTGCCACCAGTAGTAGGGGTCATAGATCGAGCAGAGCTGCGGGCGCAGCGGACCGAACCGCGTCGCCGCGCGTTCGACCAGCACGGAGTAACTGACGGTGAACAGCAGGACGGCGAGCACGCTCACCGGGAACACCACAACACCGAAGCTGTCGTAGAGGTCCACGGCGGCCAGACTGAGCAGCAGGACACCGAACAGGCGGATCCACTGCACGACCAGGTACTGCCCGATGGTGGCGAGGTTGTACTTGTTCTTGGCGGACAGGCGGTCGCGCTGCTCGGCAGGGCTGGCCACGTGGTCGCCGGGGGCATCGCCGGGGACCGATCGCGGGATCTCGATGCACGGTGAGCCCAGCAGTCCCACACCCTCCCGGACCTTGCCGTCGGTCGGGACCATGGCTTTGGTCGCGATCAGGCAGTTGTCGCCGGTCTTGCTCGTCGATGGGTAGACGATGTTGTTTCCGAAGAAGCTGCGCGACCCCAGTGACACCGGGGACACGCGGAACGATGTGCTGGAGTAGTGGGCATTGATGATCGACACGCCATCGGAGATCATGGTGCCGGTGCCGACAGAGCTGAGGTAGGGGGTGTCGTGCTTGAGCTCGTTACCGAAGTTCGATCCGGTCTGCTCGACCCGGGACAGGTTGTATCCGAGGTAGCGCAGGTAGGAGATGATGTAGGAGCTGTCGCCGAAGAGTTTCATGGAAAATCGTGAGTTGGTCAGCCGAGTGATCATCCGCTGGATCCAGTAGTGCACGCCATACAGCGGGTACACCGTGTCCGGTGTGATGGCCAGGCTCAGCACTCGAGGCACGGTGCCCACGACGACGAGGCCGCCAAGCAGGCCCCCGACGAACAACACCAGGGAGATCACCAGCGCGTCGCGGTAGAACGTCCAGCTCGCCAGGGAGTCACCCGGGCCGCTCAGCTCGGCCAGCCACGAGACCCCTCCTACCAGCGTGACCAGCGCGGCGGTGAGTAGCGGCCCGGACACCAGCAGCAGGGTCAGCAGCTGCAACGTGCTGTAGACCACCCGGCGCAGGCCGCTGCAGCGGGTCGGCTCGACCGTCCGGTAATCGGCGGTGCAGGGCTCGGCCGGTGATCCATGCCAACTCTGGTCGGCGGGTACGGTCTGGGAAGGGTGCAGCGAGGACGCGTGACCCAACTGCGCCCCGTCACCCATCGACGTGTTGATGTCCAGGACCGACTCCTCACCGACCACCACCTCCGCGCCCAGCGTGACGGCACCGATCTGGATCCGGCCGGCGTGAGCCCGGTAGCAGGTGAACGACGAGTCCTTGCGGATGACCGTGTTCTCCCCGATGGTCAGCAGGTCGGTGCACACCGGCACCGTCCGGGAAAAGATGGCCACCCCGCGACCGATCTTCGCGCCTAGCGCCCTCAAGTAGGCCACATACAACGGCGACCCGACGAACAACACCATGGGATTGGATCGGATCAGGGTCTTAACCAACCAAAACCGGACATACGCCAGGCTCCAGACCGGAATCTCCTGCTCCCTCCACCGGCCGACGAGCACCCATTTCGCCAGGACCGGAACGGTGCAGGCGGTCAGGAAGCTCGCACCGGCAAAGACAAACGACCGCAGGTAGGTGTCGATGAACCCGGTACCGGCCTGGATCCACTCGAAACCCGCGGCGAACACGAGCGTGCCGAGGAAGATGAATCCGAGGAAGAGCAGGAGTTGCAGCGCGCCGCTCAGGACGGGCGAGGTGTTGGCCGGCGCCGCTGAACTTTGGCTTTGGTGTTGTTGGCAAGCGCTGCACAGAGAGGCGCTGCCCGGCGCGGCCTGTTCCGGTGCCGGCACTCGCGATTCGACGGCGGGCGCCGCGTCCCCGACAAACCCGGTGTCCCCGAGGAACGTAGCCAGGCTCCGGATCGTCGGATGCAGGTAGACGTCTTTCATCGACACCGACGGCAGGTCGGTGTTTTTCCGGACCTGCGCGCAGAACTGCGCTAGCAGCAGCGAGCTTGCGCCCAGATCGTCGAAGAAGTGACCGTCGACCGAGACTTGTTCTAGGCGCAACACGCTGGCCAGCGCGTCAGCGAGGATCTGCTGGGTGCCGGTGGTGGGGGGGACGTGGTCTTGCTGGGTCGCCGCGCTGCGCCGGGCGGTGGGCGCAGGGAGGTTCTTGCGGTCGGCTTTGTCATTGGTCGTCATCGGGATGACGTCGAGGTGCTCAAGGTAAGCCGGGACCATGTAGGTGGGCAGTCGGTCGCGTAGCTGCGCGTGGATCTGGTCTTGGTCCACGTGGGTGGTGGTGGTGCGCAGGCTGTAGTAGCCCACCAGTTCCACCACACCGGGCTCGGGCTCGTAGGTGTCGACGACAGCCTGCGCGATCCCGGGCACCTGTAGCAGCACGGACTCGATCTCGGTCAGCTCAATGCGATATCCCCGGATCTTGACCTGGGTGTCGATCCGGCCCTGGTACTCGATCTCACCATCGCCATTGACCCGGCCCAGATCCCCGGTGCGGTAGATCCGGCCCGACGGGTTGCCGGGGATGTGCAGGAAGTCGGGAATGAACGCCCGATCGGTAAGGTCCTGGCGGTTCACGTAGCCGCTGGCCAAACCGATCCCGGCGATGCCGATTTCGCCCACCTCACCATGGGGAAGTGCCTTGCGCGGATCTTCCGGGTCGAGGATCACCGTGGAGTAGGTGGGCAGCGGGACACCGATGGTCACCGGCCGGTCCGGGTGCACCGAGGTCCAGGTCGCGGTGACGGTGGCCTCGGTGGGGCCGTAGACGTTGAGGAACCGCCGGCCCGGCTGGTGCCAGCGCGCGACCAGGTCCTGCGGGCAGGCCTCGCCCGACACCAGCAGGAAGCGCAGCGCCGGAAGGTCATCTTCAAGGGTCGCCAGCAAGGTCGGCACACAACACATCGCGGTGACGCGGCGCTCGGTCAGGAATTCGTGCAGATCGATACCCAGCAGGCTTGACCCAGCTGGCTTGGGCACCAGCGTCGCGCCGACCATCCACGGCACCCAGATCTCCTCGATGGAGAAGTCGAAGGCGATCGTCATGCCCTGATAGACGCGGTCCCGGGCCCGGATCCCGTACACCTCGGCCGCGACGCGGACGAAATTGCAGATGCTGGGGTGGTCGATCGCCACACCCTTGGGTCGACCGGTCGAGCCGGAGGTGTAGATGATGTACGCCAGCTCGTCGACGGGATCCCCGCGCTCGGTGTCGGTCAGACGGTGCACGTCGTGGGCGGCGACCAGGTCGGCTACCTCGTCGACGAAGACCAGGTCAGCCCCGAGGTTCTGCAGGCCCGGCACGCGGGTGCGCACGTGCGACAGTGACAGCACCATCCGCACCCCGGCGTCGCCGACGATGTAGGAGATCCGGTCCGGCGGGAAACCCACGTCCAACGGAACGTACGCAGCGTTGATTTTCAGCACGGCCAGCATTCCGACGTAGGAGTGCACCGCCTGGTCGAACAGCAACGCGATCCGATCACCAGGCCGGGCGCCCCGAGCGAGCAGGTACCGGGCCAGTTGGTTGGCCCGGGCGTCCAGCTGGCCGAAGGTCAGAGTGACGTCACCTGCGTCGACGGCGAGCTGGTCGGCGCGGTCATACGCCTGGGTCAAGTCACACCGCTCCTCGAACACGTGATCCAGACGTTCTCCCCGGCGCCAACGCGACCCTTGCGCGAAATCCTCCGCGACCAGGACCGGGGACACGGCCGGTGAGGTCACGGCCGGCGCCTCGCTCAGCAGCATGGTCATGATCTCTCCTCAGGCTTGTCGAGCAGCTTGTTTTCCCTGGTAATGACGGTGTCACCGGCACCGGATCCGATCGATGGTGTGCTCCCCCGACTAGGCGGAGCAGGCCCCCGACCCCGAGGTGGGGCTAACCCCTCCCGGCTGGTGACTGGATGAGGTCAGGCCGCATCCAGCGGAACCGACAGATCGACATTCATGCGGCTCGCGTCGTCGATTCGAGAAATGTCGGGCTGCGGGATGAAGACGTCATGCAGCAGCCGTACGGCGTCGTCCACCAGCTCGCTGGAGATGTGGGCGGTGATCCGGCCGGGGGTGGTCGTCACGAGCTGCGGCTCGATGCCCGCGGTTTCCAGCGCGTTCAGCGCGCGGGCGGTGATGGCAGGTTTGCGGGCGATTCCCGCACTCACGACGCTGACCGAGCCGAGCTCGTCGAGCACCTTGACGTCGGCACCGACCGCGCTCAGCGCGGCGACCACGTCCGTGTCCGCTATCCCGGGCGCGGTGAAGCGCATCTCGTCGCCGTCGATCACGATCACGCCGATCGCCGCGCCGTATTGCTGCAGCGCCGATGCTGCGACTGCGGCGGAGACGCCCCGCACCCAGTAGAGGTTCTCGTGACGGCGGTGAGCGATCCCCGCGACGTCACTGCCGTCCTCGAATGCACCCCCGCCATGGCGGATCCACGTCCCGTCCTCGGCCGAGAAACTCGATCGCAGGTGGATGTCGATGCCGTGCGCCAAGGCCAGCTCAACTGACCTGGGCGCGAGCACCGCGGCACCCGCCTCGGCCATCTCGAGCATCTCTTCGTGGCGCAGCGACGTGAGCTTCCGCGCGTCTGGTACGACCCGCGGGTCGGCGGTGAACACGCCCGGTACGTCGGTGAAGATGTCGCATTCGGCTACGCCCAGCGCCGCTGCCACCGCGACGGCGGAGGCATCTGAACCGCCCCGTCCCAGCGTGGTCACGTCACCGTCGCCGGAGATCCCCTGAAAGCCGGTGACCAGCACGATCGCTCCGTCATCAAGCGCCTCGATGATCCGGTGCGGGTTAATGGTCCGAACCCGGGCGTTGCCGTGCTGATCATCGGTGAGGATCCCGGCCTGGGCACCGTTCAGCGACACGGCCCGAGAGCCCAACTCGTGCACCGCCATGGACGCGAGCGCGCAGGAGATGGACTCGCCGACCGACAGCAACGCATCAAATTCACGCCGCGGGGGCAGCGCAGACATCTGGTAGGCAAGCTCGCACAGTCCGTCCGTGGACTTACCCATAGCGGACAACACCGCCACGACCCGATTACCCTGCCGCTGCGCCGCCACCAATCGTTCGGCGACGGCCCGCAACCGATCGTGATCCCCCACAGAGGTGCCGCCAAACTTACACACGACAGTTGAGGACTGCTTCTCGGCGATCTTGGCGATCTGAGGACTCTGGAGCGACTTCATGACCCCTCCCTCGGGCTATGGGTGCCGCGTCCGCCCCCTTGGCGTCGTTGATCGCGGTGCACGTGGGAAGGGTGCTACCTGAGGACTGGTCCGATCGATGGTGTGCTCCCCCGAGAGCGCGAAGCTGTCCCCCGTCTCGCAGTAGGGCTATCCCCCGCGCCGCGGTTGGTAGCCGGTTAAGGTGATCAATGCGGGGTTGGGGGTACTTGAAGGGCGCCCCAACTAGTCGAGCGTGAACGGGTCGTACTTGATCCGGTCGAATGGGGTGCCGGCGACAAGCATCCGGGACACGGTGGCTCTGATCATCGCCGGAGAGCCGCAGACCAGCACGTCCCGGTCCGCCCAGGGGCCGAACCGGGGGACCACATCGGCGAGCGTCCCGTGCTCGATCCCGGCCATCTTCGGGTAGGACTCGAGCACCGGGATCACCGTCAGCCACGGATTCGTGGCCGCCATGGTGGTGAGTGTGCCGAGGTCATAGAGGTCGGTGTGGGTGCGGCCGCCGACGAATATCGTCACGTCCGGGTTGGCGCCCCAACCGCTGAGCTCCTCCAGTATGGCGCGCATGGGAGCCGTTCCGGTGCCGCCGGCGATCATCACGACACCCCGGCGGGAGCGTCGATCCACTGACATGTGCCCCATCGGCGAGCCGATCCGCCAGGTGTCGCCGACCTGGGTATGGCCAACGATGGACTGGCTGACCCAGCCGCGTGGCACAGCGCGAACGTGGAACTCGATCGACCCGTCCGGGCGCGGTGCGTTAGCGGGAGACAGGTAGCGCCACAGCCGCGGCCGCTGAGGTACCTCGACGCCGACGTACTGCCCGGCCTGGTAGGGCACCGGTCGGTCGGGTGTGACGCGGACCACGGCGAGATCCCAGGTCAGCCGGTAGTGCTCGATGACTCGCGCGGTCCACCACCCAGGGTTGCGGTCTTCGTCGGCTGCCTCTTGCATCGTCTTGGCGATCAGGCCGTAGGCGTCGGTCCAGGCCTTCTCCACCTGTGGTGTCCAGGCTTGACCTGCGTACTGTTTCAGCGCGGTGACCAGTGCAATCCCCATCGCGTCGTAATGCTGCGTCAGCACCCCGAACTTGCGGTGGTCGCGGCCCAGCTGGCGCAGGAATGGCACCAGATCGTCGGGCCGGTCGACCGCCTGCACGATATGCACCAGGGCACGCAGGAACCGGCCGCGCTGCACCTCCATGTTCACCGCGAACAGCTCGCGGGTGGCGGGAGCGATCGCGAACAGTGTCGCGTAGAAGAAGCGGACGACCTCGTCGGTGTGCGGCTGGACCGCTGCGTAGCTCTCGCGGATCAGCCGGACCATGGTCATAGCTGCACCGGTGCCGGTGGGGGCGCGGCGGCCAGGTGAGGGGTCTGGGCCCAGCGCGGCTTCGGCTGACATGGTCCGGGGAGCGTCTTCTCCAGGTCGATGGCTGGCAGGCAGGCCAGCCCGCCACGGGTGATGCGAACTCCCTGAGCGTTCCGGAACCTCAATCGTTCATTCGGCCCGGTCTCTCTGTTGCCACTCCTTCGCGTGATCGCTTGTCACTGCGTGCTGATAGTGGCTCCGATCTATCGTCCAGCGTGTGCTTCTGGGCTGGCAGTATGACACGGCCTGGAGCCTGATACGGGGTGAACCGGCGATGACGCGCCGGGTCCGCGACATGAGCTGAGCCAGCGGTGTCGAGCGGCGTAGGCCGAGCCTGGGCGGCTGGCGGGCAGTTGAGCGGAACACGCTCAACTTTTCTCACGTTAACAGTGCAGACGGGGCAGGACGAACGTGTGGACCGTGTGGAGAGGGACGCTGAGAGCATGGATTCATTCAACCCCACCACCAAGACGCAAGTAGCCATCTCAGCGGCCGTGCAAGCTGCCTCAATGGCCGGCAACCCCGATGTGACGGCGGCGCACCTGCTCGGGGCGTTGCTGGCGCAGGCCGACGGTATCGCGGCGCCGCTACTCGCGGCGGTGGGCGCCGACGCCAAAGCGGTGCGGGCTGAGCTGGACCCCATCACCAAGCGCCTGCCGTCGGCCACCGGCTCTACCGTGGCCGCGCCGCAGCTCGACCGGCAGGCGACCAAGGCGCTCGGCCACGCCCAGAACCTGGCGACCGAGATGGGCGATTCGTACGTCTCCACCGAGCACGTGCTCGTCGGGCTCGCGGCCGACGCGGGCGCGGTCGGGCAGCTGCTGCGCAGGCACGGGGCGACTCCGGACGCCCTGCGCGAGGCGTTCCAGTCCATCCGGGGCTCGGCCCGGGTGTCCAGTCCCGACCCGGAGGGCACCTATCAGGCGTTGGCCAAGTACGGCCTGGACCTCACTGACCGGGCCCGCTCTGGTGAGCTGGACCCGGTGATCGGCCGCGACGCCGAGATCCGCCGGGTGGTGCAGGTGCTTTCCCGGCGTACCAAGAACAACCCGGTGCTGATCGGCGAACCCGGCGTCGGCAAGACCGCCATCGTCGAGGGTCTCGCCCAGCGCATCGTCGCCGGTGACGTGCCTGAATCGCTGCGCGGCAAGCGGGTCGTCGCGCTGGACCTCGGCTCGATGGTGGCCGGCGCGAAGTACCGCGGCGAGTTCGAGGAGCGGCTCAAGGCGGTGCTCAAGGAGATCACCGACTCGGCCGGCCAGGTCATCACGTTCATCGACGAGCTGCACACCATCGTCGGCGCCGGGGCCACCGGGGAGTCCGCAATGGACGCCGGCAACATGATCAAGCCGATGCTAGCCCGCGGCGAGTTGCGGATGGTCGGCGCGACCACCCTGGACGAGTACCGCAAGCACATCGAGAAAGACGCCGCACTGGAGCGGCGTTTCCAGCAAGTGCTCGTCGGTGAGCCGTCCGTCGAGGACACCATCGGCATCCTGCGCGGGCTCAAGGAGCGCTACGAGGTGCACCACGGCGTGCGGATCACCGACGCCGCGTTGGTGGCCGCCGCGACGTTGTCCGACCGCTACATCACCGCCCGGTTCTTGCCGGACAAGGCGATCGACCTGGTCGACGAGGCTGCCTCCCGACTACGCATGGAGATCGACTCCCGGCCGGTGGAGATCGACGAGGTGGAGCGCGCGGTACGCCGCCTGGAGATCGAGGAGATGGCGCTGGCCAAGGAGTCCGACCCCGCCTCGGTCCAGCGGCTCGGCATGCTGCGTGCCGAGTTGGCCGACCGCCGGGAACGGTTGGCCGGGCTGACCACCCGCTGGCAGAACGAGAAGGCCGCCATCGAGGCGGCCCGGGAGCTCAAAGAACAGCTCGAGCAGCTCAGGGGCGAGTCCGAGCGTGCTGAGCGCGACGGTGACCTCGGCCGGGCGGCCGAGCTGCGCTACGGCAAGATCCCCGCGCTGGAGAAGCAACTCGCCGAGGCCACCGCGTCGGCGCGCGATCCGCAGGTGATGCTCAAGGAGGAGGTCGGCCCGGACGACGTGGCGGATGTGGTGTCAGCGTGGACCGGGATCCCCGCTGGCCGGTTGCTGGAGGGCGAGACCGCCAAGCTGCTACGGATGGAGGACGCGCTGAGCCGCCGGGTGGTCGGCCAAGCCGAGGCGGTGCGCGCCGTGTCCGACGCAGTACGAAGGGCCCGCGCCGGCGTCGCCGATCCTGACCGCCCCACCGGGTCGTTCCTGTTCCTCGGGCCTACCGGCGTCGGCAAGACCGAGCTGGCCAAGGCACTGGCGGAGTTCCTGTTCGACGACGAGCGTGCCATGGTGCGCATCGACATGAGCGAGTACTCCGAGAAGCACTCGGTGGCCCGGCTGGTCGGCGCCCCACCCGGATACATCGGCTACGACCAGGGCGGGCAGCTCACCGAGGCGGTCCGCCGCCGGCCCTACACCGTGGCGCTGCTCGACGAGGTGGAGAAGGCGCACTCCGACGTGTTCGACGTGCTGCTGCAGGTGCTCGACGACGGGCGGTTGACCGACGGGCAGGGCCGCACGGTGGACTTCCGCAACACCATCCTGGTGCTCACCTCCAACCTGGGCTCCGCGGTCCTGGCCGACGCCACCCTTAACGAGCGGCAGCGCACCGACGCCGTGCTCGGTGTGGTGCGCCGGCACTTCAAGCCCGAGTTCCTCAACCGGCTCGACGACCTGGTGGTCTTCCACTCGCTGTCCACCGAGGAGCTCACCTCCATCGTGGACATCCAGGTCGAGCAGCTAGGGCGCAGGCTGGCTGCGCGGCGGCTGGAGCTGGACGTGACGGGCGCGGCGAGGGAGTGGCTGGCGCTCGGGGGGTTCGACCCGCTCTACGGGGCGCGCCCGCTGCGCCGGCTGGTGCAGTCGACCATTGGCGACCAGCTCGCCCGCCAGTTGCTGGCCGGCGAGATCCGGGACGGCGACACCGTCGTCGTCGACCTCGACGACACCGCCGCCGGCGGCACCGGCGCCCTCACCGTCACCCGCGCCTGACTCCGCCCCGCTAGCGGCGTGTGCTCACCGGAATGGGTGCGGTGCGGCACTACGCTCGCCCGGTGTCGCCGTGGGTGTGGTTCGTGATCGCCGGGCTGGCTGCCGTGGCGGGTCTGGTGCTGCTGGTCATCGACCACCGGCGCCGTACTGCCCATCAGCGGGAACGGCGTCGCTGGGCGGCGTTGCGCGGGTGGCGGTTCGTGGTGTCAGATCCGGTGCTGGCCGATCGATGGCGCCATGGCGTGATCGCTCGGGGCGGCGCCGGGATGGCTCGGGATCTGGTGATCGGCAGCTTGTTCACCCCGTTGGGCCGTCGTTGGGTGCGGGTCTTCGACCACGAGCAGGGCGGCCAGGTCACCAGCGTGGTGGTCGCAGTGCTGAGGCGAGTCCAGCCTAGCGATCTGGTGGCGGAGCTGTGGCTGCCAGACCAGCCAGCACCGCAGGAACCCGGCCTGGTAACGCTGGGCCCGGTTGGTGACCGGGTAGCCTTCGTCACCGATCCGGTCCGGGCTCGCCCGCTGATCACCCCCGAACTGGTTTTCGCCAGCAATGCGGTGGGTGGGGACGTTCCGGTCGCCTGGCTGGAGCAGGACTGGGTGCTGGCCGCGGCGCCGGTTACCGCCACGCCCGCCCGGCTGGAGCGGCTGCTGCGGGCCCTCGACGAGATCGCCGATCTGCTCGACGCCCCCAACCCGGACAACACCAACGAGCCCGCCGAGGTCCTCGATGCTGCGGACCGGGCGAATAGCTAGTTGCGCTGTGTAACACCGGGACGCCGTTGGGCGATCTCCCTCAGGGGGGATCATGACGATGAAGTGCAGGGCTGTCGATGCTCGCCTGATCGGCGCCACAGCGGTGTCGGCGCGGTCGCTTGCGCCGGATTTGGCACGGGGAGCACTGCTGCTGCTCATCGCGCTGGCCAACGCTCCCCTCTACCGGTACGGGAATAATGTCTTCGAGGGTGGTGTGTGGGTGCGCGGCCACCCGGTCGCAGACCAGGTGGTCTTGCTGCTGCAGCAGATCTTTGTGCGGGGTCGCGCATACCCCATGTTTGCCTTGCTGTTCGGCTACGGCATCGTCCAGATACTGCGGCGGCACACCGGCAGCGGGGCCGATGAGATGACCGTCCGAAGGCTCGTCCGCCGGCGGGGATGGTGGATGGTGCTGATCGGCTTCTTCCATGCTCTGCTGTTGTTTTCCGGGGACATCATCGGCGCCTACGGGCTACTCGCGGTCCTGCTGGCCGAGGTACTGATCCGGGCCCGAGACCAAACGCTGCTGATCATGAGTCTGCTGTGGATGATCCCACTGGGGCTGTTCCGGGCGCTGGAGCACCCGTTGAGTCCCTTGCACGAGAAGGCGAGCTCCACGACCGACACGCTGCATGCAGCGGGGATCCGGGTGCTGGAATGGGTGCAGGGCAGCCTCATTGGCTCAGTCTTCATGCTGGTCCCCCCCTTGGCGCTCGGGGTATGGGCAGCCCGGCGGCGGCTGCTTGACGAGCCCGAGCGGCACCGGCAGTTCCTGCTGCGCATCGCCGTGCTCGGCGTGGGGCTGGCCGCCATCGGGGGCCTCCCCTGGGCATTGGTGCGGGCCTTCTGGTGGAAGCCGCCATCCGAGACGGTGGCCATGCTCGCGGGCGCGGCGCACCTCTTGACCGGCTACGCCGGCGGGGTGGGCTACGCCGCGATCGCCGGGCTTGTCGCGATCCGTGTCCAGTCCCGCGATCGGGCGCGGGACCGGCCCGGATCAGTCGTCAGCGCGTTGGCCGCCTGCGGGCAGCGATCGATGACCTGCTACCTGCTGCAGTCCGTGGTGTTCGTCGGGGTGCTGGCCGCGTACGGCGGGGGCCTCGGTAACCGGCTCGGGCTCGTTGAGACAGTCGCCCTGGCGACGGCGACCTGGGCGCTCACGGTGTTGCTCGCGGACTGGATGAGCCGCCGCGGTTACCGAGGTCCGGCGGAGGTGCTGCTTCGCCGCCTTACCTACGGCTCCCCGGTCACCACGGCACGAGGCGAGCCTGCGACCATACCCACTATATTGATCACTGGACCCACTGCCAGACTCGGGGCCGCCTTCGCCCGCCGGCTGGTCGCCGCCGACGCCGACAACAGTTCCGATCTGCCCAAGTTCGCCGACACCCAGACGGCTCGCAGCAACGGTCAGGCGGGCACCACGGGGTGACGGCAGTCTGCCTCCAGAACGCGGTCGGGGTTAGCCTGCGACCATGCCCACTGCGCTGATCACTGGACCTACTGCTGGGCTCGGGACGGCCTTCGCCCGCCGGCTGGCCGCCGAGAGCTACGACCTCGTGCTCGTCGCGAGGGACTCCAGCCGCCTGCAGCAACTGGCCGCTGAGCTGTCGCAGCGCCACGGGGTGAATACCGAGGTGCTTGCCGCCGATCTGGCCAGCGCAGGTCAGCGGCAACAGGTCGAGCAGCGGCTGCGCGCCGGCGACCCGGTGGACCTGCTGGTGAACAACGCCGGCTTCGGGATCGCCACCGAGTTCGTCGATGCCGACATCGCGGACCTGCAGGCACAATTAGACGTCAACGTGACCAGCGTGCTGCGGCTGACCCACGCGGCGGTGCCAGGCATGGTGCACCGGGGGAGTGGCGCGGTGATCAACGTGTCCAGCGTGGTCAGCTTCCTGCCCGGCCGCGGTTCCACCTACGGCGCGAGCAAAGCGTACGTGACAATGCTGTCCGAGGGCTTGGCCGTATCACTGCAGGGCACCGGGGTGCAGGTGCTCGCGCTATGCCCGGGTTTCGTCCGCACTGAGTTCCATGCCCGGGCCGGGATCGACACGACTGGCTCACCGTCGGCGTTCTGGTTGGATGCCGACGATGTGGTCCGGGACTGCCTGGCTGACCTGCGGCGCGGACGCACCATCTCGGTGCCCGGCCTGCAGTACCGGGCGCTGGTCGGGCTGGTCGACGTGCTGCCCCGCGGTCTGGTCCGGCGGGTCGCGGGGCGCACCGCGCGGGGCCGCACGTGACCGCCGACGTACTTGGTCCCGCGGAGGCGGCATTGTGACCGCGGCCCGGGCTCGGCTGGCGGCGCTGGTGCGGGAGCTGGCGGTGGTGCGCGCCCACGTCACGCTATCCTCCGGCGCGCAGGCTGACTACTACGCGGACCTGCGCCGCGTGACGCTGCACCATGAGGCCGCACCGCTCATCGGGCGGCTGATCCGCGAGCTGACCGCCGACTGGTCGTACCGGGCCGTTGGTGGTCTGACTCTGGGAGCTGACCCGGTCGCCGCTGCTGTGCTGCACGCGCCCGGCCCACCCGTCGACGCCTTCGTGGTGCGCAAGTCGACCAAGGAACATGGGATGCAACGCCGCATCGAGGGTCCTGACGTCGCCGGCCGTCCGGTGCTCGCCGTCGAGGACACCTCCACCACCGGCGCCTCGGTGCTTACCGCGGTGGCGGCGCTGCGCGAGGCAGGCGCCGACGTGGTAGGAGTGGCTACCGTGGTGGACCGGGATACCGGAGCCCGCGAGGCGATCGAGGCGGCCGGGTTGCCCTATCGCGCGCTTCTGAGTATGAGCGAGCTCCTGTGAGTGGCGATGCGAGCTATAACACTGTTTGCCACTCACGAGGCCCCACGGAGTGGGGCCACACCGTCGGTGTCGGACCGTGGCCGGGCCCTTGGCCCGACGACCCCCGTTACGACCCGGAACTGCTGCGCGACGGTGATCGCCGCAACGTCGTCGACGCCTACCGTTACTGGCGGCGCGACGCCGTGGTCGCGCATATCGACGGCCGCCGCCATCCGCTGCACATCGCGATCGAGAACTTCGGCCACGACCACAACATTGGCACCGTGGTCCGCACCGCGAACGCCTTCGCTGCGGCTGAGGTGCACATCGTGGGCCGCCGCCGGTGGAACCGCCGGGGCGCCATGGTCACCGATCGCTACCAGCACCTGCGTCACCACGACGACGTCGCCGCCCTGCTCGGGCATGCCGCCGCCGAAGACCTCACCGTGGTCGCGGTGGACAATGCCCCCGGCGCGCTGCGGCTGGAGACCGTGAGCCTGCCGCGGCGTTGCCTGCTGCTGTTCGGGCAGGAGGGCCCCGGCCTCACCGCCGAGGCACAAGCCGGGGCGGCGTTGACCGTCTCGATCGCGCAGTTCGGTTCCACCCGGTCGATCAACGCTGGGGTCGCAGCCGGGATCGCCATGCACGCCTGGATCCGCCAGCACGCCGACCTTGGAGGTGCTTGGTGAGTGTGTGGGCCGCCCGGGCGGGTGCTGCTGAGCGAGCGGTGCACACCCGGCACCTTCACTGGCTGTGGGGATTGCCGGGTACCCGGCTGGGCCGGGTCGGCTGGCCTGTGTGGTCGGTGCAGTGGCATTACTGGTGGCAGGCGCACCTGCTGGACTGCACGCTTGACGCGTACCACCGGGCCCCGACGCAGTGGCGGCGGGACACCGTCGCCTCGCTGGTCCGCGGCATCCGGGTGCGCAACCTCACCGGCTGGGTCAACAACTACCACGACGATATCGCCTGGCTGGGTTTGGCGTTGCAACGCAGCGCGGCGCTGGCCGGGGTGCGCAGGCCGGGTGCCGAGCAGGCCATCCTGCACCGGTTACGGGACGGCCGCGGCCCGAGCGGGGGGATGCGGTGGCGGGTCGGCGACGACTTCGTCAACGTCCCGGCCACCGGCCCCGCCGCGATCTTCTACGCCCGGCGGGGCAACCTGGGCATCGCCGCCGCCCTGGTGGACTGGATCATCGAGCACCTGATCGACCCGGACACCGGCCTGGTCTTCGACGGGGCGCGGGTGAACCCCGACGGGTCAGTGTGCACCATCGAGCGGGCCATCTACAGCTATTGCCAGGGCGTGCTGCTCGGTGCCTGCCTCGAGCTGGGCGCTGCTACTGGCCAGCCGCGGTGGTTCAAGCAGGCCGACCGGACGGTGCGCGCGGTGGCTGAGCACCTCACCGACGCCGGTGTGTTGCGCGGGCACGGCGGAGGCGACGGTGGGTTGTTCACCGGCATCCTGGCCCGCTACCTCGCGCTGGCCGTCACCGCGGTTCCGGCCGGTGGGACCGCGGCGAGTCTGGTGCTGGACTCTGCCGAGGCGGCCTGGGCCAACCGGGGCATCGCCGACGGCGGCCCGGTGTTCGGTCCGCAGTGGACGGTCCCAGCTCTGCCGCCTGGCCCGGGCCTGGCTGAGCGTGACCTGTCCGTACAGCTCTCCGGCTGGATGCTGCTCGAGGCCGCTGCCGTTGTGTCGGGTCCGTAGGGTCGAGCTATGCAGAGGCCGCGGCTGGTCGCGTCGGACGTGGACGGTACCTTGCTGGACCCCACCGAACGGATCTCCAAGCGTACCCGGGCCGTGGTGCAGCGAGTGCTGGCCGCTGGGGTTCCCTTCGTGCTGGTCACCGGTCGGCCGCCGCGGTGGATCCCGCCCATCGTCGAGCTACTCGGACACGCCGGGTCGACGGTGTGCGCCAACGGCGCGGTGCTCTACGACGCGGCGACCGACCAGGTCAGCTACTCGGCGACCCTGGACCCCGGGCAGCTGCGGGACGCAGCGAACATGGTGGCGACCGCGCTACCGGGCGCAAAGCTCGCCGTCGAGCTGCCCACCGGCAGCGCCGCGGTCAACGGAGCCGACCAGTTCCTCGCCGAACCGGGCTACACCCACCCCTGGCCCGGCGCGGATTCGGTGGCCGCGCCGCGGGACATGCTGCTCGGCCGACCGGCGATCAAGCTGCTGGTCCGCCAGCCACATGCGAGCAGCGACGTGATGGCCGCCGCGGTCCGCGAGATCCTCGGCGCGGCGTTGGGTGTCACGTTCTCCACCGGCCACGGCCTGATCGAGCTGTCCGCGCCCGGCGTCACTAAGGCGACCGGGTTGGCCCGGCTGGCTGGCGAGCTGGGGATCCCGCCAGCTGATGTGGTGGCCTTGGGTGATATGCCTAACGATCTTTCGATGCTGCAGTGGGCGGGGTACGGAGTGGCGATGGCTAATGCCCATCCATCCGTGCTCGACGCTGCCGACGAGATCACGGCGCGCAACTCCGAGGACGGCCTCGCGCTGGTCCTGGAAAGGTGGTTCTGATTTCCCAGTGAACTGTTCGTCAGCGGTGGCCTCCGTCTACTGCGGGTGCGGAGGCCACCATTCTATGACGGAATGTTGATCTGCCTATGACGGAATGTTGATCTGCGTGAGCGGCCAGTAACAATGTGCTGGTGGATGTCGGGGTCATTGGGGGCGGGATCATCGGGCTAGCGGTAGCGCGCGCCCTGCGGGGGGCCGGGCACGGTGTCACGGTCTGGGAGAAGGAGTCCGGCTGGGCAGTGCACCAGACCGGCCGCAACAGCGGAGTGATTCATTCCGGGCTGTACTACCAGCCCGGAGGGCTCAAGGCTCGGCTGTGCGTGGCGGGGGCGGCGTCGATGGCGGCCTACGCGCGCGACCGTGGCCTGCCGGTTCACGTCGGCGGCAAGCTCGTGGTGGCTGTGGACGAGCGGGAGCTGCCGGCGCTGGCGGAGCTGGAGCGCCGGGGGATGGCCAACGGGGTTCCGGTGTGCCGGCTGGACTCCGCCGGCGCTCGGAAGTACGAGCCCGAGGTGCGCTGCGTGGCCGCGCTTCGGGTGGAGACCACCGGGATCGTCGACTACGCCGCGGTGTGCCGGGCACTGGCCGCGGAGCTGGCTGAGGACGGCACGGAGCTGAGGCTGGGAGCCGAGGTGCTCGCTGTGCACGCCGACGGCGCCGGGGTGCGGGTTCAGACCAGCGTCGGGGATCGGCGGGTCGATGCGCTGGTCAACTGCGCCGGCCTGCACAGCGACCGCATCGCCCGGCTGGCCGGGCTCGCGCCTGCGGCACGGATCGTCCCGTTCCGTGGGGAGTACTTCGAACTTGGCCTGGCGGCCGCGGCGCGGATCCGCGGGCTGATCTACCCCGTGCCGGATCCGGCGTTGCCGTGGCTGGGGGTGCATCTCACCCGCGGCATCGACGGACGGGTGCACGCCGGCCCCAACGCGGTGCTCGCGCTGCGCCGGGAAGGGTACCGGTGGCGCGACGTCTCGGCTCGCGATCTCGGTGAGGTGCTCGGCTATCCGGGGTTCTGGCGGCTGGCCCGGCGGCACGCCCGGGCTGGTGTTGCCGAACTGGCCCGCTCGACATCCAGGCGGGCCTTTGCGGCGGCGCTGGCCCGACTGGTGCCGGGCATCACCGCGGCTGATCTGGTGCGCGCCCCAGCCGGGGTGCGGGCCCAGGCGGTGAGCGTCGACGGCGCACTACTCGATGACTTCGTGGTGCAGGCCGTGCCGCGGCAGGTCCACGTGCTCAACGCGCCGTCCCCGGCGGCCACCAGCGCTCTGGAGATCGCCCGGCACGTCGCTGACCGGCTCGCCGAGGTCATGAAGGGGTGAGTCGATTCCGCAGCGCTGCGTGAGCCTGTACACCTGCTAAGTAATCAGAACTTTTCGGTCAGGTAAACACGAAACGGACGAGGTACTGTCAGCCTGTGGCAGCTACCGACCGCCCCCCCGCCGGCGCATGGTACGGGATTGCTTGGATGAGCTTGATCAACTCAGGCGTGCGTGACGTCGACCACTCGGCCAGGCTGGTCGGCTGCGACATCAGGCCTGACCACGGTCTGTGTGGGGGGTGCGAGACAAGCAGTGGCCACTAGGGTGAGGTCTGAGCCAACCCCACCCGCACCAGCTGACGGTCTAGTCAAACACCCACGAGTTGACGAGCTCTTGGACCGTGCTGCGAAGCGCCGGATTTGTGTGGTGATTGGCGCAGCCGGTTGGGGCAAGACCACGGCGGTGGCGACCTGGTCGCGCAGCCGCCCGACTGCGTGGTTGTGCTACGAGGACCATGAGGCGGCTGCGGATCGTCTACTGGCCAGCCTGCTTGGGACACTGCAGGCCCACGTGTCGGCGCCCGCACCGAGCCTGGGTACGTCGGGACTGAACACCAGCCAGGTGGAGTCCTCGGTCAAGGAAGTCTGTGTCTGGTTGCGCAGTGTGCTGAGCAAGGACGTCGTTCTGGTTATCGACGACCTGCACGGGCTGCAGCCCGAGAGCGACGCGGTGAGCGTAGTCGAGAGTCTGTGCTGGCAGGCACCGGACCGGCTGCATCTGGTGCTGATATCCCGATATGAGCTCCCGTTCTCCCTGCAGCGGTTGCGAGGTCGCGGTCTTGTCACGGAGATTCACGCGCCGGACCTTGCCTTCGACGTCGCCGATGTCGAGACGCTCTTGCGCAAGACCGTGGGAAAGGATCCGCCTGGCTTGTCAAGACGAGTGTGGGAGCACACCGGTGGTTGGGCCACGGCCCTGCACTGTGCTGTGGAGATGCTGCGGGCGGTCGAGCCGGATCAGCGCCTAGCCGCGGTGGGACAGCTGTCGGAGCCGGGACAGCGATTCCATAGCTATCTGGCTGAGGAGGTCATTGGTGCCGCGTCCGAGTGGGTTCAGCAGCTGCTGCGCAGGTTGGCGATCTTCGGCGAGGTCAAATTCACGACGGAGATTGCGGGGGGAATCCATGACCCGACGATTGCGCTCGCCGAACTGAGCCGCCAGGGACTCGTACGGCGCACCGGTGGGGGCGGGTGGTCGCTCGTGCGTCCGTTGCGTGACTACTTCGAGCACGAGGCGGCGCTGTCGGCAAGTGAGCGGAGAGCGCTGCACGTGACGGCGGCCAATGAGTGCATCGGGCAAGGGGCGCAGGCCGAAGCCCTGCGACATCTGCTAGCAGCAGGCGATTATGCCGCGTGCGCCTCGCTATTGGTCGATCATGGTGGCGCGATGGTGGACCGCGGCCAACTTGACGCGGTGTTGGAGGCCACCGAGTTGCCGGCCGAGTACCTCGATGACCCGCGGATCCAACGAGTTCTGGGAGAGGCGCAGCAGGTGCGGGGCCAGTGGACGCAGGCGCTGCAGTATTTTCAGCGCGCTGGTCACGATCGAGACCAGCTAGAGCCCGTGCTCTCCTGGCAGGTCGGGATGATCGCTTTCGCCCAGGGCAAGTTCGTCGAGGTCCAAGCGCTGGCCCGACGGACCCGGTTGGACCGGGCGGACACGCTCGACGAGATCCGGGCGCTGACGTTGTCGGCAAGCGCCTACCGGATGACCGGTGACCTCGAGGGTCTGCAGAAGGTGGCGGTGGGAGCCCGTGCTGCAGCCCAACGGTGCGGCGGTCCCGGTGCGTGGTCTTGTGTCCAGCACATCTTGGCGCTCCACGCCGCTGCCGAGGGCGACTGGCGGCAAGCCGCTGCGCACTACACCGATGCCCTGCGCAATGCCGAGGCGAGCGACGACCTGCTCCGGCTGATGTGGATTCGGAATAGCCGGGCGTTCCACCAGTTCGAAATGGGTGCGCCCCGGCAAGCGTTGGCCGACGCCCAGATCGTGTTGAGCCTCAGCGAGCGATGCGAGGACCCGTTTCTCGTCGCGCACGCGTTGACCACCCACGGCCGCGCCTGCGGGCGCCTCGGGATGCTGGAGGAGGCGGCGGGCAACTTCGTCACAGCTATCGACCTTTTTCAGCGCATCGGCTCCCCATTCCTGGCGTGGCCACTGTGTGGCCTGGGCGATCTGCATCGGACCAGGGGCCAGTTGGCCCGAGCCCGGGCGGCGTACGAGGAGGCCCTGACCCTCGCCGAGCCGTGCCACGACATCTTCGGCCTCAGTTCGGCGCTGATCGGTCTCGCGCGCATCAGTGCGACTGCTGATCTGGAGGGAGCTCGTGAACTTGCGGACCGGGCCGTGGAGTTGGGTGAGGGACTTCGCGAGGTCCCGGCATTGCTGACCCGAGGCTGGGTCGAGTTGATGGGCGGTGACCGGCAGGGCGCCTCGGTGGATGCCGACCGTGCGGCCGTGGCCGCGCGGCAACGCCGGGACGACCCAGGACTGGCCGAGGCCATCACCCTGGGGGTGCTGGCCTCCAGCAATCCCGCCATGGATGCCACCCCGCTCCGGGAGGCGATCGACATCTGGCAGGAGACGGGCTGTCGCCTAGAGGAAGCCGAGACCAGAGTCGTGGCCGGTCGCATCGGCGCGCCCATTCCCGGCATCGACGCCGACCTCGCGGATCGGATGCTTCGGGACCACGGCGTCGACGTCGAGTCGCAGCGGGCCGCCGGACCGCTAGGCGTGCTGGTCCGTTCCGCGCCCGCGGTGTTCATCCAGGCGCTCGGCGTGTTTCGGGTGATCCGCGACGGGGTCCCGGTTCCCAATACCGCATGGAAGTCGAAAAAGGCCCGGGACCTGTTGAAGATCCTGGTTGCGCGGCGCCGGTCGACCCCTCGTGATCAGCTGATGGAGCTGTTGTGGCCAGAGGTGGACCCGGCCGTGGCCGGCAATCGGCTCTCCGTGCTGCTGTCCACGGTCCGCGATGCGCTGCAGCCCAAACCGGCAGGTGAGGGTCCATTGGTCACCACCGGCGGCGCGGTG
>DASYIL010000240.1:0-15953 GCA_035997545.1 Pseudonocardiaceae bacterium
GCCGTGCTCGCCGTGCTCGCCGTGCTCGCCGTGCTCGCCGTGCTCGCCGTGCTCGCCGTGCTCGCCGTGCTCGCCGTGCTCGCCGTGCTCGCCGTGCTCGCCGTGCTCGCCGTGCTCGCCGTGCTCGCCGTGGTGGTCACCACCCAGGCAGAGGGCAAGGACACCGCCGCGGGCGGCGGCAAGTGACGAGTCGTGATCCTCAGTAGCGATGGCGTCGTGGTAAAGCAGACTCAGGCACAGGACTCCACCAGTGGCGTCGCAGAGGCTGAGGAGATCGCCACCGTTGCTATCTTTCCGGCCCTTGTCGTCCGAAGACGCACTGGAGCCGATGATCCTGCTGCCGCCCAGGCCGAGCACCGTCGAGTCGGCGTGCGCGGTTCCGTCGTCCTCGATGGTGGCGTCGTACTTGGTGATGTCGAGGATGTGCGACTTGAGCACGTCGATGGTGGCGACAGCTCCCGATGCATGATCCGGGGGCTTTGGATCGTTGAGATGGTCGCTGTCCGGGGTGTCATCGCGACGCTCGTGACCGCCGTGGTCTCCGGTAACGGTCGGACCGCCTTTACCGCCGACAAGATCTTGGACAGCCTTAGTCACAGGATTATCAGCAGGGAGTGGTGCAGCGGGCACAGCCGGTGCGTTGGGTGCGTTGGGGGCATCGCCGGGCACGCCGGGCACCGCCGGGTCACCGGGCGCGCCAGCGAACTGCTGCGTGTGAACCACCTGCGCCGAGGCAGCACCCGGCAGCAGAACCATCGCGGCTGCCATCCCGGCTGCCATGAAAGCCAGGCGGCGATGCCTCCTGGGCGTGCTTGACGTCATGTTCCGGTGTTCCTCCTCGGTCGAGATCTCTCCGCGAGAGGGCGGTACGACCTTTGCGTGACGGCCGTGGATCCCTCGTACCTGGCGTTCGACGCTCCGACGCGACCGGCGGTCGCCGACCTCCGGGCATCCAGGTATCGGCTCAACGATGCGAGAGTCGGAGCAGATACGACCGAGACCGGGACTATGCACCGAACGTGACCTTTCCCTCGATCATCGCCTCTGCATGAGGCACCGACAGTGATCTCGATACACCAAAGAACGTGAAGTGTCCCCATTTGGTGGTATCAAACGGTGATCGATGTTGCACTGTGTATTTTCTGAGTGTCCAGTGCGGATCTCCGATCCCGAGAGTAAGGACGACAACCCGAGCTGAGCGCGCCATCACGGTCGTGGTTTACTGCACCGCGATATGTCGCCAGCGAGCTCCATCAGGCCAGTGGCTGCCGCCGTCGCAAGCGGGCTGCTCGTCGCCGCGGCCGGGGCCTGTGGCCGCTTACCCCCCGCCCCGGCCCCAGTCGAGTCATCGCATGCGGACCCACTCGCAGTAGCGGCGCCCCCGGTGGCGCAGGCCACGGTGGTGCCACCCGAACCACAGCCAGTCGCGGATGGGCCGTGCAACTACCTGACTGTCGCAGCGGCGCAGGCAGCCAACGGGCAGCGGGTCGGTGCGGTGCGGGTCTCCGCGGACCGGCCGCATCCGGCCTGCTTCTTCCTCGGTCGCGACGGCAAGCTGCAGCTGCGCACCTGGATCGTGGTAGCCACACCCGAGGTGGCGCGAGCAACGGTCGACGCTGCTACCCCGGTGGCCACCTCCGACCCAGCCGAGCTTCCCGGCGGGTGGTCGGGCGGGTCGCAGCCGACCATCAATGGAGCTGCGTTCGCGGTAGCCCGCCGGGGCAGCGCAGTCGTGATCACGACTAACCAGCGGCAGACGATCAGCGCCCGTCAGATCGCTGAGCAGGTGATCGCTACACTGGGTCTCTAGCGATCAAAGCCGAACCCATCGGCGCCCGCTCCCACAACCGGACGTGCGTGATGGCAGGATGAGTCTGGTGGCTGAGATCAAGAACAACAACGAGACGCAGGTCATCCTGCACACCAGCGAGGGTGACATCCGTGCCACCCTCTTCCCGAACCACGCTCCGCAGACCGTGTCGAACTTCGTGGGTCTCGCAGAGGGCAGCAAGGAGTACTCCCAACGGAACGCCAAAGGGGAACTCTCCGGGCCATTTTATGACGGCTCCCTCTTCCATCGCGTGATCAAGGGTTTCATGATCCAGGGTGGCGACCCGACTGGCACCGGCCGGGGCGGCCCCGGCTACCGCTTCAACGACGAGATCCACCCCGAGCTGCAGTTTGACCGGCCGTACCTGCTGGCGATGGCCAACGCGGGCCGGAACACCAACGGCTCGCAGTTCTTCATTACGGTTAGCCCCACGACCCACCTGAACCGCAAGCACACCATCTTCGGCGAGGTGGCCGACCAGGCATCCCGCCTGGTGGTGGATGCGATCGCACTCACCCCGACCAGCGCGGACCGTCCGCTGGAGGACATCGTCATCGAACGGGTGACGGTCGAGCCGGCCGGGGGTGTGAATAGGCAGGGTGTAACTGCGTGACCAGTGTGACCAGGCGATGACCGGTCCCGTGTGCGTCCGGCACCCGAATCGGGAGACCGGGGCGCGCTGCGCGCGTTGTGACCGTCCCGCCTGCCCTGCCTGCCTGCGCGAGGCTTCGGTCGGCTACCAGTGCGTGGACTGTGTTGCGCAGGGCACCCGTGGGCAACCACGCGTCAGCACCGCCCCGCGGGCGGAACCGACTGGACGCCCGGTGGTGGTTCCGGCGCTGATCGCGATCAACATCGTGATCTTCGTGGTCACCGTGGCGCAGGCCGGTAGCCTGTCCAGGAACACTGACGCGCCGCTTTTCAAGCAATGGGCGCTATTGCCGACCGAAGTGGCCAATGGCGAATGGTGGCGGCTGTTTACCTCAGGCTTCCTCCATCTCGGAGCCTTCGGAGGGGCGCATCTGGCTTTCAACATGATCGCCCTGTGGGTGATCGGCCGGGATCTCGAGCAGGTGCTGGGCAGGGCCCGCTTCCTGATGGTGTACCTGGTCTCAATGCTGGGCGGAGGCCTGGCGGTCTTCCTGTTCTCCGACCCGGATATACCGGTCGCGGGTGCCTCCGGCGCCGTGTACGGCCTGATGGGCGGGCTGGTGGTAGTTCTGCTGCGGATGCGTCGCGACCCACGCCCGGCGATAACCATCATCCTGCTGAATGTGATCATCAGTTTTGCGGTACCGGGTATCTCTATACTCGGCCATCTCGGCGGGCTGTTGTTCGGCACGGCGGTCACGGCCGGACTGGTCTACGCCCCGAGGTGACGCCCATACCCATCGTCTGGGACCACTTCTCCACAGGGTTTGTCCACAGTGGGGATGAATGGCAGCCGTGTCGTTCGACGACCCAACGGCGAACACCACCCAATCGGGGGTCGACAAACTCCGTGGAAACGGTGTACAAGAGCGCGCTGCATGGTCGGCGATTACTGGCCTGATCAACGCCAGCGCATGGTCATCAGCAACCCCATGACCATCAGCGCGAAGCCAATCAGGAAGTTCCAGTTACCGAGGTCGCTCAGCAGGGGGATCTTGTCGACGGCCAGGTAGTTGACCACCAGCCACAACAAGCCCAGCAGCATCAGCCCCAGCATGACCGCGACATAAAACGGGTGGGAGGGGCCCGCAATACGGGCCTTCACCGGTGTGCGCTGGTCGGTCGGTGCGGTGTAGACCGACTTCTTCCGGACCTTCGACTTCGGCATGGTCGTCCTCGTTCGGCGTGCGGGCGCGCAGCCACCGGGTGGTGCGCTACCGACACGTTAACGTAGTCCGATTGAAGTGCGAGGGTGCGGGCCTGGCACTGATGGGCCAGGCAACCCATGGGCCGGGCTACTACGAGGTGTAAGCACCCACTACCTTCTCGGTGCCGGTGTCACGCTCGTCGCGCCTGGAGGAGGCTTCATGAGCCATGCGCTGTCCCCAGTGCGGGGGTCCCCACGCAGGGACGCCATGCGGACGACGATCCGCGGGGCGGGCGAGCTGATCTTGACAGCAGGCCTGGTAGTCCTGCTGTTCGTGTTCTACGAGGCCTACGTCACCAACTGGTCATCCGCTGTGAAACAGGGCGAGGTCACCGCCAAGCTGGATGACACCTGGCGCAACCCGCGGGGCCTCGTGGACCGTCCGGTCAACGGCGCGGGTATCGCCAAGATGTACGTCCCTTCGTTCGGTCCCGATTTCGTGTTCACCGTGCTGGAAGGCACCGGGCAGGACACCCTGGAGGCCGGGCCGGGTCACTACCAGGGCACTGCGTTGCCGGGCCAGCCAGGAAACTTCGCGGTGGCCGGGCACCGGGTGGGCAAGGGCTCGCCGTTCAACTCCCTGGATTTGCTGTCGTCCTGCGACGCCATCGTCGTGGAGACGGCCGACCACTGGTTCGTTTACCGTGTTCTGCCGCTGTGGGGAGAGTCTGCCGGCTGGGCCGCTGCCAAGGCCGCCCGGCCACAGTGCCGGGGCGTGGACCCGCTGCCGGGGCGCTATTCGGACGTGGTCGGTAAGACGATCGTGCAGCCGACCCAGACCGAAGTGATCGCTGCGGTCCCCGGTCACCCCGGTCAGCCCGCCAAGCGGGAGATCGAGCTGATCACGCTGACCACGTGTCACCCACAGTTCTCCGCCCGGCAGCGGCTCATCGTGCACGGCATCCTGGTCGCTCAGTACGGAAAGACCCCTGGCCAAAAGCCCGCCGAGCTGAGCGTTGGCACCTGAGGAGGCTCATGTACAGCTGGATCTGGCGGCACCTGCCCGGGCCACGCGCGGTGCGTCTGCTGCAGGCGCTGATTCTGGTGGCAGCAGTGGTCGCGCTACTGCTACTCGTGGTATTCCCGTGGGTGGAACCCCGGCTGCCGTTCAATGAGGTGACGACGGGCTGAGCGCTCGCGAAACCAACGTTCGCACCCGCGCCTATGCTGATCGGCGTGCGCATCCTCGTGATCGACAACTATGACAGCTTCGTCTACAACCTCGTGCAATACCTGGCGCAGCTAGGAGCCCAGTGCGTGGTGCGCCGCAACGACGCAGTCGAGGCCGGCGACGTCGCAGCCGCCGACGGAGTTCTGATCAGTCCCGGGCCGGGTACCCCGGAGCGTGCCGGAGCGAGCATGGACGTCGTCCAGGACTGCGCTGAGCGCGACCGTCCGGTACTCGGGGTATGCCTGGGGCACCAAGCGATCGCGGCGGTCTGGGGAGCCACCGTGGCGCGGGCTCCCGAGTTGCTGCACGGCAAGGTTTCTGTAGTTCATCACGACGGCATTGCGGTGCTGGCCGGGTTGCCGCAACCGTTCGTGGCCACCCGGTATCACTCGCTGACCGTACTGCCTGAGACCATCCCGGACGAGCTTCAGGTCACCGGCCGCACCGAGTCGGGAATCGTGATGGCCCTGCGACACCGGGAGCTGCCGGTGTACGGAGTGCAGTTCCACCCCGAGTCGGTGCTCACCGACGGCGGGCACCGGCTGCTGGCGAACTGGCTCCGTATCATGGGTGCCGATGTGCCCGAGTCTCGGGTGGTTGAGCTGGAGACCGGAATGCGCAAGCTGGCCTCCGCTGCAGCGGTGCGCTGAGCCCGACCCACCGGAAACACGCGGGGTCAGGGGGTGGGGAAACCTGGGGGAAAGACCGGCTCGCTGCTGCTGGTCGTCGTGCTGCTGGTCACGGTCTCCTTCCCGACGGTGATCGTGATGGTCTGGTCACGAGCGAACCCGGTACCCGCCTGGACGTCCTGATTAACGATGATGCCGACCTGATTGGAATCGTCCACCGAGGTGGAGAGCTGCCTGAGGGTGCCAGCCCAGCCGAGTTTCCGCAGGGTGTCCAGGGCCTGGTTCGGGGTCTGCCCGCGTAGATTGGGCATCTGAAGCAGGTTGCCCCGGGACACCGTGAGCGCCACCGTGGTGCCAGCCTTGACAACGGTGCCCCCGACTGGGTTCTGTTTCAAGACCTGACCCTTCGGGGCTGCCGAATCGACCTCCTGGATCTGCGGGGTGAGACGGGCCCCAGTGATATTGCGCTGGGCCTGGTCAACGTTGGTGTTAACGACGTCGGGCACGGATGCGGTTGCCGGCGGCACGCCGACAGTGATGATCACCGACTTGCCCTTGGCCAGCTTCCGACCGGCAGGCGGATCCTGGACGCGCACCCGGTCGACACCGTCGTCGTCCTGGACCACCTGCTGGCGCTGAGCGGGGGACAGCACCAGGCCCACCTGCTGCAGAGAAGCTTGGGCCTGCACGCGGTCGAGCCCGAGCAAGTTGGGCACCTCTACCTCGGTCGGCCCGGCGCCGACGTCCAGCCGGATCGTCGTACCTGGCACCGCCTGGACTGCGGGGCTCATCTTGACCACGCGGTCGAGATCCTTCGGTTGTGACTCCACAAGACGGACCTCGGTCTGGAAACCATCGCCGTTGAGCTGCTGCTCGGCGTTCAACCGCGGCTGGCCGACCACGTCGGGCAGCGCGATCGGTTTGGGTCCGCCAACGAAGAGGTCGGTGAACAGCAGCAGGAGCAGCGCGACGAGGGCGCTGACGACGATCGTGGTGAGGACCCAGAGGCCCCGTCCGGATCGCCGCGCCTCCGGTGGCCCACCGCTGGGCTCCGGACGATGCCGGCTGGGACGGGTAGTCCCAGGACGGAGGGCCACGGTGGGCCCTGCGTCAAGCATGACGGTGCGGTCCGCGTCGGTCATCACCGTCGGCGCCAGCTGCCGCTGCCCGGACAACACGCGGATCAAGTCGGAGCGCATCTCGGCAGCGGACTGGTAGCGGTTGGCCGGGTTTTTGCTCATCGCCTTGAGCACCACGGCGTCCATGGCCGTCGACACCCCGGGGTTGTGGTGGGATGGGGGTGTGGGGTCCTCGCGGACGTGCTGGTAAGCCACCGCGACCGGGGAGTCGCCGGTGAACGGAGGATCTCCGGTGATCAGCTCGTAGAGCACGCAGCCTGCGGCATAGACGTCCGACCGGGCGTCCACCAGCTCCCCGCGGGCTTGCTCGGGGGACAGGTATTGGGCGGTGCCGATCACCGCGGAGGTCTGGGTCACGCCCTGGCCATCGGCCAATGCCCTGGCGATACCGAAGTCCATCACCTTGACCGCGCCGGCAGTCGTGATCATCACGTTGGCCGGCTTGACGTCTCGATGGATGATGCCATTGCGGTGGCTGAAATCCAGCGCCGCGCAGATGTCCGCCATCGTCTCCATCGCGCGCTGCTCGTCCATCGGACCTTCGGTCTTGACGATGTCACGCAGCGTCCGGCCGTCGACGAACTCCATCACGATGTAGGGCAGCGGGCCGTACTCGGATACCGTCTCGCCAGTGTCGTACACGGCGACGATCGCCGGATGGTTCAGCGCGGCGGCGTTCTGCGCCTCCCGGCGGAAGCGGTACTGGAACTGAGGGTCGCGGGCGAGGTCAGCACGCAGCACCTTGACCGCTACGTCGCGGCCGAGCCGGACGTCGCGGCCGCGGTGTACCTCGGACATACCCCCGTAGCCGAGCGTGTCGCCCAGCTCATAACGCTCCGACAGTAGTCGGCGAGTGGTCATTCCTCGGCCGTCCCGGTCCTGGTTCGCGGTTCGCGTCTCGTCGCGGTCCGGCCCCATCATGCCTGCCGCCCGGTTGTCACCCGATCGGGGCCGATCGCTCATCGGCCCCCCTGCAGATCAACTCAAGGGTCGATCCGCGGGGTAGGAAGCGAAACTGTGGGTTGATGTCGATGACCCGACACTGGGATCGCCGGTCCCGGTCGATCTGCTGGCCATCTTCGTCGAGCACTTCCGGGTCCAGGCCACGGTTCTTCGCGGCGATCACGGCGTCGCTGCCCCTCTTGCCCACATAGTCGCGCGGAACGATGAACTCTCCCAGGAGCTGTCTGGCGGGGTTGGTCGGCTCCGGCGGACGCTGCTCCTCGGTCGGTATCGGTTGGAAGGGCTGAGGTACCACGGGCGCAGGCGCCGCGATGGTGTCGGTGATACCTGGCTGGGGTGACGCGGTGTTGGATCCCGAGGTGGTGTTGGACCCCAGCGCCTCGTTGACCAGGTAGCCGCTGAACACCAGCACCAGCACGCCGAGCAGCGCCATCGCGACTCTCGGTGCCGCGGTTCTCGATGCATTGCGGCCGGGGCGCAGCTGGGGCGGCAGCAGCGCGGTCGGTGGCGGGTGGTTGCTGGCCTTCCCCCCGGCCACTCCCCCAGCCATGCCCGGCGGTGGTAGCCGGTGTCCGGCTCGGACCGCAGCGACAGCTGCGGCGAACTCAGCACCGGTGCCGTAACGCTGGCGCGGATCCTTGACCATGGTGGCTTCGATCAGCGCACGGGCCCCCGAGGGCACATCCGGGGGCAGCGGGGGTGGCCGATCGCGGATGTGCATCATCGCGAGGGTGACCGCATTGTCGGCCTGGAAAGGGCGCCGCCCGGCGAGGCACTCATAACCGACCACGGCCAGCGAGTAGACGTCCCCGGCCGGCCCGGCCTCGTCCCCGGCGGCCTGCTCCGGGGCGATGTAGTGGGCGGTGCCCATCACCATTCCGTGCCGGGTCACGGGGGCTGCGTCGACGGCCCTGGCGATGCCGAAGTCCGTGAGCTTCACCTTCCCGGCGGGGGTGATCAGGATGTTGCCCGGTTTGACGTCGCGGTGCACCAGACCGCGCTCATGCGCCGCCTGGAGGGCGGTGGCGGCCTGCCCGAGGATGTCCAACGTGCGGTCGGCGGGCAGCCGCGGATGACGCGTCAGGATAGTGGCTAGCGGATCTCCGGTGACCAACTCCATCACCAGGTAGGCAATGTTCGGATCGGCATCCGGATCGGCGCTGCCACCGGTGGCGGCCCCTGTCTCACCATAGTCGTGCACCGCCGCGATGCCAGGATGGTTCAACGACGCGGTCATCCGGGCCTCGGCGTGGAAACGACGCCGGAGTTCCACATCGCCGGACAGCTCCTGCTTGAGCACTTTGACGGCAACCTGCCGGCCCAGCCGGGTGTCCGCGGCCTCCCAGACCTCGCCCATCCCACCGATGGCGATGCGCCGGCTGAGCCGGTAGCGCTGCGCCAGCAGCTGGCCGCTGGTCAACGTCATACAGCCACCATGGTGTTGCCATTATCGCTCTGGGGACCCCGGTTGCTCTCCCTCCTGCTCCCCTTATCGGGTCCAGCCATCAGCGACCGCCCTGCAGGGCGGCACCGATGACCGCTCGACCAATCGGCGCCGCCAGGGAACCACCGGTGGCCTCGAGATTCCGGTCTCCGCCGTCCTCCACCACCACTGCGATCGCCACCTGAGGGTCGTTGGCGGGCGCGAAGGCCACATACCAGCCGTGCGGGGGGGTGTTCTTGGGATCGGCACCATGCTCAGCGGTGCCGGTCTTCGCCGCAATACTGACGCCGTTGATTTTACCTTCGTTTCGGTAGCTGTTCTCGGCGGCGACCATCATGTCGCGGATCTGGGAAGCGGTGGCGCGGGACATCGCGGTGTCGGCCCGCTTCGATGCGAACGGTTCCAGCACGGACCGATCCGGGGCCAGGATGTTACGAACCAGTTGGGGTTTCATCCGCACCCCGCCGTTGGCGATCGTCGCGGCGATCATCGCGTTCTGCAACGGAGTGAGCGCCACATCGCGCTGTCCGATACCGGACTGCTGCAACGCAGCGACGTCGGCAATGGCGCCCACGGTCGATGGCGTCACCGGGATCGGGATGGTGAGGTCCTGCTCCCCGATGCCGAGCAGTTGGGCCTGCTTGCGCAGGTCGTTCTCGCCGACGTCGGCGGCCAGCTGGGCGAAGGCGGTGTTGCACGAGCGCACCAGCGCCGCCTTGAGCGTGGTGGTGGGCCCCCCACCGCACTGCTGGTCGGCAAAGTTGCGCAAGAGTGTCGTGGTGCCCTGCAGCTGCAATGCGGCGGCCGCCGTCAGCGATGTGTCCGGGGTGGCCTTGCCGTTCGCCAGCGCCGCCGCGGTGACCACCAGCTTGAAGGTCGATCCCGGCGGGTAGATCGACGCGACCGCGCGGTTGGTCAGCGGGGAGCCCCGCTGGGGCGACGTGCCCTCGTTCCAGGCGGCTCGCTGCTCCGCACCGTCATGCGCGGACAGCCGGTTCGGATCGAAGGATGGGGTGGACACCATCGCGAGGATCTCGCCGGTACTGGGCTTGATCGCTACCACCGCACCGGTGTAGCCACGGCGGGTGAGCTGCTCGTAGGCGACCCGCTGGACAACCGGATTGATGGTGAGCTCCACGCTGGCCCCGAGGGGCTCGCGGCCGGTGATCAGGTCAGAGATCCGCCGCACGAACAGCCGGCCGTCGGAACCGTTGAGCACCGAGTCCATCGAGTTCTCGGTGCCGCCGGAGCCGTAGAACAGCGAGTAGTAGCCGGTAACCGGGGCGTACAGCGGACCGTCGAGGTATTTACGCAGGAAACGCAGCTGCCCGCCAGTCTCCACCGAGCTGGCCACCTCCAGCCTGCCCGCGATGATCGCACCACGCTGCCTGCTGTACTCATCGAGCAACACCCGCCGGTTTCGCGGGTCGGTGCGGTAGGCATCGGCGCTGACGACCTGAATGTAGGTGGCGTTGACCAGCAGCGCAACGATCATGACCATGACGGCCAGCGCCACCCGGCGAAGCGGTGTGTTCACGGGCGCTGCACCATCTCGGTGTGCGCCTGGGCCAGCGGGGTCGCCGGCTTGCGCGGCGCCGACCAGGCCGCTGGCGCCCGCGCCGCGTGGGAGATCCGTAACAGCAGTGCCACCAGGATGTAGTTCGCCAGCAGCGAGGAGCCACCGTAGGACAGGAACGGCGCAGTCAGCCCGGTCAGCGGGATCAGCTTGGTCACCCCGCCGACGACGATGAACACTTGCAGGCCGACCGCGAAGGACAGTCCGGCGGCCACCAGCTTGCCGAAGGTGTCCCGGACGGCGAGCGCGGTGCGCATCCCCCGCATGACTATCAGCAGGTAGGTGAACAGCACAGCGGACAGTCCGACGAAACCCAACTCCTCGCCGATCGCGGCGGTGATGAAGTCGGTGCGCGCCTCAGGCACCAGGTCGGGACGGCCGGCGCCCAGTCCGGTACCGAACATTCCGCCGGTACCGAGCCCGAACAGCGACTGCGCCATCTGATACCCGGCGCCGTCGTAGTCGGAGAACGGGTCTAGCCAGGCGGTCACCCGGTCTTGTATGTGGGCAAAGAGCATGTTTGCGACCATCGCACCACCGACAAAGAAGATCAGGCCGATCACCAGCCAAGCGATCCGTTCGGTGGCGACGTAGATGAGCACCAGCACGATGCCGAAGAACAGCAGCGAGGAGCCCAAGTCCTTCTCGAGTACTAGGACGCCCAGCGAGAGACCCCAGGCCATCAGCAGGGGGGCGAGGTCCCGGGCCCTGGGCAACTCCATGCCGAGCACCCTTCGGCCCGCCGTGGTGAACAGATCCCGTTTTGTTACCAGGAACGCGGCCACGAAGATCAGCAGCAGGATCTTGGCGAACTCACCCGGTTGGATCCCCAGCCCGCCGAACCGCAGCCAGATCTTTGCGCCGTTGACCTCGGAGATGGCGCCGGGCAGCAGTCCGGGCAGGGCCAGCGCCACCAGCCCGACCAGCCCGCAGGTGTAGCCGTAACGGGCCAGCGTGCGGTGGTCGCGGACCAGCACCAGCACCGCCACGAACAACCCGACCGCGAGCGCGGTCCAGGCGATCTGATAAGGAGCGTTGCCAGCCGAGGCCGGGTCGCGAACCGAACCGGCGGCCGCCTTCGCAGCCAGGTCAAGCCGATGGATGAACACCAATCCTAACCCGTTGAGCAAGGCGACGCAGGGCAGGATGAGCGGGTCTGCGTAGGGCGCCAGCAACCGCACCGCAACGTGGGCGACAGCGAACAAGGCCAAGTAGGCGGCACCATAATACAGCAGCGAGCGGGTTACCTCATTCTTTTGGTTGAGCTCCACCAGCACCTGCGCCATGGTCACCACGATCGTGGCGAAGGCCAGCATGACCAGCTCTAGGCCACGCTTGGTAGGGAGTATCGGCGCCGGTTGTAAATCTGCGTCGGGGATGGGTACTTGCGTGACCATCAGCTCACCGTCCGGCAGTCCACTCCGGGTTCCAAGGGCTTCTCCGGCAGCGATGTGCCGGTGGTCGTGGGTTCGGGATGCTGTCCGGTGAGCCCGCCGCTGGGCGCAGCTGTGGTAGTCGTGGGGCCGGTGGCCGTGGGAACCGGCTGGTCCGGCGTGATCGTGGCGGACGGGGACGACGAGGCCTGCGGCTTATCGCTACCCGTTCCGGTGCCGGGGCGCGGGCACGTCGGCAGCAGACCTTTAATGCGCAGCCGGCCGATGATCTCGCGGGCACCGACGAGCCCAGCACTGCTGATCATTCCTCGCTGCACGTTCGTCCGGGCGGGCGGTTCCAGGTCGCGCAAGAGGATCGGCTCGCACTCTCGCGGCGCACCGTCCCAGCAGCTGCCCTCAGCCCGGGCGTGCAGTGGCAGGCCCAAGACCTCGCCTCGGACCCCCCGGAAGACCGCCACCTCACCGTTGCCGGTAGCCCCCACGTAGTACTGGCCGAGCACCAAGATCGAACCAGTCGCAACGAGGACGCTGAGCAACACGCCCAGCACCGCCAGCGCTATCAGCCTGCGGCGCTGCTTGCGACGGCGCAGCTGGGGGTCGGGAGCCACGGGTTCGATCCGCTTGGGCTCCGGGCGTGGCAGGGTGGTCGTCGCGGCCCGCGCAGCCGGTGAGTCCGGCTGCGGTTCCTCGACGCCGTCGCCCGCGGCCCCGCCGATGATGGGCGCGTCCTCGCCGTAGTCGACATCCACCACGTCGGCCACTATGCAGGTGATGTTGTCCGGCCCGCCACCCTTGAGGGCCAGCTCGATGAGGCGGTCGGAGCACTCCTGTGGGTTGAGGATCGTCAACCCCTCGGCCAGGGTTTCGGCGCTGACCACTCCGGACAGCCCGTCGGAGCACAGCAAATAGCGGTCCCCGGCGCGGGCCTCCCGAACGGTGAGGGAGGGCTCCACCTCGTGCCCGGTAAGTGCCTTGAGTAGCAGCGAGCGCTGTGGATGGTGGCTGGCCTCCTCCTCGGAGATCCGGCCCTCGTCGATCAATGACTGGACGAAGGTGTCATCGTGAGTGATCTGGCTGAGTGCGCCGTCGCGCATCAGGTAGGCGCGGGAATCGCCGACATGGACCAAGCCGATCTTGTTTCCGGCAAAGAGTACCGCGGTCAACGTGGTGCCCATACCCTCCCGTTCCGGGTCCTCGCGGACGAGTTCGCTGATCGCGGCGTTGCCAGCCAGGGTGGCCTCGTGCAGCTGGTCCAGGAGATCGTTGCCGGGCTCGTCGTCGTCCAACGGAGCGAATGCGTCGATGACGGTCTTGGCCGCCACCTCGCCTGCCGCGTGACCACCCATCCCGTCGGCCAACGCCAGCAAGCGCGGACCCGCCCAGAACGCGTCCTGGTTGTTCTGCCGAACCAGGCCGCGGTCGCTTCGGGCTGCGTAGCGGAGGGCCAGAGTCATGAGCGTAGCTCGATCACCGTCTTGCCGATGCGGATCGGGACCCCGGGAGGAACCCGGGTAGGTCCGGTGACCTTAGCTCGGTCCAGATAGGTGCCGTTGGTGGAGCCCAGATCCTCCAGGAACCAGTCCCCGGCCTGGAACCCGAGCCGAGCGTGCCGGGTGGACGCGTAGTCGTCATCGAGCACGAGGGTGGAGTCGTCGGCCCGGCCGATGAGGATGGGCCTGCCGTCCAGCGAGATCCGGGTGCCCGCCAGCCCGCCGGCAGTGACCACCAGTTGGCGGGCCGTCCGGTTGCGCTCGGCGCGAGCACTGCGACGGGGCAAGGGGAGGCTGGCCCGTAGCCCGGACGCCGCAAACAGGTCGGAGTGCACGATGCGCAACGCAGCCAGCACGAACACCCAGAGCAGCAGGAGGAAGCCCGCTCTGGTCAGCTGCAGCACCAGCTCCGGCACGCTCTGGTCGTCTCTGCTAGATCGTGTAATGGGCTAGGTCGCGTAATGATCGATCGGGTCAACCTTGGGTACGGAAAACGAGCGACGAGTGCCCGAGCCGGACCACATCGCCATCGGCGAGCTGCCAGGTCTGCACCGGAGTGCCGTTGACCGTCGTGCCGTTGGTGGACCCAAGGTCGGCGAGTATCGCGGTCCGGCCGTCCCATGTGATCTCCACGTGCCGCCGGGACACACCGGTGTCCGGCAGGCGGAACTGCGCGTCCTGGCCGCGCCCCACCACGGTAGTGCTGCCCTCGGCCAGCTGATAGTGGCGGTTCGACCCATCGTCCAGGGTGAGCGACGCCGCCAACTGGCGAGGGCCGGCCTGCACTGCGGGAGGCCGGTAACCGTAGTTCTGGTCGCCACCGTAGTTCTGGTCAGCACCGTAACCGCCCTGGTCATAGCCATATCCCGGCTGCCCGCCACCGTACTGGCCGTAGTTGGGGTCTCCATAGGTCTGCTGGTAGCCCTGGGCTGGCGCCGGCTGGCCCTGTCCATAGCCCGCGTCGTAACCCTGATTGCCGTGGTTCTGGTTCGGCTGGTTTTGGTGGTGGCTCTGGTCCTGGAGGTACCTGAAGTCATAGCCATACGGCTGATCCACATTCGGGTCGGCCTGATGGCCGCCCTGACCCTGGTCGTGGCCGCGTCCGCCGTACTGACCTCGCTGGCCGTCGTCGGGGTACTCGCCTGCGTGCTGGGTCATGGCTCGGTCTCCTGCGGTACGAGGTTGCGGTGCGTCGGGATCAACCGACGAGCTGGTACGGAATTGTCCCGTGTGCAGCGTCGCAGACCGCTTCAGGGCCACCACAACGTCTCCGTAGACATCCCAGGCCTGCTCCCGGAGATGGCCCTGGACGCAATCCTTGAGCATCCGGATCACCCGCTGCTCGTCGCCAGCGAGCCGGTCGTGGTCGGTCGCCCCGAGTGTCACGGTGTAACGGTTCGGTGCAAGCACCCGCCCGCCCGCGAGCGGACGTGCGTTGTCGTCGGCCTCGCGCTGGAGCGCCTGGGCAACCTCCTGCGGCACCACGCTACCGCCGAAGACCCGGGCAAAGGCGTCGCCCACCATACCCTGCAGCCGACGCTCGAACCGCTGCGCCTTGCCCATGGCGCCCTCCTTTCCCCGGCTCGCTCTGGCAGGATCTCGCTGCCAAGTCTCCCCCGATCGTATCCGGGAGGGCCAGCGCGCAGGGTGTGCTCCGTCAGGCGTTGCAGCGTGCGTGCTAGGCTTCCGCGGTCACTCGGGCGAGTGGCGGAATGGCAGACGCGCACGGTTCAGGTCCGTGTGTCCGTAAGGACGTGGGGGTTCAACTCCCCCCTCGCCCACTTCTTTCACCGGGCTTCCTCCATGTGGCGCCGATCGGTTCGCTCAGCCGCGGCAGCCCTGCGCGGTGCGCCAGCCAACCGCCGCGAGTGGTGCTGACGGGTATTGTGCCTGGTCACGCGCGACGTGTCTGATCGGGCAAGCTCGCCCCGACAAGCGCGCCACCCAAGCGTCACATCTTCCCCACCAGTCCCTGGTAGACAGCATTAATTCGCTACGGACCTACCAGACAGGGCACCTTTTCGCCATATTCCTCCTTCCTTCTCGCGAAGTCACGCTCCACTCTCAGGACGGCGTTGTCCTTGCGGAGCAGTTCTAGCTCGGCACGTTCGGTCTCGGACAGGTCCTTGTCCTGGACCCACCGGAGTCTCTTGCTTTCTTCACCCATTTGCCTAACGTCATCTCGTGGACACCGATACCACTCGCCACCTCGGCGATCGACCGGCCCGAATCGAGGAGGAGGCTAGCGGCCTGGTCCTTGTACTCTTGGGTGAAGTGTCGGCCTGTCGCCACGCGATTCCCTCCGCGGGCAATCAGCGGCAGTCTACGACCGGGTGTCTACAAGATCGGGCATGGTCCAGCTAAGAGGTGCCGTGGCCGGGGAAAATAGCTGGAGGGGTGGCCGTGATGCGGCCACCCCTCCAGTGCCAACGGCACCGCACGCGATCACCTGACCGCG
>DASYIL010000241.1:0-2253 GCA_035997545.1 Pseudonocardiaceae bacterium
TAGCCCGAAGTTACGGGTCTTTTGACGGCGAAATTTCTTGGTTGAGCTGGGGGTTCGCTGATTGTCGGTGTGGTGGTGTCTGACTACGCGGCGGTCAGCGGGATGGGGGCCTGGAGAAGGTCGAAGGCGCGGCGCTGGTCGGGGGTGGCTTCGGTGAGCATTGGGATTTCTGTGCTGGTGCGGTGGTAGCGGACCTGGTTGCGGGTGAGGGTGGCCAGGTGGTCGAGCAGGCCGCGGAAGCTGCGCAGCGGGTTGCCGGCGGGGTCGTGCCGGGTGGACGCCTTTGCCTGGGCGTCGGTGGAGCGCTGCGCGGGGGCGACGGGGTTGTCGCGCTGGGGTGGGTGTTCGTCGGTGAAGGTCATCGGCGCCCAGGCGTGACGCAGGTGCCAGAGCAGGTAGCAGGCGAGCATGCAGATCAGCACGTGGGCTTTGACGCGGTCGTCGAGGCGGTGGTGGATGGGCCGTAGGTCCAGGTCGTCGACCTTGATGATGCGGAAGTCGCGTTCGACGTTGGCGAGGTTCTTGTAGCCGGTCACCACCCCGGCCGCGTCGAGCTGCTCGGCGGGCACCGAGGTGCGCAGCACGTAGATGCCGTCCAGGGCGGCTTGGGCGGCGATCTGGTCGTGTCGGCGTTCGATGGTGAGGCTGGTGTCGGTGATGGTGTGGTGAAGGTGCTTGCCCACGTTGTATTTGTTGATGACCCGCCCGAGGGCGACGCCGATGGCGTCAGCACCTAAGAGTCGGCCCGCGGCCACCCGGGCGATGATCGGGTCGAGCAGTTGCTCGGTGGCGGCCAGCAGGTCGTTGCGTTTGCGGGCGCGTTCGACCGCCAGCAGCGGATTGCGGCAGGCGATCAGCCGCTCGCCCGGGTAGTCGGGGTGAGCGATCTCGGCCAGATCCTGCTGGTCGAACAGGCTCATCTGCAGCGGCCCGTCGTCGGCGGCGAGTTTGGCCACCTGCGGCGCGCGTAGCGCGGTGATCCACCCGAAATCGGTTCCGTCCTCGCCCAGTTCGCGCAGCGCGGCGATCCGGGCGGAGGTGATCATCCCACGGTCACCGACCAGTACCAGGTCCTCCAGGGCGAAGCTGTCTTTCACCGCGGTCACGATCTGGCCGAACGCGGTCGGGTCGGCGGTGTTGCCGGCCAACACCCGCACCGCCACCGGCCGGCCCTCGACGTCGGTGAGGATGCCGTACTCGATCTGCTCACAGCCCTTCTTGCCGTCGCGGGAGTAGCCGCGCGCGGCCAGCTCGCAACACCGCCCGGTCACCCACGAGCTGGTCAAATCGAACAACGCCATCCGCCCCGGATTCACCGACGGATCCAGATGCCGTGCCACCAACTGCTTTTCGATGCTGTCCTGCCGGCCGACCAGCCAGTCCATCGCCGCATAGACCTCGTCGGTAGATGCACCCGCCACCCCGAGATCGACCCCCAGGGTGGTGTCGGCCCACCACGCCAGCGTGGACAGCTTGCTGCCCGGGCGCAGCACCCGCGAGATGATCAGCGCCAGCGCCAGATCCCGCCCCCGGCACGGCGCACCGAGCAGCGTGGGCAAGCCCAGCTTGCGCGCCATCACCGCCACCGCGGCCACATGCCCGTGCGGCAGCGACCCGGCGATGGTGAACTCGCCGCCGACCGGCACCAGCCGCTGCCCCTTTAGGCCCGCGTCAATCCCGTCGACGACGTGCTCGGGCAGCATCGACAGGTTGGCCACCGTCTCGTTGCGCACCCGCTTGCCCTCGCGGTAGGTGCGCCGCAGATACGCCGAGGAATACTCGCGTGGACTGCCCTGCTTGTCCAGATGGGTCTTCTTAACTCTGACTACGTGGACCTTCCCGCTGAACCTCGACACAACAAGGAGCTTATCCGATCCGATCGCGTCAACGAAGCCAACACGCCGATTGTTCTGACTACACATTCCGGACCGATCCAGCGATTTCTCCAGGTCAACAGCAAAACCGCCCGAATCAACTACCGTAACTTCGGCCTAAGGCCCGGCGAGTTTCTGCTGGCGTTTCTGCTGGCGCTTCCGCTGGTACGTCTTGCCGTCCAGGCCGGTGATCGGTTCCGGTGTTCCACTTAGAAACAGGTGCACCGTCTTGAGGTGAACGTGTCCGCGCTTGGCCTTGTCCACAAGCTCGCGGAGCTTGACGATGTCGTTAATCGTGCCGACGAGGAGTCGGATGCGCTGATCGATCCGGCTGGCTGCAGCCTGGTCGACCGGTTCGACAACCTCTGGCCGGACCCCG
>DASYIL010000242.1:0-26133 GCA_035997545.1 Pseudonocardiaceae bacterium
GAGACCGGCGACATCGTCGACCAGAAGCAGGTGCATCCACCGAGCGGTCGGCTGTGTGGCATCGAGATGGGCCCGGAGGGCATGTGGATGTGCCTGCGCAACCCCGCCGTCGTGCAACTGCGGGACTTCGACACCATGTCAGTGCAGCGGGAACTGCCGGTGGAGGGTTCCCCCTCCGGCCTGACGTACGTCGACGGCGTGGTGTTCTACTCGGAGTTCGAGAGCGGGATGATCCGCGCGGTCGACACCGTGACCGGGGCACTGCTGGCCGCGGTACCGGTGGTGGGCCATCCGACCGGCATGACCTGGGATGGCGAGCGGCTGTGGTACTGCGACTTCGAGGCACGCCGGTTCACGGCGATCCGCCTAGGTGACGTGGTCAAGACCGCCGGCTGACCGCGCCGTTGGGTTCCGGCGGGCCGCGACGAACTCGAGGGGAGCGAGGATGACAGAGACGAAGTACGTGAATGGACTGGAGTTCGACCTGACCGGACAAATCGGCAAAGTGCACGCTATCGCCCGCTACGACGGCACACCGTGGCCCGCTACCGTCTGTGGCCTGCCGGCCCAGGCATACCCCTCCACTGGAGCGGAATGGGACACCGTCCGGGCGGCAGTGCGCTGCGGTCGGTGTGCCAATGCGCTCGGCACTTCCGACCCGGCGAACGCTCGGTAGCCGGACCGGGTTGGCGGTACCCGGCCAACCCGGTTGGACCCCTCAGCCGCGTTCGCGCCCGGCATAGGAGTTCTCCGCATACCACTCGCCCCGACCGGTGGGCAGCAGATCCAGGACGTTCCAGACCGGGGACAGCAGGTCGAAGCCGCGCTCAGCGTTGTCGATGAAGTTGGCCGGAAGCGTGTAGAAGTGGCGAACCTGCCCGCCGTCCCTGACGAACACGCTGACCATCGGACGCTGGTCCCCATTCGGATGCTCGGCGTGCACGTCGGCGTTGAACGTCGTGCCGTAGCTGGACAGGAGCCGCAGCCCGTCCCAGCCGCGCCGGCGTGCCCAGTCCCGCAGCTTGGACAGGGGCGCCTTGCCGATCACCACGAAGGCCATGTGCTGCGCGAGATGGTGGGAAACCCCGTGGAATCCGTCCACCCACATCGAACACATCGAGCAGGCCTCGGCATCGTCGGGGTGGTACATCAGGTGGTAGACGAACAGCGTGTCGTGCTCGCCGAACAGCTCGGACAACCGGGTCGTGCCGACCGGCTCGTCCAGTCCCAGGTCCCTTGGCCCTTCGGTCAGGGCGTAGTCCTGGATCAGAGTGCCCTCAGGAAGCATCCGCCGCGCGGCGGCGACCTCCTCGACCTGGTCGCGCAGGGCCCGCTCGGCCTTCGCCAGTTCGGTGCGGGCGGCAATGTACTGGGCGCTCGCGCCCACTGGCCACATCGGCAGCACGTCGTTGTTCTCGACATCGCCCATCGCAGATGATCTCTTTTCGTCGATACCGTCTTCTGACGCTCAGCTTCCGGCCGGGATGATAGTCGCAGGCCGGGTGCCGTAGGCGATCAGTCGCTGGTCTCGGGAGCGACGGCCCGCACGCACAGCGCGGTGGACGGCAGGAACAGGTCACCGCCCGCCGATCGGTATCGCTCCACCGCGGCGCCCACCCGTGCCCAGGTCTCCGCTTCCTGTTCTGGGTCGAGTTCGGCGAGGCGCTGGCGCAACTTCGGTGGCGACACTGCTTTGTTGAACTCGGCGTACTCCTGCGCAGACGCCAGCCGGAACGGGACGACGAACTCGTCCACCACGATCTCGGTGAAACCCGCCTCGGTCAGTTCCTCGGTGAGCTGCCCCGGATCGGACATGCTGAACGGGCCAGGCAGGCCGGGCGGGGGCGGCGGCATGTCCAGCCGCTGCGCCAGCACTGCGTAGCCGGTAGACATCATCGGCGCCCGTTGCGGCTCGCTCCACACCGAGGCGGCCAGCACGCCCCCCGGCACCAGCAGCCGGGCCACCGTACGGAAGGCGGCAACGTGGTCGACGGCGAACATCAGCCCCCATCTGCTGAGCACCACGTCGAAGGTCTTCGGCGGCAGATCGATCGACTCCAGGTCGGCCACCAGGAACTCCACGTTCTCCCGGTTTCTGGCCCGACGCCTGGCCCCTTCCACCATGCCGGCTGCGATGTCGACCCCGACGACCCGGCCTGCGGGACCGACGCGGTCCGCCGCGGTCAGTGCCGGCTCGCCGAGACCGGTGGCGACATCCAGGACGGCCTGGCCTTCCCGCACCCCGCCGAGGTCCAGCAGCCGCGTTGTCATCGACGCGGCGCCCCGCTCGAACGTGTCCTGCACGGCCTCCCAGCCGGAGCTGATCGCGTTCCAGGAGGCGCGGATGTCCTCCTTGACGGCCAGCGAATCGAGCTGCGGTATAGACATCCGGGTCCACCCCTGTTTCTAGTACCGGCTAGATGAAGCGCTCGTGGGGATGTTCGCTGGTCCACCAGCCTGGCTGCAGGGTGCGCAGCGCGCGCCGCACCACGTCGATCTCCTCGTCGGTGTTGTAGATCGCGAAGGACATCCGAACCGTGCCCAGCAGGTCCAGGCCGTCGATGAAGGTGTTGGCGCAGTGCACCCCCGAGCGCACCGCGACTCCGTGCCGGTCCAGGTGACCACCCACGTCGTAGGGATGGATACCGTCCACCACGAAAGACACGATGCCGCTCGGCTCCGCGGTCGGATCGCCGACAATGCGGACCCGATCAAGCTCACCCAGCGCTCGCACCGCGGTGTGGACTAGCGCCCGCTCGTGCTCGCGCACCAGGTCCCAGCCGAGCTGTTGGACGTACTGCAGCGCGCTGGCCAGGCCGATCGCGCCGGCGACGTTGGGCGTGCCGGCCTCAAGCCGGGCCGGCACCGGCACGTAGCGCACCGGCGCGTCGAAGGTGACCCCCTTCACCGTGCCGCCCCCGACCTGGTACGGCGGCAGTTCGGCGAGCAGCTCGCGCCTGCCGTAGAGCACGCCGATGCCCATCGGGCCGTACACCTTGTGCCCGGAGAAGCAGTAGAAGTCCACATCCAGGTCGCGCACGTCCACCGGGCGGTGCGCAATCGCCTGTGCGCCGTCCACCACCAGCGGGATACCGAACCTGCGTGCCTCGGCAGCCATTTCCCGCACCGGATTGACCGTGCCTACCACATTTGACACGTGTGCTACTGCGGCCAACCGGACGCGGGGGCCGAGCGCCGAGCTGAACTGGTCCAGCTCGACCCGGCCCTGCCGGTCGGTGTGCAGGACCACCAGTTCCGCGCCCACCTGCTCGCACAAGCGGCGCCAGGGCAGCATGTTCGAGTTGTGCTCCATGCCGGTGACCACCACCTGGTCCCCGGCTCCGACTACCTGCCGCCCGAACGTGTCGACCACCAGGTTGACCGAGGCGGTCGTGCCGCCGGTGAACACGACCTCGTCGGTGCGCTCGGCGTTGATCGCCTCCGCAACCACCGAGCGGGCCTGCTCGTACCGGTCGGAGGCAAGCATACTGAGCTGGTAATAGCCACGACCGATATTGCTGTTCGCCGTGCTGTAGTAGCCGACAAGCGCGTCCAGCACGGCCTGCGGCTTCTGCGCGGTGGCGGCGTTGTCCAGGTAGACAAGCGGCCGACCAGAGTAACTCGTCCGCAGGATGGGGAAATCCTGCCTGATCGCCTCGATGGTCCGCGCGGAAAACCGCTGCGGGACCAGACTCACGTCAGTCATCCGGGCTCCTCACGAAACTCGCCTCAAAGCAGGACATGCCCGAACACGTCGTGCCCTAAGCGGGATGGTCCTGTGATCGTCGTGCGGCCATCAGCATATAGTTTGGCTCGCCACTTTCGGAGCAGTTCTTGAATGTCGATTCAAGCGCTACGACGATGTCGGATCCGTACTCGTTCTCCAGTTCCAGTCGGAATTGGTAAAGCCGTTCCAGTAGGCCGGGGTAGTGTCGGGAAACCTCCTCACTGATGTCCAGGTACTCGACGAGGTCGAGGCCGGCTCTGCGCATCATGGGTGGATAGTCTTCGAGACGGGGGAACGGAGTGTTCAGTGCGACTCTGCGGTACTCCTCGATCTTGGTCAGACGATCGCCAGTGAACGGTGTTCGTTCGTAGAAGTCCGTCAGTGCCAACCGACCACCGGGCCGTAACACGCGGCCGATCTGCCGCAGGGCCCCCGCCCGATCCTGCATGTGCACAAAGGACTCGATCGCCCACGCGGCGTCGAATGATCGTGCCGGGAAAGGTAACTCATCCATCGCGTCCGCCACCTCGAAACGCACCTGCTCCGAGAGGCCTTCGGCGCGAACCCGCGCATTAGCCTCTTCAATGATCAAGGGGCTGGTCCCGATCCCGACTACCTCTACGCCGGTCGCGCGTGCCAGCCGGATGGCAGGGCCGCCGAGGCCGCAGCCCACGTCCAATACCCGCTGCCCCTTGGTGACGCGGATCCGCTCGATCATGACGTCCGTTAGGTTGTCCATGGCCTGGTGGAGCGTGCTGTCGTCCTCAGGCGTCGGCCAATATCCGTAGTGGACGTTCTGCCCGGCGAGGCGGTTGATCAAGGGGATAGCGCTGTCGTAGAAGGCGATGACTTCGTCCTTGGTCGGGCTGTAGGCCGTGGCCATGTGGTACCTCCAGAGGGGCAGCCTAGAGACGGCTGTGTGGTGCTTGCTATTCGACCGGCTTCCACTGAGCGCCCTGATGTCACAATGGGTGACACCACTGCGTGAGACGTCCACGTAAGCTTACTTCAATTTTAATTAGTTGTCACGAGCCGTCGGAGCCAGCCCAGGAGCGCCGCGCTCACCGCTGTGGCAGCACCGGCCGGGCAACCAACTCTCGGCGCAATGGACTCGATGGCGTCAGCAACCAAGTCGGGTCGTTCGCTGAGCTCCAGGACGACTTCGTGCGGTTGACGACTTAGATCGTGTGGTCAGCTCAGCTGGCGACGGCACGGGAGTCGGCAGCGGTACCTCCGGCCTCCAGGCCCAACAACTCACAGCACCGCAATACGCTGCTGAGATCGCCGGCCAGCTTGAGTTCCCCGGTGACCATCGCAGCCAGTGGACGTAGCAGCCCGGAACCGATCCGGACGAACGTGGCAGCGTCGGTCGTCGCGACCATGTTCGGGCTCGCTGCCGGACCGCGCAGCGCCTCAGCATGCTGATCGCGGACGGCGACATGGAACACCTCATCGTCCACGCGGAACTCATACTCCTCGTCCTGAACGGGGATCTTGTCGTGCTGGATCATGGCTTCGACCGCGAGGAAACCCCAGTGCGGCCGCGCCACGTCCTCGCCGGACATCTCACCCACGAAGTCCATCCCCCAGCGTGCTAGTGCCAACACCACAGGGCGCAGCAGTTGACCCTTCGCAGTCAACTCGTACGCCCGCTTCTCGCCAGAATGACCACCGCCTGACTGGCGGATCACGCCATGGTCCACCAGAAACCGCAGCCGCTCGGCTAGCAGGTTGGTGCCCAGGCCGGGCAAGTCGGTCAGGAGGTCGGTGTAGCGTCGCGGCCCCATCAACAACTCCCGGATGATCAGCAGCGTCCACCGCTCGCCCAACACATCGAGCGCCGAGGCGAGTCCACAGTACTGGTGGTACGTCCTCTTCGTGCTCATACCGTGACCTCCTGGAACCACCTTAATGGGTCGCGATGCCAACGGCGTCCACTCAGGCTGTCCTGGCCAGCGACCCACCTGACCACTTCGCCTCCGGTGGGAGGCTCTGGCCTGAAGTAACTTAGTACCCGGCTGGCGCAGACGGGTCCGCCATGAGCACGGAGGGACAGTCACGCCCTTCCCACCACCGAGGAGCTGGCCATTCCCCTCGACATTCGCTCGTTCATCGCCGCCCTGCCCAAGGTGGACCTGCACGTGCATCTGGTGGGCTCGGCTTCGCCGGACACCATCCGGACGCTCCGGCGCCGCCACGCGGACCGCGACGTGTGCACCGACCCGCCGGTGACACTGGGAGACTCCCCCCTGTTCACTGACTTCAGGCACTTTGTCGAGGTCTACACGGCGGTCAGTAGGTTAGTCACAAATGGTTCCGACATCACAGAGCTCGTGTTCGGCCTCGCGGCTGATCTCGCAGCGAGCAATGTCCGGTACGCAGAGGTCACTGTCACCCCGATGGCTCACCTGGCGGCCGGCATCGATGCCGAGGAACTTGTCGAAGCCTTGGCGATTGGCCGCAGGCGCGCGGCCGAGGAGCACTCCGTCGAGCTGTCCTGGGTCTTCGACATTTCTGGGGACCTAGGGCCGTTGTCCGGCCTCGACACCGCGCGATGGGTACTGACGCACCAGCCGGACGGGACTATCGGGTTCGGCCTGGGCGGCCCGGAGATCGGCGTCGCGCGGGGGCAGTTCCGGGAGGCATTCGGTTTGGCCAGGGCAGCCGGACTACACAGCGTCCCGCACGCGGGTGAGACCACCGGGCCCGAGGAGGTGTGGGTGGCATTACGCGCGCTCGGCGCCGAACGCATTGGGCACGGCATCCGCAGCGTGCACGACCAGCGGCTGCTGAGTCACCTGGCCGAGCACGGCATTTCGTTAGAGGTGTGCCTGACTTCAAACTTGTGCACTCGGGCAGTCGCGGATCTGGCCGCGCACCCCCTGCCCGACCTGCTGGCCTCGGGTGTGCCGGTCTCGCTCGGGACCGATGACCCAGGAATGTTTCGCACTAACCTCAACCGCGAGTATCTGATCTGTCACGAGGTCTTCGGTGCTTCGCCCGGCGAGCTCACCGACATTGCCAAGGCCGGCGTGCGGGCAGCGTTCTGCTCAGCCGAGTCGCGCCGCGCGCTGCTCGACGGGATTGATGTCGCCGCGCGGCGCGCCGTCACGACCGGCTGGTAGGCGCACACCCGTGGGTCAACTGGCGGGATAGCGCGGACAGGTGCCGAGGTGTGGTCCCGCAACAGCCACCGACCACGTCGATCGAGAGCTCTATCCACCAGCGGTGCACGATCGCGGCGAACGCCTCCGGCTCGACGGCCACCGGCAGCAAGTCCTCGACGGGCGTCCAGGCCAGGAGGTTCGAACGCTCCTCCAGGTTCGGGTAAGCCCCGATCAAGCCGGGTAGGTGCGCGCGGAGCTGACGCAGGCACAGTTCGGTCTGTGCCAGCGGTGTGCAGTTGACCAGCACAGCCTCCGCACCATCGCGCACCACCGCCGCGCCGACGTCGGCCAGCTTCTCGCCGGACAGCAGCCGCGCGCCGTCGCCGCACACCACGCTGACCCACGCGCGGCCGCCGGCGGCCAGGACCTGTTCCAGCGCGATGCGGGCCTCCCGCGCAGTGTTCATTGTCTCGCACAGCACGAAGTCCACACCGGCAGACACCAGTTGCTCCGCGAGCCATCCGTGCTCGGCCCGGAGTTCGGCGTCGGACGGCACGAGATCGGGTCGGTAACAGTCCTCGACAGGGGCGATCGAGCCGACGACCCGGACCGCTCTGCCACTGACCGCCGCCCTGGCCAGTTCGACCGCCTCGCGCACCACGTCGGCGGCGCCCGCCTCATCCAGCCCCACGCGCCGCAGCGCGCGCAGATTGGCGCGGAACGTGTTCGCCGCAACTACCTGCGCCCCAGCAGTCAGGAAGTCCGCGTAGACCCCACGCAGGAGTTGCCTGCCCTGCGCGGTGCGCAGGGCCTCGGTCCCCCACAGTGGTGCACGCACCGCTACCCCGGCTCGCATCAGCTCGGTCGCCAGCCCTCCGCTCAGCCGCAGTGGTGCCGGCTGGCTGGTGGACCGCTCCGGCGGGATGGGGGATTGCAGGACTACAGCGCCCCCATCAAGTCCTCGACAAGATCCTCAGGGTCCTCGATCCCGGCCGAGAGCCGGATCAAGTTATCCGAGATGCCGAGCGCGAGCCGGGTCTGCCTGGGTAGCGATCGATGCGTCATCAGTGCCGGGCACTCGATCAACGAACGTACCCCTCCCAGGCTTACCGCGTAGGCAAACACCTGCAGCCGATCCAACAGCTTCTCCAGGACGCCGAAATACTCGAAGGTGACGATCGCCCCGGGCCCCGCCATCTGCCGCATGGCCACCTCGTGCTGCGGGTGCTCGGGCAAGCCAGGATAGTGGATCGTGCCGACGGAGGATGCGCCGCGCAGCACCGCGACGATCGCCTCGGCGTTGCTCACCTGCCTGGCCATTCGCAACGACAACGTCTTCAACCCGCGGTGGGTGAGAAAGCAGTCTATCGCGCCTAGAACGTTGCCAGCGGCGGTACGATACGCGGTGAATCGACGATTGAGCTGCTCGTCATGGTAGACCAGCGCGCCGCCCAGAACGTCGGAGTGCCCTGCGATGAACTTGGTGGTGCTGTAGAGGCTGATGTCCGCGCCGCACTGGAGCGGCTGCTGCAACACCGGGCTGGAAAAAGTGTTGTCCACCAGGACGAGGACGTGCCGCTCGTGCGCCAACCGGCACACCGCGCGCAAGTCCGTGATTTTCAGTAAGGGATTGGTCGGGGTCTCGACCCACACCAATCCCACGTCGTCGGTGAGCGCCTCGCGCAGCCGCTCGATATCGGTCAGGTCGACGTAGTCAACCTCGATGCCGTAGCGGCCCAACATAGCGAACAGCGCATGGGTTCCGCCGTAGATGTCGTCGGAGGAGATCACTCGCTGTCCAGGGGTCAGCAGCGACAGCGCCGTTGCCGCGGCCGCCTGGCCGGAGGCGAACATCGTCGCGAACTGCGCGTCTTCTAGTGCGGCGAGGCAGCGTTCCAACCCCTCCCTGGTCGGATTCTCCCCGCGGGAGTAGAAGTAGTGCATCGGATCCTGTATACGACGTTCGTACGTGCACGCCACGTGAATCGGAGGAACCACGCCGCCCGCACCCGGTTCGGGCTCTTGGCCGACATGAACCAGCTTGGTGTCAAATCTCATGGACACCTCGTCGTGTGTTGATCGTCTGCTGGACCGCCGCCACGTCAATCATCTCGGCTCCGCACAAAGCTTGCTGCGAACTCGTCGAAGAACCGCTGCGGGAAGAGGAACACCTTCTGCTCCGGGTAGGGGCGTTCCGCAGGTGGCAGGTAAGCGGGATCACCAGGTCTTCGCCGCCGACCAGCCTGGTCCATCAGGTGCGGCCCCCAGAAGAACCAACAGATCTGGCCGATTTGCTCGGTGAACAGCACCGGGAGCACGTCTTCGGGGTACATGCTGAGGTGTCCGTAGGTCGCTTCGAACTCGCCACGGAGCCCGAAGCTTTTTCCGAACAGGATGTGGCCGAAGACGTCGTGCACGACCCGGAACACGTCGTTGTGGCAGAGCTCAACTCCGTAGGCGGAGATCCCCGCTGGTGTCCGCATCGGGTGGTATCCGATGCGGCGTGCCGGACCGTGGCCAATCCTGGTCAGGTACACATACAGCTTCCCGGTGGCGCAGACCTGCTCGACCAGGTGCCCGAAGCCACGGTATGGCTGGCCTTTCCCCGTCCACGGCACGACCTTGACGTCAGCGTCCAGCACGGCCCGATACTGCTTCAGGTTCTCCCGCTTGAGCAGGTCGTAGAGCTGCTTGAGGCGGGCGTCGTGGGCAAACCTCGGCGCCCGGTCGTAGTACTCGGCTACGTCGCGGCAGTATGTCTCGTCCAGCCGGGTGGACAGCCGGACCAGCAACGGTGCGCGGTGCGGGAACCACCGCCGGATATAGGCTTCCGCGGTCGCTGAGATGCCGTTCAACGCGGCAGGTTGCTCCGCCACGATTCACCCCCTACCGGCGTAGGAAGCGATCCGACGCCGCCGATCGGCAACTCCCCCGTGGCGATTGAGGCGCCTGCGTCTCGACGCGAGTACTCGGGTGGTTGGGCACTCGCCGCAGCGGCCTGCGTGCCGCCTGACCGGCGTCCGGCTATAGCCTCCTCACACACAGAGTCCTCCCTGCGTCGCTTCAATTCGCTTGTACCTCGGCGGCGAGCTGCAAAGGGAGTGCGAGGACGAGCGGCGGATTGATCGGGCGGCGCACGCGCAGTTGCACCTGCACGGGCGCGACCAATGTCGAGCGGCCGTCGCGGATGCGCACCAGAACCGGGCTCGCCCCGACGAAACACGCCGTGTCGTCTGCGCCAACGAGAGCGTCCAGCACGGTCGCTGAGGGATTGAAGCTCATTGCCAGCACGTGGTAGTCCCCGTCCGTCAACTGTCCGAAGCTGGCGATACTCGGCACCGGCACGACCGAGCATGCCGCCGGCTGCTCCTGGGGGATTCCGGACGGGAAACACCCGACCACGGCGAGCGCAGCGCCGGCCGGTCCTCCGGTGACTGCGACTGTCACCTGGACGATGGCCGGTGCTGTCAGTGCGGGCCGGATCGCGGCGAACACCGTGTCGATTGGCTGGTCCGCGACCGGCTCGATCAGCCGACGAAACCGTCGGGGTGACATGCCTACCAGGCGAGTGAATTGGGTGATGAACGTGCCGAGGCTGGAGTAGCCGACGTGCATGCAGATGTCGGTCACGTTCATCGTCGTATCCGCGAGCAACCGCTTAGCCTCCGCCATCCGCAGCGCGGCGAGGAACCGCGCCGGCGTCGAGGCCGTCCGCTGCCGGAAGACCCGATGGAAGTGGAACGGACTCAGCAGGGCCGATCGCGCCAAACTGGGCAGCGAGTGGGCCTGGCTAAGGTTCTCGTGCATGTGCCGGATCGAGCGTGACACCGCGGTTATCTGGTCGTTGGCGGTGTGATTGGCCGGGCACTTACTCGGCTGGTACGACACGACCCCCTCGCCGCGCCCTACGATCGTCACGACGAGCCTCCCTGTCTGCCGATGGGGGTGCGGCGGCGAGGTCAGACCGGATTTCCCTCTGCTACTCCGGTCGGAAGGATCGCGCTGTGGTAAGGCACCAGTGCCTCGCGCAGCTCGTCCGGCACCGGCACCGGGGTCGTCCCAGTCGGGGCCCGGCGCATGCAAGCGATCGTCTGGCCGCCCCGCGCCACCAGCTGCGGGGTGGCCCCGTTCACGCGGTAGTAGTCGAAGGTCATCGTGATCCGGTGGCCCTCCACAGCACCCAGGCCCATTCGCACCTCGACCGTGTCTGTCGCGTACAGCTCGGCGAAGAAGTCGCAGTGGCATGAGACGGTGGCCAGTGCGAAATCTCCGCACAATGCGCGCAGGACGCTCGGCGCGTGCTCGGCGAGGAACTGCTCGCGGCAGTGGCCCTGCCAGCGCAGGTAGTTGGTGAAATAGACGTTGCCGACGAGGTTGGTGTCCTCGAGGGTCACCAGGTGTCGGCAGTCATAGGTCCTATGCGCTTGCATACGACTCTCCGGTGAGGATCGCGACGGCCACGGTTGCGGGGACACCGGCGACGGACACGAGGGTGGACGCGATCAGGGAGTCCCCACCGCGCAGTACGACCCAGCCCCCGTCGTAGACCCCGCCGATGACGAGGGGCGCCGTCGGTGGGTGTCCGATCTTGGACAGGCACTCGAGGGCGGTCCAGACCCGGGTGGCTACCGTGGACTCAAGCTCCGCGCAGGGGGCTTGTACCTGTGCGACCAGTCCGTACAGCTCGGGCCCGAGCAGTCGGCGCCATTCCTCGGAAGGCCGGTCGGCGACGGCTTCCCAGTCGCAGGCGGATACGCCGGACGACTGGATGCCTAGGGTGAGCTCACCGAGGTGGCTACGGGAGACCACCCCGGGTGCGTGGCCGGGCCCGGTGCCGCGGGTCGCGCCGGTTGTGACGGTTACCTGCAGCTGGGGGTCGAGGCCCAGCGCGGTCGCGGAGCGCTCCAGGTGCACTGCGAGCAGCGGGAGCGGCCAGGGCCCGGTGCGCGGCTGCGGTCCGACGTCGCGCAGCCGCAGGCCGCTCCAGCTGATCACTGGTCGGCCAGACGGATCGAGCGCTGTCGCATCCCACACATACTCGCCGCCCGCCGCATGCCGTTCGGCTGCCCGCAGTTCCAGCACACCTCCGAGGGTATGCGGAGTGATCACGAGCCGGTCGCAGCCGACCGGGAGCAGACGGCGGTGCGGCACACATGCCTGCAGGGCATGCAGGGTCGCGTCGTTGACGCCCGGGTTGCCGAGTAGCGGCTCGGTGTCCGTCCCGGCGAACCACACGCCGTTGTCGTCGGCCGATACCTGGGCACGGCAGCTGCGCGCTCCCGGCGCCGACAAGGTCAGTACCCGGCGGAAGCGCCCGGTGTGGAAGTACAGCGGGCCGTACAGGTCGTACGGTCCGACTGGGGTACCACCATCGGGGACGGCAGGCACCTCCGGGTGCTCCGTGCTGTGCAGCGGGAACCGGGCGCGGAAGTGATCCACGCGGTAGCTGGTCTCCTCGCTGCGCACTACGGCCTCTATCATGTCGTCGCGGCGTAACGCGCAAACCCGGACGGTCCGCGCCCCGTCGTCAGGGACGATGACGGGACGGTCCAGAACCACCCCACGCGCCTCGCGCAGCGGGTGGCCTGCGAGCGCGGTGGCCGCCTGCGCCATTGCCTCCAGTCCGACCACGGCCGGGAGCACGGCGAGACCGTCAATCCGGTGATCGCCCAGGTAGGGGTCGTGACTCAGGTCGAGGCGGGCGTCGGAGATCAGCTCTACGCCCGGGTAGTGAACCCGCACGCCTGCCAGGAACCGGCCAGCCGGTGCAACCTGTCCGGCGTCGACGAGACCACCGAGCCGGCCGTGGACGGCAACCGTAGTGGGCAGTCCCGGTGTGGCCACCAACCGCTGGAAGATCGCCACGCCATCCGGCACGGGGATCGGGGTGACGTCGAGCCGTAGCAGTGCGTCGAGCACGCCGAGTCGCTCCCCCATGCCGGCGCCAGACCAGACCGACCACTCCAGGTTGAGCACCCGGGTGTGGGGCAGGTCGGCGGCGAGACGCTCGGTCTCGGCGCGCAGCGCGCCATTGGCCAGCGCGTAGTGGCACTCCCCGGCCAACCCGTAATGGCCGATCACCGAACCGAACGTGATCAGCAGCCGCAGTCGTGGCGGGTCCAGTGTGGCCAGCAGGTTTCGTAGTCCAGTGACTTTGGGCCCGAGATGGGCGTGCAACCGGGGTTCGTCGAGGTCGGCGAACCGGGCCGGCTCGTTCATCCCGCTCGCGTGCAGTACCGCGGTGACCGGGCTGAGCCGATCCTCGAGTCGCTGGACGGCAGCAGCTACCGCGATCGGGTCAGTGACGTCGGCGGGCTCGTAGGCCATCCTCGCTCCCGCTTCGCCTAGCCGGGCCAGGTTGGCGGCGAGTGCGGGGTCACGGTCCGGGTGGGCGCGACCGATCAACCCGAGGGCGACGCCGCAGTCACGGGCCAGGGCCGCAGCGCATTCGTAACCGATGCCCTTGCCGCCGCCGCTGACCAGCAGAACATCCTCGGATCCGAGCGGGGAGCCGTCTGTGCGTCCGAGTGACAGCGGCGGCGACATCGGCTGGGACGGGCGCCCGTTCGCGTCCAGGACCAACTCGCGCCAGCATCCTGGCTCGGCTGCCGCATACCGGGCGGAATGGCGCAGCCCGTCTGCTGTCGGGGGGACGCGCAGCAACGTGATCCCGACCTCGGGGTGTTCCTGCCACAGCGACCGCAGGAACCCACTCAGGCCCGGTCGGTGGGTGACGGCGACGAGCCGGCCGGAGCGGGTTGCCTCCCGTGCGACGGCGAGCAGGGTGGCGACGGCCCGGGGGTCCGCCGGGTCTGGGACGTAGCCGAGGGCTGTGACATCGGACATGCCCTCGGGTTTGGTGTTTCCGCCGAAGGTCTCGGTAGCGGCGCTGCTCAACGGGTGTCCATCGACGACGAAGACGTGCCAGGGCCCGACCGGGGGTGGCGCTTCGGGACCGTGCGTCATCCGCTGCTCCTCGGCGAAGCAGCGGATCCACGGGGCGATCCCGGACACGGGCTCGTTGCCGGGAGTCGACGTCGCCGCGGGCAACGCCTCGATCACCTCGATCACCTCACGGACCGAGGCGTCCGCCATGGTCAGCGGCGCGATCGGCCGCTCGCGGCCCGCTCTCTCGGCCGCGGTGGCCAGGAGCTCGGCGACGCGCAGGGAGGTCAGGTGCAGGTCACTGAGGAGTCGCGTCCCGGGTCCGATCAGACTCTGGTCCAGTTCGACGGCAGCGGCGAGGAGGTCGCGGAAGACCTCGCCCGGTTCGCGCTGGGAGCCGATGCCCTGGGGTGGGCGCGTGGCCGGGGCCGGGCTCGCCGCGGAGACCTGGGTGGGCTCCACGAGGAGAGAGCCGGCCAGTGGGGCGGCCGAGCAGGGGTTGGCGAGGAAAGTGCGGTCCCGCCAGATGTCGATCGGACGAGCCGCTCGCCCGGCGAAGAGGAGATTCAGATCTGGTACGGCGCCAGCGGCAAATAGCGCGGCTGCCGCCTCAGCGCGTGGCCGGTCGTCGGGGCTTCCGGCGTCCACGCTGACGGCGGGTACCCGGCAGCTCTCGGTGATCAGTGCGGAGAGCGTGTGGCCGGGACCGGCCTCGCAGAACAGATCTGTCTGCGTGAGCACCTCGGACAGCGCGTCCCAGAACCGGACCGGCGCGGTGATCTGCTCCCCGAGCAGGTCGATCAGGGAGTCAGCCTCGGTCAGCGTCCGGCCACACACTGTGGAGACCAGGCGGTGGCGGGGCGGCCGGAATAGCACGGTCTGCAGGTAGTCCTTGAACGCGGCGGCGCAGTCGGCCACTGCGGGGGAGTGGAAACCGTGCGAGACGGGCAGCACAGTGGCCCGCACTCCCTGTCGCGCCGCCCGGTGGGCAGCGGTGCGGACGTCTGTCAACGGCCCGGCTAGCACGTGGAGGCCCGGCCCGTTATACGCGGCGATGACCAGTGGGGTGCCTTTGCACAGCGCGTGTGCGCCGGCTTCGTCGACGGCCACGCTGACCATCCCGGTGCCGGGCGTGCCCAGCGCATCCATCAGTCGACCACGCTCGCGAACCAGCCTCTCGCCCTCCTCGGGGGACAGGCATTCCGCCCATACCAGCCCGGTGATCTCACCGAGACTGTGGCCGATCACGGCGAGTGGTTCCACAGCCAGCGGTTCCAGCCAGCGCAGCGCACCCAGCGAGCCGCGGTAGATCGCAGGCTGGGCCGCAGCTGTGCCAGCCGGCGCGTGATCTTGTGCGTCAAGGCCGCCGCGATCGGGGTAGAGGGGGGCGCCCTGGCCGGGGAAAAGCACAGTGACGCGGCCTGGGACCCCGGATCCGAGGTAGGCACCGTCGCCGACCACCAGGCGACCAGAAGGAAGATCGGCGAGACGGGCGGAGGCACGAGCCGCCCGCTGGCCCAGCTCCTCGGGGTTGGTCGCGATCAAGGCGACCCGCACCGGCCCCCCCGGTGCTTCCCGCCCGAGGTGGCAGGCCAGGTCATGCAGCTCTGCCTCGGATAGCCGCGGGGCGAGGATGGCGAGCCGATCCAGGACGCGCCGCACGTGCGACGCGGTGCGACCGCTCAGGGCGATCACCTCTGCGCGGGGAGTGGGACGGGAGCCGCGGCGGCGTGGGACGGTCACCGCGCGGCCCCTGCCGCCCTCCGGCGCACGCAGTAACACATGGGTGTTGATGCCGCCGAAGCCCATCGCGCTCACCCCGGCGATCCGGGCACCGGCCGGCCAGGGCTCAGGTTCGGGCAAGACACGCAAAGTCGCCCGGGCGTCGTTCAGTATGGGGTGCGGTGACTCACAGCCGGTGGTGGGAGGGAGGACGCCGGAGGCCACGCTCATCGTTGCCTTGATCAGTCCAGCGATACCGGCGGCGGCCTTGGTGTGCCCGAAGTTGGCCTTGATTGAGCCCAGTGCGGCTCGCACCGGCGTACCGTTCCGCAGCTCGGCGAGGGCGGCCAGCTCGGTGGCGTCGCCGACCGCTGTCCCGGTGCCGTGCCCCTCGTAGAGGCCTACGGCGGATGGGTGCAGGCCTGCCAGGTCGTAGGCCCGGCGCAGCGCCAGGAGCTGACCATCCCGCTCTGGCCGGGTGATGCCGCCCCGGCCATCGGAGGAGATACCCCAGCCGATGATCTCGGCGTAGGCGCGGCGCCCGGCTGCACGTGCGTCGCAAGCGCGCATCAGAGCCACCATGCCGCAGCCCTCGCCCGGCCAGAAGCCGTCGGAACGCTCGTCATAGACGCGCATGCGATCCTCGGCCAGCGCACCGGTCTTGGCAAACCCGACGAGCTCGAATGGATCGAGGCTGAGGTCGACACCGCCGGCCAGCGCGAAGTCGGCGCTGCCGTCACGCAGGGCACGGCAGGCGGTGATCACGGCGAGTATCGATGAGGCGCAGGCGCCGTCGACGGTGTACCCGCCGCAGTGGAAGTCGAAGTGGTTGCAGACCCGTCCGGCGATCGTGTTCGACAGGCTCCCGGCCAGGGTTTCTTCATCTGTGGGCGCGAACGGTGAGAGGTAGTGCATTGCGGCTCGGTCCAGCACCGCGAGCCGCTGGTCTTCGGGAAGGTCCGCCTCGGCCATCGCAGCGGCTAGCACACGGCGGACGTAGGGCCAGCGCAGCCGCAGGGTCCGCGCGCGGGTCACCTCGCCGGTGAGGGTATTGCCAACGATCACGGTGACCCGGTCGCGGTCCAGGCCGTCTCCGCCCGGGTGGCCGGAATCCTCCAGTGCCCGGCTGGCCGTCTCCAAGGCCAGCCAGTGGGCGGGGTCAGCAGCTCGGAAGACCGGCCCGGGGACGCGAAACGCGGCACGGTCGAACTCCCACCCCTCCAGCACCGCCGCGTGTGCGCTGTAGGTCTTATCGGGGGCGGCGCGGTCGCGGTCGAGATAGTCGGTGGGATCCAACCGCTCCGGGGGCAGTTGACGGAAGGCCCGTCGCTGGTCGAGGACCAGCTCCCAGAGCTGGCATGGGTCGTCGGCGTCGGGGTAACGGCAGGCCGCGCCGACGACGGCGATCGGCTCGCCACGGTCGTCAAGGGACTTGCTCACCCGCTCCCCCTACTCATGTCCGCCCTGGCAGCGACGGGGCTACCTGCGGTGCGGTGGTCGGTGCCAGCACGGCGATTGGTTCGGTGCTCGTACGGGTGTGAGCGAGCACGGCCAGCCCGACGCCGCGCAGCGCGCATACAATCACCAGCGCGAAGAACAAGCCGAACACAACATGTGCCGCCACCAGCACGCCGTAGGTCGCCGCGGTCGCCACCCCGAAAGCCACCTGGTTGCGCGTGCTGACCGGCGTGGTGCCCGGGTCGGTGATCATGTAGTTGGTGAAAAGCACGAAGGCTACCCCGGTCACCGGCAGCAAGGCGCTCACCAACGATATGTCGGTGAACACGTCGCGCACCAGGGCCTGGGCGACGAATCCGCCGGTCCAGCCCAGGATCAGTGGGATCTTCCGAGTCAGCGTGGCATTGAGCATGGTGCCGGCAACGAGCAGCAGGGCCGGAACGAGTGCGTCCCACGGTCCGGAAATCCATTCGGTGAACTCGTACGGCGGAGCGATGCCGACCCAGGGAAAGAGCAACAGCACGGCGACTATGCCAACGTTGCTGGGGTTGAGGACATGTCGGAGTCTGTTTCCCACGCGCACCCGCACGAGGTGCTTGCTCGATATCGCGATGACCACAGCGAGGACGTAGGGCCAGAGGGTGTCGTTGCCGTAGAGCAGCAGCGCGGTGGCAAGACCGGCGATGTAGGCCGGCAGCAGAAAGTCGATCACTTTCCCGGCCGGGGCCAGGTAACGCGGTCGTCGCCGGTGGGCTGCAGCGTCGATGGAGTCGAGCAGCAGCTCGATGGCAAGGGCCGCGAGCACGGCCACCACAGGAGTCGCATACGCTTGCTCGAAGCCCAGCACGGTGTGACCAAGAATTGTCAGCGCGGTGATCGACACGCCGAAGCGGCGCAGCGCTGCGCTGCGTGGATCGGGGGGCGGCTTCACGGCATTCCCTTCGTTGTGCCGTCCGGTTCAAGAATGACGTTGTGCCAACCGGGCGCGAACGTCGTCGCTGTGGTATGGAGCTGACCGCAACCGTCGCGCCAGGAGATGAGCGCCGGCAGCGTCGTGACAGGGCTGGCGCCGAGCCCGAAAAGCAGATCGGGGGCGTTGACGCCGTTGTGGCCGTTAGCCGGATAGACCTGCTGCGTCAAACGTGTGCCGTCCGGGCGGGTCACAGTGACGCTCGCACCGATAGCGGGCCGGGTCGGCCCGGCTGGCGCTATGGTGCACTGCGCGTCGCCGACGGGTTGGCGCAGCCGCAGCCCGAGGAACGAACCTGCTTGGGAATCGTTGTTATAGAAGGTCGACTGGGCCCACTGGTTCGCTACCACGAAGTCCAGCCGCCCGTCTTCGTTGACGTCACCGACTGCGAAGCTGCGGCTGACTGCATCGGTGCCGACGCCGATGATGTCTGCAACGTCGACGTAGCGCCCGTCCGGGCCGCGGACGAAGAACGTATTGTGATCACGCCCGGACAGGTCGTCACCAGCGACCACGTGCGGCCACAGGGCAGGGTTGGCAAGGATCAGATCGTTCGATGTTGCAGCTTCCTGCAGTTGTGGCCATCGGTTGGTCGTTCCGGCGACGAAACCGGTCGCGTGCATTACCTGGGGCGTACCGGAGTTGTCGAAGTCCGCCGCTTTGACGTCCCATGACCAGCCGGACCGAGATAATCCTAATTCTTCGCTGTGATTGTCGTAGGGAGCGACGCCATGCTGAAAGCCGGACCGATCGCCGGTGTAGATGAAGGCGAAGTTGCTCTCCTGCAGCGCATACGGCTCAGTGATGTTGCTGACCAGAATGTCCAGGCTTCCGGTTCCGCTCAGGTCGGTGAAGGCCACTCCCATTCCCTTGAATGAGTCGTTTCCGACCACCTGGGACTTCGGCGTGCTAAAATGTCGCGCGCCTCGCACCTCGTGGAAGCTGAGGTGGCCCGGCGTGGAAGAATTCACTAACAGGTGGTCGGGGCCGAAGTCGTTGGCGATGTACAGGTCTGGTCGGCCATCCCCGTCCAGATCCTGGGTCCCTAGCGCAAGGGTCCACTCGTGGGCCTCAGCCGGACCGAATGCGTCCGGCACCTCAGCGAAGTGGGCGTCCGGCTCCCGGCCGCGGTTGCCAGAAACAAACCGATATAGCCGGGTACTGCCTCCGTTGCTGTTCCCGTTGGACAACGAGTCTGTCATGACCAGTTCTGGTTGGTGCGCGGTCGGATCCAGCACCCGAGCCCCATCGGGAAAGTAGTTACCGAACACCAAATCCAGGTGACCATCACCGTCGAAGTCCCCGATTGTCGCGGCGTTAGTATTCCATACCTGCGGGGATGACACCAACTCGCGCGCCTTGAACGCATCCGGGGACGGTGTGATGTCAGGAATCCTTAAGAACAGCACCGGTGAGCGACCCCAGTAGTAGACAACCACGTCCTGCCAGCCGTCCTCATTAACGTCGGCGGGCAGACAACCCATCGGGGCGGCGTAGGACGGATACCATAGGGCGGCGGGCTGCAGGGTGAACGGCTTATACCGTTCACCGGTAGTGGGCGCCGGTTCGATGGTGACGGTGTTGGTGCGCGGGTCTACCAGGCAGATGTCGTGGGACACGGCGCCGCCGTCGACGGCGAACAGGGCGGTGCTCGCTCCCACCGACGACACCCACGCGTCGAGCTTGTCGTAGGCCGGGGCTACCGGGCGTAGGCGGTGCCCGCTTGGGCTGTCCGGTGAATTGACAGGGTAGGGCGTGAAGTGGAAGGGCGCGGCCAGGGCTGCCCGCTGCTCGGGAGATACGGTCGGCTGCCGGGCGAGGTCCCAGACCAGCAGGCAGCACACGATCGCCGCGAGGCGCGGCAGGTTCCGGCGTACCAGCGCCCTGATGGGATCCATCAGACGTGCCCTCCCTGCCGCTGGGACCACAGCCTCCGGATCTCCGCACGCCATTCGTGGTAGTGCGCTGCGGTGTGCGGGCTGGAACCCAGCCTCATTTGCGCCTGGTCAGTCCAGGCAGCGGCCTCGCCAGAGGTCACGCCCGCCAAGACAGCTGCGGCCTTCTCCGTGTACGCCGGTACGACCGCGGATACGTGGCGTGCCTTGCAGGCGAAGGCGCAGCCTTGCGCGAGCTCCGCGTGGTGTTCGCCGGCAAGGGCGACCAACCGCTCGAGCTCGTCCGGTTCGGCGGCACCCGCATACGTGGCGGCGAGCCCGATCCCGCTCCACAGGTCAGCGTGCCGGGCGGGCGAAAACTCTCCGATACGCAGCGCAACCCCGTCCGGATCGGCGCACTCATGGAACCACAATGACCGACCCAGCCCCTGGTCCCGAATGGCATGCTGGCCGGACGTCAGGCCGCGCTCGACACGTTGCCCGCCGACCACCCGGTCGGCAAGAAAAAAGCCCTGATGGAACCCGAACCCATCCCAGGCGAGCCAACGCAGCAGCGGATCAGGCGATCGGATTCCCCACCACGGGCGCAGCCGCAGCCGGGCATAAGCCCAACCCGCACCGACATGCACCATATGCGGGTAAGCCTGAGCTGCCCCAGATAACAGATCGTTCAACCGGCGGCCCGACGAGAAGGTGAGCAAGTCGAGCACCGTACACGCCATCCCCGCGCCCTCATAGGCGAAACCCCGCAGCTCTGGGTCGATCGCGTCGAGGCCGGCTACCCATCCATCGTCACCAGAAACGGCAACGAACGCGTTAAAACCCTCCAGGAACGACCGACCGGCGGACTGCAGAGCATGACGGGATGGCCCGGGCCGTAACCGGAACCTGTGTCGTCCAAAATCGATCTGATCGAGGTTTTGTCGCAAACCCGCGGTCAATGCAGTCTGGATCGGCGAGGCACGCATCAATTTATCCAACTCTTCCCGTTCCCCCAAGTCTCCCCGCTGCCTTCCGAGAGACGAACCATCGTCGGCACCCCGGATCCGGTTTCCGCGTCAATGCCATGGCTGCCAGCCCTCGGCCCGGTGGGAGCACCTGCGCCGCTAGTGGGCATTGCCCTCGACCCCACAATCTCGGACAGCCCAGGCTTGGAGCAGGACTACCACTGTAGGTCATCACGCATTCCCACCTTGGCTGCTCACTATTGATGAAGTAGTTTCCCACTATCCGGCCGCGCGGGATTCTGGCCGCGCGGGCGACCAGACCGCCAGACGCTGAACGGAAAGTTGCGTGTCACCAGTACACACCACCGGCATCAACCCGCCGTCAACGATGTGTCAACACCCGAGCATCCTCGAAGAACAGCGGCGCGGTGAGTAAGGCGTAAGCTCAGGCGCTAGGTCGAGAGAGAGGACCTGGGTGGCAGCCTCCGAGGTTTTCGGGAGCGCGAAACGACGCACTCCATCAGCGACGATGATCATGCGCGTATGGCGGGAGACAGGTTCAGAGCAACCGTTCCGTGCCCGGTTCGTCGCTGTCCACGCTGACGGTCACACAGCCGAGGTGGGTGTCGCCGCCAGCCCAGACGAGGCGTTGACCACCGTCAACCATTGGATCGAGGAGTTCCTCAGCCTGGATCCACAGACCGGGCTTGAGTGATCACCCTGGAGGATCGGCATATGTTGTGATCTTGCTGCTTCGGGGTGGGACATGAGTGCTCCGCCGGTGGACGTTTTCTCCGGCGTGTCCGGTACTGCTGGGTAGGTTGGTAGGCGTGGGCCACAGGGCCTCTCGGGTGTTGCTGGGCGCCACGTCTGGGGGCTTCAGGTGGAGGGCCCGGTCGGAGTGTCGACGACTCCGTGATCATGTGGCTAGGATTGCCCGGAGCATTGTGACAGTTCAGGGAGGACATTGATGGCCATTCCGACCGAGCCGATCGGCAGCATCCCTCGACCCCAGTACCTGCTGGATGCGATGGCAGATTTCGCGGCGGGAAAGATCGACCAGGCGGGCCTGGACACCTGGTCCGATCAGGCACTGGCGGACACCATCGAGCGGTTTGAGGCCACCGGTTCCCCGGTCGTGACCGATGGTGAGCAGGCTAAGCCGAGCTTTGCGACTTATCCGCTGCAGGGCATCGACGGGCTTGCGCCCGACGGGGTGGTCATTCCGTTCGCTGATGGGCATACCCGGCAGCTGCCCCGGTTGACCGGCGGTCCCTTCCGGTACAGCACGTTCGCGGCCTCCTACCTGACCAAGGCCACAAGCTACACCAGCACTCCGGTCAAGCAGCCGGTGATCGCCCCATCGGCGCTGAGCCTGCTGTACCCGACCGAGGAGATCGAGGGCTACCCGAGGGAGACCTTCCTGCAGGACCTGGCCAACCAGTCCGAGGCCGATATTCGGCAGTGCCTGGACGCCGGGGCGGCGTCGGTGCAACTGGACTTCACCGAGGGCCGGCTGTCGCTCAAGCTCGACCCGTCAAAGGGTGTGCTGCGCAGTTTCATCGAGCTCAACAACACGGTGCTAGACCGGTTCTCGGCCGAGGAACGGTCCAAGTTGGGCGTGCATACCTGCCCGGGCGGCGACCAGGACTCGGCGCACAGTCTGGATGTGGACTACGCCGAGTTGCTGCCGGAGCTGTTCACTTTGCACGCTGGCACCTTCTATCTCCAACTCGCCAGTGAACGTGACCGGGCCCGCGTGCTGGAGATCGTCAGGGATCATTCGCGCTACGACCAGCGGATCTTCGTGGGGGTCATCGATCCCATCGATCCCAGGGTGGAAAGCCCCGAGGAGGTGTGCGACCGGGTGCTGGAGGCGGCCCGCTCCATCCCGGTGGAGCGTTTGGGAACCTGTGATGACTGTGGGTTCTCGCCTTTCGCTGACGACGCGTCCACCTCGCGGGAGACGGCGTTCGCCAAGATCAAAGCGCGCGTCAGGGGTACCCAAATGGCCGCCGAAGCCCTCGGCGTCTGACCAACCCAGGGCCAATCCCCAGTTCGAGATCGCCGTCGCGAGGACGGTACGCGACCGCGCGGCCCGCGCAGTGTTCTCCTCATGGACTCCGACTTCCGCTGGCTCGAACAGCGGATTGCCCAGGGCCTCCCGGACCGTCGATGCTAGGAACCGCTGAATATTCCGTGCCAGGCGCGATCAGCCGACCGATCTCGGCCCGCCAGCTAGGGGTTGCGAATCAGGCCCCTGAGTTGGGGTCCCAGCCACGGTTTGCGACCCCAGGTCAGCAGCTTTCCCGTGGCGATCGCCGTCCACTGGCTCTGCCGGTTCCAGACCACCCTGAGGAACGCGACGGGGTCGGCCGAGATATGGCAGTCAACTCTGCGGGAGGACGGCTCGACGACGTTGAGCTCACCGTCGTCGAAGATGAAATGGAAGCTGTCCCCACCCCGGATTCGGACGTCGTAGGTGGCCTGGAGGCCGGCCGCCTTCGCACCGTTCACAAACACCCGAGGATCAGCCGCCTGCAGAACCGGAACGATGAACCGTCGCACCACCATGGCCGCATGGGCCGGGTCGATTCGCCACGTGCGTCCGGCGGCATGGGCGATGTCGTAACCGTGCAGGACAGTCTCGCTCAGCAGGTGATTGGTCAAGGTCGACTGCCGGACGGTGATGCCTTGAACCAACCATGGACGTGGGGCATCGGCGTCTGTTCCCCTGCATTCGCTGAAGTACTTCTCGGCCCGGGCATCGATACGGTCGGCCAGGACGCCCAGATCTCGTTCGGGGTCGGACTTCACCCCGAGCTTGGTCACCTCGGCCAGGTCCCACATGTCCCGGATCAGCGACTCGCCAGCCATGCCGGCAATGCTGGGAATCACCTCGTAGAAGCGCGAGAGATCCCGACGTGCCAGGCCGGGCGCGACGATCCAGGCCTGCGTGAGATGCATGGCGACCTCACCGAGGTTCCACTGACCCACTGCGGGAGCCCCCGGATCTTGGATGGATCGTAGGAGGGTCGTCACCCGCCCGACCTCGTCGCGAAGCGCGTCCTGGCTCTGTTGCCAGTCGACTATCGGTCCGCTTGCGACCATGTCAGCCCCTTGACTCGCCGCTCAAACTTGGGTTCGCGCAGCGGCGACTGTAGCGGCGAGTCTGAGTCATCCACATCCACTAGATGACGGATCCTCCACACCGGGGGGGTGGCTAGGCCATGACGTTTGCCCGGTGGCGGCCGGCGGTGGAGGTCGAAGCACTGGCGCAGGCTTGGAGGGCGCCAGCCAGATCGTCATGCAGGTCGAGGATCTCGTCCAGCGGCGTGAGTTCCGGCGGGGGGACGGCTTCGGAGTTCGAGCCGATGACCACGGCGAGGTGACCGTCGATATCGTGCCTGTCGAGGGCTTCGAAGACAGCCTGCAAGCCGGCCGAGTCGAGCAAAGCGGCAGCGGACAGGTCGATCACGAGATGCGACCGGTCGCCATAGACCGCTTCGGTGAGCGCGTCGGCCAGCAACGGCGCAGTAGCAAGGTCCACCTTCCCGGTTACCGTGCACACAGTGGTGTCCGGTTGAGGGCAGCTCAGCTTTGCAACGATCATGTTCCCATCAGGCGGTGATGGCCTGGTGCCAGGTGGAATGGTGCTAGTTCGAACCGTGTCGGTTGGAACGGTGTCAGGTGGCATAGTGTCAGTCTGCTCGGACATCGCTGGTCGACTCCCTCCCCCAGGGCATTACAGTCGAGAACCGACCGTACACGCTCAGCAATGAACGTCAACCGGTCGTCAAGGCGGCTTGACCTGTCGACGACCTGCTGACCGCACACGGGATTGCGGTGCTATGTCCGGGAAGTCCTGTTATCGGGCTGCGGTGCTTACACCGACTGGGGCACTTGCGCCGAGTCGTAAACTGATTGTGCAGGTCTCGGCACAGTCCGTAGGCAGCGGGGGGGACGATGGATTCCGCACTTGATATAGCGGTCTATCGTCACGGGCAGGCGGTCGTGGTGCACCCGCGGGGGTCGCTCACGGTGCGCACCGCGGCGGAAGTGCGCAGGGTGCTAGCGAAGGAACTGCTCGACCACGGCCGCGTCGTGGTCGACCTTGATGGGCTTCGCCTGGGTCGAGCGTCGTGCGTGATGATTTTCCCTGCGGTGCTGACCCAATGTGGCGGCTGGCCGTTCGCGAAGGTCGCGCTGTGCCGACCCGACGAGGACATGGCCGAGGCGCTGGCAGCCCGCAATGTGTCGACTTTGGTGCCGGTCTATCACCTGCGGCTGGAGGCCGAGGCCGCGATTGACTGGCGGCCTGCGGTGGTGCGGGTGCGGGTGCAATTGCCCTGCGACGTTGGCACCCCGGCTGCCGCCCGCCGGCTGGTCCAGGAGATGTGTCCACTGTGGCAGGTCGACGACCGGTTGCAGGAGACCGCTCAATTTGTAGTAGGCGAGTTGGTGGCCAACGCGATTGAACACGCGTGCACCGGTGTCGGGTTGACTCTGGAGCACGGTCCGCGCGGGCTGCGGGTGGCAGTGCGGGATGCCTCCCCGGTCGGGTTCCCCCGACCGGTGGAGCGCTCGACCGACCCGCAGGGGCGGGTGCGCGGTCGGGGCCTTGAACTGGTGGAGAGCCTCACCATGGCATGGGGTGTCGACGTCCAGCCTGACGGCAACACCGTGTGGGCTGAGATGACCAGCAACGGTGCGCCTGTCCGGCAGCGGACGTGATTTACGTGAAGTCCTGTTAGCTGAGAATGGTGTCGCGGTTTTGGGTTCGGCCGGCCCGGTGGACTCCGTCTGCGCGCGGTCTCGTTAGACATCGTGGTGCCGGCGCTGCCCTGCGCGCTGACGGTGGGCGGTCATGCGGAAGATGCCTTGGGCATTGCCGGCATCGAAGGTGAGGTCGAGCCCGCCGTCGGGCCGCAAGTCGCGGGTGATGAACTCGAAGAATGACCCGGGGACCTCGCGGGCGATGCTGGTCCCGTCGGCATCCCGGAACCGGCGCACGACCGGATCGGCCCGCAGCGCCGTCTGGCGGACCCGCCCGCTGCGGGACCGCTCAACCGTGTCCTTCAGGTACCAGCCGACCCTGTCCTTCAGGGGCCAGTCGTGGTTCTCCAGGGGCCGGCGCAGCGCCTCGGCCAGCGCCTCGACGTCGGGGACCCGGTCCGTGGCGTGATTGAAGGCGTTGCCCTCGGTCGCGATCCAGGCCATCTCGGCTGAATGACGGAGCAAAGTGTCGTAGTCGTCGAGCCGTGGGTCGGGATGGTGGCGCCCGAAGCACGACGCCAGCATCGGGATCAGGCGCGCCGCGTCGTCCAGTGTCACCCAACCCCGGCCGGCTAGGTCGTCGAGCAGCGCCAGAGCCTGGTCATCGAGAGAATCCACCGAATCGCCGACTGTTCGGGTCACGGCC
>DASYIL010000243.1:0-24533 GCA_035997545.1 Pseudonocardiaceae bacterium
AGGTCTGGTGGTCGCCCTGATCGCTACCGTGCTGGCGCAGCGCCCGCCGAGCCACCACCGGACCTACGGGCTGGGTCGCGCGGAGGTTCTCGCCGCGGCGCTCAACGCACTCGTGCTGCTTGTGGTGGCCGGGGTGGTCGCGATCGAGGCGGTGACCCGGCTGGCCGCTCCGCCGGCGGTCCCCGGGGTCCCGCTGCTGGTGCTCGGGGCGCTCGGCCTGGTCGGTAACCTGGCGGCGCTGGCGGTGCTCACCCGCGGCGGCTCCGGCCAGAACGGATCTGGCGAGCACGGATCTGGCGAGTGCAGTCTCAACCTGCGTGGCGCGATGCTCGAGGTCATGGGCGATACGCTGGGCTCAGTCGCGGTGCTCGGCGCTGCGGTGGTGATGCTGACCACCGGCTGGCGTCAGGCCGACCCGGTAGCGTCCCTGGTGATCGCCGCACTGATCGTGCCTCGCGCGCTGGCCCTGCTCCGTGAGGCGGCGCACGTGCTGCTGGAGGGCACTCCGCGTGGCGTGGACGCCGCCGAGGTGGATCAGGTGCTGCGGACCGTGCCGGGGGTGCGTGACGTGCACGACCTGCACTTGTGGACGATCACGTCGGGCCGGCATGCGGTATCCGCGCACCTGGTAGTCGACGAGGTGGCCCGGTCGCTGCACTGCGGGGACGCCTCGGTGCTCGACGCCGCCGCGATCGAACTCAGCAGGCATTTCGGGCTCACCCACAGCACCCTGCAGGTAGAACACCACGATCACGCCGACCACGAGCACATCTGCTAACCCCGCGTGTCCGTCCCTCATGCACGGTGTGTTGCCGGCTCGTGGTGTGTGTCGAGCGCGCATGCACGTTTCAACCCGCCCGGGTGGCATCCAGCAGGGCACTGTCGCCGCTGACCAGCGCACCGGACGGGCGGCCCCAGGCGGCGCGGTAGACGGCGTCGGCGAGCCCGATCACCGAGGCGTCCGGTTCGGTAACCGTCTCCGGTGCCGTCTGCGGGAGCTGGCCCGGCACGAGACGGACCGTCCAGGCCCGCCCAGCGTCGGCGGCGTGGTAGAGCACCGTGCCGGACAGTTCGGCGACAGCCCAGGCATCGGTGTGCCGCTGGATCAGCCGGGTCAGCACCTCGTCCACCCCATCGGCGGCGAAGTGAGGATCCACTCCCGAATCGGTACCTGCCGCGGCCTGCGCGTCGATCCGGTGCACGGTGACCTCATGCGCCATCCGGCGCGACCAGAACCCAGCGGTCCTCGGCCCGATCGGCGTAAAGTGCCAGGCCGGGGTGGCGGGGTCGGTCGTCACGAACACGTGGAGCAGGGTGGCTAGCCGGTCGTCAAAACGGGCGAGCAGCGCATCGAATTCTTCGTGCGGTGAGTCGACGCGAGTTGGGGGAGATTCTGGATCGGCCGCCCGCAACACTCTGATGGCCATGTCGAAAACTTGCCCAACGTGCAGGATCAGCCGGTGCACGGTCCAGTTCGGGCAGGTTGGGATGGGGGTGTCCGCACCGGCGGACACTGCGGCGATGCGCAGCGCGCCGGCCTCGGTTGCGATCCGTGACTGGTAATCCGCTGCCTCCATGGTGACTCAGCCTAGGCCGGTGCGGCGTGCCGGATGAAGGGTGTGGCGGGGATCGGGGGCTAGGCCGGTTTTCGGGCTGCGATATCGATCCGGACCGAGTCGTCGTCTCGGACGAGAAAGCCCCTGTTGCCAGTACACCGGCACCAGCAGGTACTTGTCCGCGGACCGAGCCAGCAACCGGATCCCGCTGGACTGGTAGTGGTACTTCGGCTGCCCGGCACTGCACCTGCATGATCGGTGCTCGGCGGTCGCCGGAGGGGTCACGGTCAGCTGGTGCCGCCGGCGCCGACAAGATCACTCGTCATCCCTTGCGGTGGTGAGTTCTGTGGCGGAGCAGGGGAGGCCAACTCCGAGGTCGAAGTACGAGAAAGCCGCGAAGGAGCTGGACAGGTCTTTTGTAGGCACGCATCCGACCGAGAAGGCGTTTCAGCGCGTCGTGATCGCTTGGCGTGAGCCGAGTCTTTTCATGGCGGATTGCCAAGGCTATGAGATTCTCAGGAACGCGGGCGTAGAAGTCGTCGAGCTGGCTGACTTGGCTGACGATGCGAAAGCGGCAAACGCGCATTTGCCTCTTGGTCCGTGATCCATGACAGCAGCGGCGTAGGTCAGGGGTTCGCTGAGTTGCGTAGCCAATCCAGGGTGAACTGGTGCTCGACCGCCATCAGCTTGGCGACGTTGTCGGTGATCATCTTCTCCACCTTGCCGCCGAATAGCGACAGTGGGACCTCAGCGATGAGCTGGGCGCCGAGCACGCATCCGTTGGGGTCCGGTTTCAGGTGCATCTCACCGGTGATCGTTCCCGGCATCCCGTCCACCACCGCGTGCACTCTGGCGCCGGAGCTGGTCCAGGTTTCGGTACGGCGGATCGTCCGGTCCCCGGTGAGCATCGAGCGGAGGAAGGGTGGCAGCGCGTCGCCGGGAACAGCTTGTTGCAACACGATGGTGACGCCACGCTCGTCATCCTGGCGCGACACCAGCTCGGCTCCAGGCCCACCGACCGCGCGTAGCTTGTCGCGCAGGTAGCCCGGGTCGGTGAGTACCTCTCGGATCCGCTCTGGCGGCTCGGGGTATCGGTGCCGCAACTCCACTCGGCTGGCCATGGCGGGAGGTTACCGTGGGCGCCTGTGACGACCGACCTCGCGACGTTCACCACTGGTGGTCAGCCGCGACACATGGAGGAGATGGGATGCGCGCTATCGGGCTCGGACACGCTGGGCTGTTCATCGAGACGCACGCGGGCAGCGTGCTGTGCGACCCGTGGGTCAACCCGGCGTTCTTCGGGTCGTGGTTCCCGTTCCCGGACAACAGCGAGCTCGACTGGGACAACCTCGGGCAGGCCGACTACCTCTACGTCTCGCACCTGCATCGCGACCACTTCGACGCCGAGCTGCTGCGTCACCACGTCCGCAAGGACACCACGGTGCTGCTCCCGGAGTACCCGACCGACGAGCTGGAGCGCGAGCTGGCGGCGCTGGGATTTACGGAGTTCCTGCGCACCGAGAGCGGAGTCCCCGTCGAACGGGACGGGCTGCGCATCATGATCACGTCGTTGACCGGGCCGAGTGACGGCCCGATCGGGGACTCAGCGCTGTCGCTGGACGATGGGCGCACCGTGTTGCTGAACCAGAACGACGCGCACCCGCTCGACATCGAGGCGTTGCGCGAGTTCGGGGACGTGGACGCCTACTTCACGCAGTTCTCCGGCGCGATCTGGTGGCCGATGGTCTATGACCTGCCCGAGGGTGCGAAGCGGGAGTTCGCGCGACGCAAGCGTGCCGGGCAGTCCGACCGGGCGCTGCGCTACATCGACGCCGTCGGCGCTGTGCACGTGTTTCCCAACGCCGGGCCGCCGTGTTTCCTGGACGAGGAGCTGTTCGACCTCAACGGGCACGGTGTCGGCGGGGAGAGCATTTTCACCGACCAGGTCGAGTTCCTCGCCGAGCTGCGCGCCGCGCGGCCCGCGGTGTCGGCGCACCTGCTGCTGCCGGGCACCGTCGCGGAGCTGGACGGCTCCCACTGCACGCTGACCCACCAGCGGCTCACCGACAGTGAAATCCGGCACATCTTCGAGGAGAAGACCGCGTACCTGCAGGAGCTGCAGGCGCGTAAGCAGCCTGCGCTGGCCCGGGAGCGGGAGAGCCGCGCCCCGGTGCCCGCTGACCTCCTCGACCAGCTCAAGGCATGGTGGGAGCCGCTGCTCAAGCGCGCCGGCAACATCTGCGAGGGAGTGGGCGGCCCGGTGCGCATCGACGCTGGCGAGTTGTCGGTCGTCGTCGACTTCCCCGCCTGCGAGGTCCGCGGCTACACCGGGGAGAGCTGCCGTTACTGCTTGTCCACCACCGCTGACCTCATCGCGACGAACGTCGCGCGCCGCGAGGTCGACTGGTCCAACAGTCTTTTCCTCTCGTGCCGGTTCACCGCCAGCCGCGTCGGGCAGTACAACGAGTACGTCTACATTTTCTTCAAGTGCCTGTCCGAGGAGCGCATCGACTATGTCGAGAACTGGTACGACGAGCAGAATGACGACGGCCAGGACATCGAGCTCGATGGCTGGTGCGTGCAGCGGCGCTGCCCGCACCTGCGCGCCGACCTCACCAAGTTCGGCAGCGTCGAGGACGGCGTGCTGACCTGCGCGCTGCACGGCTGGCGCTTCGACCTCGCCACCGGGCGCTGCCTCACCTCCGCGGGTCACGAAATACGGGCCACACCCAGGGAGGCCTGATGCATGCCGGCGTAGTCCCGGCGAGCGACTCCCCTTTGTAACGTGTAACACGCACCGTGGCGAAAACGAAGTAATGGTACAAGAGGCGCCGCGACCGAACTGCGCCGGCGCGAACGGAGCGCTGGTGACCTGACCACCACTACCTCGGCGCTTACCAAGGACGATTGCCGGCCACTCGCCCTTCGATCCGATTCGGTTGTTTGTGCAAGCCCGTGTCAACCCAATCGAGTCCGGCCGTTGTGACAGCGAGCTTAGCGACCAGCGCCGGACGTGCCCGTCATGTCCGCGAAAGAATGCTTGGAACGCCGACCCTGGTCGTAAACGGTCGAATCAATAGAGTCATCTGGCTGGATCAGTGCGCGAACCCGACCGCGTCCTCTGCGTCGTAGGCGACTTGGAGGAGGTCGTCGCGTGCGAGCACTCGCCCCGCCCCTGCCTGAGGAACATCCGATTGGGACGTCACGAAGTGCTCCGCTCCGCCACGGGTGGCTCTCTGCACAAGCTAGTAAGTATGCGATCGCAATCCTGTCCTTCGCCGGTCAGGACGTGGTCAGGACGAGCCTTGACGTGCCAGCCGTGATTGATGGTGGAACGGTACTCGACGACGGCCCGGTCTGCGAGGCTTACGAGAGAGCGCTCCACGCGGTACTCGGCTACATGTCCCACATGGGTCGCGCGCACTCGTCGCTACGCCGTACGGGCTCGGGCGCAGGTAGGCGGCAGTAGGTGCAGCGGTAGCGTGGGCCGCCGTGCACACGATGCTCGCTGAGCTCACGACGATGCGCCTAGGCGGCCCTGCCCGCGAGTACCAGCTCGTGCGCACGTCCGAGCACTTTGTTGCGCTGATTCGGGAAGCCGACGCCGCAGGCAAGCCGGTTCTCGTAATGGGGGGCGGCTCCAACCTCGTCGTCGGCGATCAAGGCTTCGAGGGTCTGGTCGTGCAGGCCGCTACGTCCGGGCTGAAGGTCCATGGCAAGAATGTCACCGTCGACGCCGGCGTCGAGTGGGACACCGTCGTCGAGACCTCCCTCGACGCGGGACTCGCGGGACTGGAGCCATTGTCGGGCATCCCCGGCTCGACCGGAGGAACCCCAGTGCAGAACGTGGGTGCGTACGGCGCCCTCACATCAGACCTGCTCCGCCGGTTGACCGTGTACGACCGCGCCACCGGCACGGTCGACCAGTGGACCCCGGACCGGTGCGGCTTTGGTAGTCACCGACAGTCGGTCTTCAAACACACCGACCGCTACGTGGTGCTCGACGTGACCTTTCAGCTGACTCATTCCACCCGATCATGCCCCATCCACTACGCGGGTCTCGCCGGACGGCTCGGCATCGCGCCCGGCGCCACGGCACCGACCAGAGAGGTACGAGACGCTGTCCTCGCGCTCCGGCGTGAGAGTGGCATGATTCTTGATGCTCAGGATCACGACACCTGGAGCGTCGGGTCCTTCTTCATCAATCCCGTGCTCACCTCGGTGCCGGACAAGGCGCGAGACTGTCCTCGATATCCCGATCCAGCGGGGATCAAGCTGTCAGCGGCGTGGCTTATCGATCATGCGGGATTTCCCCGTGGGTACGGCTGCGACTGGGGTCGCGGCACAGTCGCGCTGTCTTCGAAGCACGCCCTGGCCGTGACTAACCGCGGTACCGCCACGACCGCCGAGGTCATGAAATTCGCCGACCATATCCGGGAAGGAGTTGAACAGCGGTTCGACATCCGCCTCGGACCGGAATGCGACCTCGTGAACTGCAAGTTCGGTTAGAAGCTCTCAGGTCTCTCGGGGTCGGGATAGGCAGTCAACACGCGCGCCTCGCTGGGAGGCCGTCGGGATTCCTCGGCACCGTTCGGCAGGGTAAGGGCGTAGCTGAGCGCAGGCCTTGCGCGAGAAGATCGGCGAGCAACTCGGCGCGCAGCAGGCAGTTGTTGATATGCCCCCCGGGCACCAGTCCATGGGTAGGCTTGCCGAGTTCGGTTGCGGGGAAGTCCTGTGGATCCCGGTAGATGCGGGCGATAAGGGCATCAACCGCCTCTGCCATCCGCGGTGAGAACTCACGATGATCGAATAGTCAACGCCAGGGAGGCGGTCGTGACTGGAGCGGCTCAGTATAGTCACACGGCCATCCTCTCCTGTAGACCGATGTACGTTGTTGCGCCTGTCCGCTACGATAGCCGCGTTCCGGGGACAGGCTGCATTAATTGGGCCCTGGATTACTGCAGTCTGGCTCCAGACTGCGGGCAGAGCGCATTGCGGAGTACTGGTCGCGGGGTTTGATCACGATGAGATCGATGTTGACGTGTGGGGGGCGGGTTACGGCGAAGGCGATGGCCTCGGCGACGTCCTGCGCACTGAGCGGGGTGAGCCCGGCATATACCCGGGCGGCCTGCTGCTCGTCACCGCCAAAGCGCACCAGGGAGAACTCGGTTTCCACCAGGCCCGGGGCGACTTCGATGAACCGCACCGGCTGCCCGAGGTGCTCGCCGCGCAAGGTGCGGTGTACTGCCGCTTGGGCGTGCTTGGCAGAGGTGTAGCCCGAGCCGTTGTCGTAGGTCTCCACGGCAGCGATTGAGGTCACCGTGACCAGGACGCCGTCCCCGGAGTCGATCAGCTTCGGCAGCAACGCCCTCGTCATTCGCAGGGTGCCGAGCACGTTGGCTTCCCACATCCAGCGCCACTGGTCTTCATTGGCCTCCAGCACCGGCGAAAGCCCTTTGGCGCCGCCGGCGTTGTTCACCAGCACCCGCGCCGTGGGGATCGCCGCGGCAAAGGCGGCCACCGAATCGGGATCGAGCACATCGAGCGCCATGGCGGTGCCGCCGATCTCGTCAGCGATCTCCTGACAGCGTTGCACTCGGCGGGCGCCGAGCACCACGTGGAAGCCGTCCGCGGCTAGCGCCCGGGCCGTAGCCGCCCCAATGCCGCTACTAGCCCCCGTCACAACGGCGATCGCCTTACCCACACCGCCACCCTAGAGCCACCGCCCGCATTGAGCGGGCTCAGCGGGGTAACAGGGCGTCGATAACCCCGCTGAGCCCGCTGAATGCGGGCGAGGCATGGAGTGGGGGCAAGATGAGCTAGTGATGGGGACGCTGCGGCGGGTTGCGGTGCTGTCCGTGCACACCTCCCCGCTGGACCAGCCGGGCACCGGCGACGCCGGCGGGATGAACGTCTACATCGTGCAGACCGCGACCCGGATGGCCCGCAGTGGCATCGAGGTCGAGGTCTTCACCCGGGCCACCTCCTCGGGGCTGCCCCCGGAGGTGGACCTCGCGCCGGGCGTCACCGTGCGGCACATTGCCGCCGGGCCTTATGAGGGCTTGGCCAAGAATGACTTGCCCGCGCAGCTGTGCGCCTTCACCGCCGGGGTGCTGCGGGCCGAGGCGCGACGCGAGCCGGGCTACTACGACGTGGTGCACTCGCACTACTGGCTCTCAGGGCAGGTCGGTTGGCTGGCCCGGGACCGCTGGGGGGTGCCGCTGGTGCACACCGCGCACACCTTGGCCAAGGTGAAGAACGCCGCGCTGGCGCACGGCGATGCCCCGGAGCCGCACACCCGGGTGATCGGCGAGCAGCAGGTGGTGGCCGAGGCCGACCGGCTGGTGGCGAATACCCCGGCCGAGACCGCTCAGCTCGTCGAGCTCTACGGCGTCGATCCGGCCCGCACTGCCACCATTGCGCCGGGGGTCGACCTGGAGCGCTTCACACCGGGGCCCCGCAACGCGGCCCGGGCTGAGCTGGACCTGCCACCTGATGCCGTGGTGCTCGCCTTCATCGGCCGCATCCAGCCGCTCAAGGCGCCGGACGTGCTGTTGCGCGCCGCCGCCGAGATGCTGAACCGTGACCCGGCGCTGCGTGACCGGCTGCGGGTGCTGATCGTGGGCGGACCGTCGGGCAGCGGGCTGGACGAACCCACCGTGCTGCATCAGCTCGCCCTCGCGATGGGTATCGAGGGGCAAGTCGTGTTCGCTGCCCCGCTGGGTGGCGATGGGCTGGTCGGGGTGTACCGCGCCGCCGATGTGGTGGCGGTGCCCAGCTACAGCGAGTCGTTCGGCCTGGTCGCCCTGGAAGCGCAAGCATGCGGAACGCCGGTGGTCGCAGCCAGAGTGGGTGGCCTGCCGGTGGCGGTGGCCGACGGGTTGTCCGGCCAGTTGGTGAGCAGCCACCACCCGGTCGACTGGGCCGACGCCCTGTCCGCCGTCGCGCTGCACCCGGCGCGCCATGAGGAGCTTGCGGCTGGTGCCATCGCGCATGCGCAGCGGTTCTCCTGGGATAGCACCACGGAGGCGTTGCTGCGGGTCTACGCTGACGCTGCGGCGTCCTACCGGGTGGACGCGCTGGAGCGCGAGGTGGCGGTGTGAGCCACCTCACCGAGCTGGATCGGCTCATCGCTGGGGTGTTGGACGAGGCCGAACTCGTCCACGAACACCGCGAGCCGGGCAGCTTCCTGATCACCCTGCCGGGCACCAAGAAGCTGCAGACCACTTGCTGGGTGCTGGTTGGCCAGCACGGGGTGCTGGTGGAGGCGTTCGTGTGCCGCCGTCCGGACGAGGCACACCAGGATGTCTACCGCTGGTTGTTGCGGCGCAACGCCCGGCTGTACGGCGTGCACTATGCGCTGGACAAGGTTGGCGACATCTACCTCGTGGGGCGGCTAGCCCATCATGCGGTGACCGCCGACGAGTTGGATCGGGTGCTGGGTCAGGTGGTCGAGGCCGCCGATGGTGACTTCAACACCCTGCTGGAGATCGGGTTCGCGTCGTCGATCCGGCGCGAATGGGACTGGCGGGTGGCCCGTGGCGAGTCGCTGGGCAACCTTGCTGCGTTCGAGCACCTAGTGCGCTGATCGAGGTTGGTGGCGGGGCGGCCCGGGGGAGAGGGGGAGTCGCACACTCGGGTCGCCCCGCCACTATGTCCCGCGTGCGGATCCCTCGTGGGTGAGGGGCACCCCAGAGATCCTGGCGGGCCGCGGTCCGACGGGGGGTACGAACCGCGGGCTGGTGCTCACCTGCCGGGAGTGTAGGGGGAGCCGGCGGGGGAGAGCGGTGACACACTCTCAGCCGGATGGACGGATATCAAGACCTGCGTGATAGTCGGTTTGACCGTGACCCGATCGGTGTACGCCAAACGTCCGAAGCGCCCGGTTTATCGTGGCGCGATGCCCACTGGGGCGGTGGTTCCGGGAACAGCCCCCCCGAAACGGCATTGAGCTGGTCGACCGCCCAGAGCGCACAGGTGTGTATCGAGTCGAACTGGCTGAGGCCGAACTTTCAGGCTAGCCGGCCGAACGCGCGACGCCCATCCGGGCTCGCCGGCGCCGGATGACGACCCGCGCACCAGGCGAGGGCCCCACGTGGCAGGCCAGGGCACAGTGGACACCTCCCACGTAACGTCCGAGCGGGCCAGCGCGACAAGATGGCTGGTCCAAGCATATTGGCCGTCCCACGGCACGCTCGAGGAGTGCGCCGTGGGACGGCCAGTTGTGTTCGGGGTGTCGAGGAGGAAATGGCCAGCGCGCGGTCACGCACCGGATATCGTCGCCTACCGCAGCGAGGTCATCCCCCGATCGGCTGCTTCGGTGGACCTAAGCCGGCTGGTATGAACTGCGGCCAGGCTGGCCGCTGTAGGGTTGATCAAATCTTTGGGAGGTAATGAGGTATGGGCATGGCAGCGATCCTGGCGGACTTGCCGGACATGTGGCGAAGCGCGCTGACCGCGCATGTGCCTGACCCCCAGGGTCGCTGCAGTGCGTGCCGTGACGCCAACGGCGTTGCAGCCGCCTGGCCATGTCTGATTCGAGAAGTCGCAGAGGAAGCCAAGTACCTTTATGAGGGCGGATTGCCGGGCACGTTCGGTGGTCGGCACGCCCGATCGTGAAGGGCGGCTAATCAGCGCGCGCCCATTGTGGCACTGCAGCGATGTGGTGCCGTGGCCATTGCGGTGCTGTATTCGAACCCTCGGACCGCCCAGGACAGGCAAACCCAGCGCAGGGAACCGCTGTGCGACCAGCCATTCCCCGGGGGGCGGGGGAGCGGGTGACCAGCGGTTCCCTGCGACGACGGTGGGGGTGTCAGCAGGGGGTTTGCGGTAACACCGTCGTCGAACGTTAATCTAGAGGTCACCGGGTGGTTACGGCCAGCGGCCGTTCGGGCTATTTGGTTCCGCGAATTGATCTTACTCGGGGTGTCCCCCGGATCGTGGCGTCGCGGCACATGGCACGCTACCGGTATGAGCCCGGGGACCCTGATACTGCTCCGCCACGGCGAGAGCGAGTGGAACGCCAAGAACCTGTTCACCGGTTGGGTGGATGTGCCGTTGTCGGTGCAGGGCGAGCGCGAGGCGGTGCGCAGCGGCGAGCTGATAGCCGCGACTGGCCTGCTGCCTGATGTACTCCACACCTCACTGCTGCGCCGTGCGATCAGCACCGCCAGCCTAGCGCTCGACATCGCCGACCGGCACTGGATTCCGGTGCGCCGCGACTGGCGGCTCAACGAGCGGCACTACGGCACTCTGCAGGGCAAGGACAAGGCGCAGATCCGCGCGGAGTACGGCGACGTGCAGTTCGCGCTGTGGCGCCGTTCCTACGGCACCCGGCCACCGCCCATCGAGCCGGGCAGCGAGTTCAGCCAAGACAGTGACCTGCGATATGCAGGCGTCGATGTCCCCCTGACGGAGTGCCTGGCCGATGTAGTGACCCGGATGATGCCGTATTGGGAGTCGTCGATCGCGCCCGACTTGTGGGCCGGGCGCACCGTGCTGGTCGCCGCGCACGGCAACTCGCTGCGCGCCCTGATCAAGTACCTGGACGGAATCGACGAGCAGTCCATCGTTGGGCTCAATATCCCGACCGGCATCCCGCTGCGTTACGATTTTGATGATCAGCTGCGGCCGGTCACTCGCGGCGGGACCTACCTTGATCCCGACGCGGCGGTCGAGGCCATCGCCGCGGTGGCGAACCAGGGCAGCCTGACCGGTGGGTGAATCCGCGGTGAACGGCGGACGAAGAGTGCCGAGGCAAGGTGCCAATGGGGCCACTCGGGGTGCGCCAGGTGTAGGGCTTGCACCGGGTTCGGTGCTTACGATTGCCGTGTGACACTCGCAGCCGTCGTGCTCACCGCGATCGGCACGCTGATGGTTGGGTTGGTGGCGGGGATCCTCATCTGCCGGCGTGCTGGGACACCGGCACCGCAGCCGCCCCAAGAGGGGGCAGCCGTCGCCGACGCCGACTTGGTCCAGCGGGCCGTGCTCTCCTCGCACAACGGCGTGGTGGTGTTGACCAGGTTGGGCGAGGTCGTGCTGGCCAACCCCGCTGCCCTCGAGCTGGGCCTGGTCCGCGGGTCGGGCCCGGACGAGCGCGCCTGGACAGCCGCGCAGCACGCGCGCGACACCGGTGAGGTGGTCCAGGTCGATCTCTCCCCCTTGGAGTCCAGTGCCCGATCCGGTCGCGGGCCCACCGCTGTGCTCGGCGAGGTCCGGCCGCTAGGTGACGGGTTCACCGTCATCGACGCGTCCGACGAATCGGATGCGGTCCGGCTCGAAGCGACCCGGCGGGACTTTGTGGCCAATGTCAGCCACGAGTTGAAGACCCCGGTCGGGGCGGTGGCGCTGCTGGCCGAGGCAGTGCTGGACGCCGCCGACGACCCGCACGAGGTGCGCCGGTTCTGCACCAAGATCCTTAACGAGTCCGCCCGATTGGGCGCGCTGGTCACCGAACTGATTGCGCTGTCCCGGCTGCAGGGTGCCGAGCGGCTCCCCGAGTTGGCTACTGTCGACGTCGACGAGGTGGTGCGCGAGGCACTGGACCGCTGCCGGGTGGCCGCCGAATCGGCGAACATCCGGATCACCGTCGACCCGCCGAGCGGGCTGTTGCTCGACGGCGACGCGACGCTGCTGGTGACCGCGCTGTCCAACTTGATCGACAACGCCGTGTCCTACTCGCTGCCGGGCAGCCCGGTCTCGGTCAGCAGGCGCCTAGCGGACGGTTTCGTGGAGATCGCCGTCACCGACCGCGGCCTGGGCATTGCCCCCGAGTATCAGGAACGGGTGTTCGAGCGGTTCTTCCGGATCGACCAGGCGCGCAGCCGGGCCACCGGCGGGACCGGGTTGGGTCTGGCGATCGTCAAGCACGTCGCTGCCAACCACGGTGGTGACGTACAGCTCTGGAGCAGGCCCGGGACGGGCTCTACCTTTACGCTGAGGGTACCCGCGCATCCGGACAATTCCACCCATGCTCCCACCCATGTCCCGCGCACGCCGTCGAAACCTGAACACGTGGGAGGATCGCTGTGACCAGGGTGCTGATCGTTGAGGACGAGGAATCGTTCGCTGATCCACTGGCCTTTCTGCTGCGTAAGGAGGGTTTCTCGACAGCGGTGGCTACCACCGGGTCCGAGGCGTTGGAGGAGTTCGACCGCAACGGTGCCGACATCGTGCTGCTCGACCTGATGCTGCCCGGAATGGGCGGCACCGACGTCTGCAAGCAACTGCGGGCTCGCTCCGCAGTCCCGGTGATCATGGTGACGGCTCGGGACAGCGAGATCGACAAGGTAGTCGGTCTGGAGCTCGGCGCCGATGACTACGTCACCAAGCCTTACTCGGCCCGCGAACTCATCGCCCGGATCCGCGCGGTGCTGCGCCGCGGTGGGGAGGTCGACGGCGACCCTGCCCTCGGGCCTTCGGTGCTTGAGGCTGGACCGGTCCGGATGGACGTCGAGCGGCATACCGTTACCGTCGCCGGGCGGGAGGTGGGGCTGCCACTCAAGGAGTTCGACCTGCTGGAGTACCTGCTGCGCAACGTGGGCCGGGTGCTGACTCGCGGTCAGCTCATCGACCGGGTGTGGGGAGCCGACTACGTCGGCGATACCAAGACTCTCGACGTGCACGTCAAGCGGCTTCGCTCCAAGATCGAGCGGGATCCCTCGTCACCCCAGCACCTGGTGACAGTCCGTGGACTGGGGTACAAATACGATGCTTGACTACGATGCTTGACATCCAGGGCAGGTAGCCTGACCTGCCGTGCGGCTCGGCGTGCTCGATGTGGGCTCCAACACCGTCCACCTGTTGGTGGTGGACGCGCACCGCGGTGCCCACCCGATGCCCATGAGCTCGGAGAAGTCGATGCTGCGGCTGGCCGAGCAGATGGACGCCGATGAGAAGATCACGTGCGCGGGGGCCGATCACTTGATCCGCACCGTGCGCGACGCTGTCGACGCGGCGTTGTCCATGGGCTGCGAGGACCTGATGGCCTTCGCCACCTCGGCGGTGCGCGATGCCTCCAACGTCGGTGCGGTGCTCACCCGGGTACAGGCCGAGACCGGGGTCGAGCTCGAGGTGCTCTCCGGCGACCAGGAGGCCAGACTTACCTTCCTCGCGGTCCGCCGGTGGTGCGGCTGGTCGGCTGGTCGGCTGCTCATGCTGGACATCGGCGGCGGGTCACTGGAGATCGCCAGCGGGATCGACGAGAAGCCTGACGTTGCGGTGTCACTGCCGCTGGGCGCGGGCCGGCTCACCCGGACCTGGTTGCGGCATGACCCGCCCCGCCGTCGCGAGCTGGCACATCTGCGCGAGCACATCGTCGAACAGCTCGAGGGCCCGGCCGAAGAGCTGCGCAAGGCCGGCATCCCGGACCGGGTGGTGGGCACCTCGAAGACGTTCCGGTCGTTGGCCCGGCTCACCGGTGCCGCCCCATCATCGGCGGGGTTGCGGGCCCGCCGTACGCTCACTGACGCCGGTCTGCGCCAGGTGATCGCGTTCATCTCTCGGATGAGCGCCGACGACCTGGCCACGCTGGAAGGGGTCAGTGCCAGCCGGTCCCACCAGCTCGTCGCCGGAGCCTTGGTGGCGGAGGCTGCGATGCGCGCCTTGGATGTCGATATGCTTGATCTCTGCCCGTGGGCGTTGCGGGAGGGTGTGATCTTGCAGAGACTGGACTGGTTGGACAAAATTGACCGGCTGGCGCAGCCGAAGCGCCGCCCGCCTCGGCGGACTGGACGAGCAGCGGCTCGGGGGGCACGGTGAGAAACGATGAGGCGCAGCAGCCAGCCTGAGGAACGGGCGCAGTTCAGCGTGGCCGAACTGCTGGCCCGATACGGTGAGCCGACCCCTACCACGGGGCGGCGGCACCGACGGGCTCCGGACGACGCTGGCACAGTTGCGGACGCCGTTGCCCAGTCCGTCATCGAGCCGGCCGTTATCGAGCCGAACCGAATCGACAGTGGCCCGCTGCCGGTTGCAGACCTCCTTGGCCGTCAAGATTCGTCCCGATACGGTCCGTCTCAGTACGGTTCAGCCCCTGCGCAGGGGCTGGCGTCGACGCAGAGCTCGGCCCCGTCATCTCTCCACGGTCGCGGCACCAGACAGTGGGCGCCAGCGGTGGGCCCGCCGTCGGCTGTCGCTGCACCGTCAGTGATGCCTGCGCCGTCAGCGGTACCTAGGCGGTCTGCTGTATCTGCGCCATCAGGGGCACCTGGGCGTCAGCCACACACCGTGACGGCGTTTTCTGAAGGTCCAGCCACCGTCCAGTTCCCGCGGCTGGACCCGGTGCCTGTGAAGCCCGCTACCAGGTCTGGCCGCCTGCCGGGTAGCGGGGAACGCCCCGCTGGGCTGGGAAATGGCATCCGGGCCATCCCCGAGCAGCAGACGCGGGACGCGACTGAGGAGTCGCACGGCGACGAGGTGCAGCAGGTCGAGCACGGCTCCCCGATGCGGGAGTGGGCCATGATGGTGGCCCAGATCGGGGTCGGCGTCGTCGGCGGTGCGGCGCTGTGGCTGATCTGCGAGTGGCTCTGGCAGCGGATCCCGGTGGTGGCGTTGGTCGTCGCGTTGGCCGTGATCACTGGGCTGGTCTGGGTGGTTCGCCGGGTTCGTCGCGCTGAGGACCTGCAGACGACGGTGATAGCAGTGCTTGTCGGCCTGTTCGTGACCGTGTCCCCGGCGGCGCTGCTGCTTGTCGGCCGATAGGCGGTGCCCCCGGCGGTCCCGATCCGGGTGGCCCTGTCCACCGCCTCGGTATGGCCCGAATCGATCTCTGTGGCCTTCGAGCTGGCCGCCGATCTCGGCTACGACGGCGTCGAGGTGATGGTTTGGGGCGACCCGGTCAGCCAGGATGTCGCTGCCCTCACGGCGTTGGCGAGTCACCACCGGATGCCCGTGCTGGCCCTGCACGCCCCCTGCTTGCTGATCACTCAGCGGGTGTGGACGGCAGATCCGGCGGCTCGACTGGACCGCACCGTGCAGGTGGCCACTGACCTGGGTACTGGTGTCGTGGTGGTGCACCCCCCGTTTCGCTGGCAGCGAGGCTACGCCACGGGCTTCGCGCAGCAGATTGCCGCACTGGAGGCCTCATCCGGGCTCACGATCGCGGTCGAGAACATGTTTCCGGTGCGCCGCGGCCGGCTTGAGGTGTCCAGCTATGTGCCGTCTCCGGACCCGACCGACGTCGGTTACCCGCACTACACGCTGGACCTGTCACATACCGCCACGGCTCAGGTCGACGCGATGGCGATGGCGCAGCGGATGGGATCGCAGCTAGCGCATGTGCATCTGGCCGACGGCAGTGGCGCCCCCCGCGACGAGCACCTGGTGCCCGGTCGGGGCAGCCAGCCTTGCGCCGAAGTGTGCCGGGCGCTGGCGGACCGCAGGTTCACCGGCATCGTGGTGCTCGAGGTGAGTACCCGGCGCGCCCGCACCCGCTCGGAGCGCCGCGCCGTCCTGACCGAGGCCCTGCTCTTCGCCCGCCTGCACCTGTGAGGGGCCCCTCCGAGTCAACGTTGCGTAACGGTGCGTATCGTGTGTGATGCTCTGCGTAGCGGGGGTATGCCACCACTGGTCATCTAAGAAGTGTGGAGGCTGGTCATGAATATCGTTATCGTCGTTGAGATCGTCGCCGGGATCTTCGTACTCGCGGGGGCCGTGCGGTTCGCGATACGGGACACCCGCCAGCGTCGTTCCGTCAGCCTGGAGCAAGAACCCGGACCCGAGGACGTGCCCGAGGTGCAGGCGAGCGACAGCGAGGGCGACGCAGAGCAGCACCTGAGTGAGGCCGCGAGTCACCACGAATGACGACTGCCGTCGGCGTGATTGATTCCACCGGCCGATCAGCCGCGCACGTCGCTGATGATCACGGTGCGCCGGGCGGGTAGTCGTCGTTCGGTCGGGCAGCCAACCTTGTGTCGAGGTGTGCCGGGCGCTGGCGGACCGCGGGTTCACCAGCGCCGTGGTGCTCGAGGTGGGTACCCGGCGCGCCCGGAGTGCTGCGTCGCCTGACCGAGGCCCTGCTCTTCGCCGCCTACACCTGTGAGTGGCGGGCATCCGGTCAATAGGCCGAACGGGTGTGTCCATGTGTGATTGCCCAGACAGCGGGTATGTCCCCACCTGGTTCGGTCAATCGAAGGAGTTGTCATGGACACGGTCATCGTAATCATTGTTGGGATCGTCGTGCTCGCGGCCGCTGTGCTGTTCGCGGTGTGGTACGCCCGCCAGCGCCGCCGCGCCAGCCTGCAGGAACGATTCGGACCCGAATACGAACGCGAGGTGCAGGCCCGTGGCAGTGAGCGCGATGCAGACCAGCACCTGAGCCAGGTCGCGGATCGGCGCGACCGGCTTGACATCCGCCCATTGGAGCCCGCGGCCCGGGACCGGTACACCCACCGCTGGGACGCCGTGCAGAGCGAGTTCGTCGACCGGCCCGGACCTGCGCTGGATAAAGCCGACCGGCTGGTCACGGACGTGATGCGCGATCGCGGCTACCCCGTTGAGGACTTCAGTGAGCGCGCCGAGCTGATGGCCGCCGATCACCCGCAGATCGTGGAGCACTACCGCGCCGCACATGCCGTCCGGCACGCCCATCATGGCAACTCGGGAGCCTCCGATACCGAGGAACTGCGGCAGGCCTTCGTGCACTACCGCGCGCTGTTCGACGAGCTCGTGCAGTCACGGTAAGCAAACGTTGAGACATCAGGAACGGAGATCCAGCGTGAGCACGCCGCAGGAACACCAGGGGGAGCACGAACGGCGAGAAGGCCTGGGTGGACGAGTACGCCGCTTCGTCGACACTGAGTTGAGCCGCGTCCGCGACAAGGAAAATCGACGGGCCGAGACACGCACCGACCATCCAAGGGATCCGGATCCGGCGGATCGCGGGGGCATCGTGGACCGTCCCGACTCTAGCCCGGTCCAGGAGACCCAGCGACCCCACGAGCTTGACCAGGAGAGGAATTCCGCGCCCGTTGACTACAGCACCGGCGGGCCCGGCTACGCCGACCGACCGGCTGCTACCGCACCCCACGATGCCGAACGCGAACCCAAGCTGCAGCCGACTCGGCTGCCAGCGGAGTTCCGTGGCCAGTCTGGCGATCAGCCCGCCGCCGAAGGCAGCGCAGCACGGGTGGGCCTGCTCAACGATGTCGCCAGTCTGCGCGACGAGTGGCAACGAGTGCAGGGCACCTTTGTCGACGATCCACCGCGTGCGGTGCACGAGGCCAGCGAGCTGATCGACCGGACGCTGGATGAGATCCGCGCCAACGTCGGGAGTAAGCACCCGAGCGGGACGACGTCGACGGAGGAGCTGCGGGTGAGCTTCCAGCGCTACCGCGAGTTCTTCCAACGGCTGTTGTCGGCGTGATTTAGTGCTTGCCAGGCGCAACCCGTAGTAGCTGGCCACCGGGAGCCCGACGCCGGAGCCGGGTCATGGTGTGGCCGCGAGGGTGGGTGCGGTTATAGGGATGCTGGTGTAGCCGCGGATTGTGCTGCTGGGGCGGCGCTGCAGCGGGCCGGTCACCTGGAGCTGCGGGAACCGTTGGGCCAGGGCCTGCAGGGCCACCTCGCCTTCGAGGCGGGCCAGTGGGGCGCCGAGGCAGTAGTGGATGCCGCTGGAGAAGGCCAGATGTTCGGGGCCGCCGTCGCGGGTGATGTCAAACTGGGCCGGGTTGGGGTAGGTGGAGGGGTCCCGGTTGGCCGCGGCGAGCATCAGCATCACCTGAGTGCCCGGGCGCACGACCCTTCCGGCCAGTTCGACGGGTTCGTGCGCGACCCGCCCGGTGGCCTGCACCGACGGGTCCCAGCGCAGGGTCTCCTCCACCGCCGCCGGCGCCCGGGCCGGGTCGTCGCGCAGCAGGTTCCATTGGTCGGGGTGCTGCGCCAGCGCCATGGTGGCGTTGCCGATCAGGTTGACCGTGGTCTCGAATCCGGCGATGAGCAGCAGCCTGCAGGTGGCGACGAGCTCGTCGAGGCTGAGTTTGTCGTCGGCCTTGGCGCTGGTGAGGATGCTCAGCACGTCGTCAGCGGAGTGGTGGTGGCGTTGGTGTTCGAGTTTGGTGAACAACGCAGTGAGGTCGTCGTTGGCCGCGCGGAGGTCGGCGGCTTGCCGCATCGAGAACACGCCATCGAGCGATCGGCCGACCACCGCGCCGATGTGGGCGAAGTGGTCAACGTCGGCGTCGGGGATCCCCAGCAGCGTGGTGATCACGGTGATCGGTAGGGGCGCGGCGAAGTCGGCGATCAGATCGAAGGACCCGCGCCGGGCGGCGCGGTCGAGCAGGTCGTGGGCGATGGCCTCGATCTGGGACCGGTAGCCGCGGATCAGCTTGGGTCGGAACGCCGGCGCGGCGATGCGGCGCAGCCGGGTGTGATCGGGCGGGTCCTGCACGAGGAACGACTCCGGCGGTGACCCGCTGGCCGCGGAAGTCAATTCGTCGTAGCCGAGGCGATGGTTGCGCAGGTTGCGCACCCGCAAGTGTGGGTCGCGCAGCACCTGGCTGCACAGGGCGTGGGAGGTGACGGCGTGCACCCCGGTGCGGCTGCGGTAGACCGGGCCGTGTGCGCGCATCCGCTCGTAGAGCGCGTACACGTCCTGCTGCGGCCCGGGCTGCCGGAACCGGCTGAGCAGGTCCCCGGACTGCGCCAACGCCCATAAGGTCGCCCTGCCGGCGGCGATCCGCCCGGTCGTGCGCATCCGGCGCAGCCTGTTGTGATCAATTGCGGGCATGTCAGCTCCTGGGAGAGTGCGGTGTCTCGATCCCGCCGAGCAGGATGCGCATCACCAGCTCGGGTGCGGCGATCGGCGCGATCCGGCCCTGGGCGATCAGCGCCCACGCGGTGAATACCAGCGAGTTGAGCGACGCGACGACCCACTCATCGGGCAGGTCTGCGCTGAACACGCCCTCGGCCTGGGCGCGGCGCACCAACGCGCGGACCGGCGCGTCGAGGGCCTCCACCCGGGCGATGAGCTCCGGCTCGGTGTCTAGCGAACGCTCCCGGCGCAGGAACGCCATGCGAGGTCCCAGCGGTATCACCGCTGTGACGAGCCGGCGCAGCACCGCCGGTGCCTGCGTGCCCGGCGCGTCGAGCCCCACCTCCCGGTCGGTGCGCTCCAACAGATCCAGCGCGTCGTGCGCCAGCGCCACCAGCAGGGCGTGCCGGGTCGGATACAGCTTGTGCAGCGTGGTCCGACCAATCCCCGCCGCTGTCGCCACATCGCTAAGCGACGCCGAGGGATCCACGACCAGGACCTCGGTGGCCGTCTGCAGCAACGACGGCGGAGACTGAACGGTTCCGATACGAACATCAATGTTCACAACAGTACAGATGTGTTTGTGGGCGCGCCAGTGTCGGTAGTCCGACCGCGCTAGCGTGCATCCATGTTGCGCTCGCTGATCCTTACTGCTGCCGGCAATCCGACTGTCCGTCGACTCGTCGCCACTGCCCCGATCAGCCGGTACGTTGTCCGCCGCTTCGTGGCCGGGGTGTGCACCGAGCAGGCAGTGGCCGCGACCAACGCCCTGGTGGCCGATGGTCTCGCCGTGACCCTGGATCACCTGGGGGAGAGTGTTGCAGACGAGGCCGGTGCAGAATGCACCGTGCACGCCTACCTTGAACTGCTGGACTGCTTGCATGCAGCGGGTCTGGCCAACCGGGCCGAGGTCAGCGTCAAACTGTCCGCGGTGGGCCAGCGCCTCGACGAGGCACTGGCGTTGCGCAATGCGTCCCGGATCTGCGCCGCCGCCGAGCTGGCCGGCACCACCGTCACCCTGGACGCCGAAGACCACACCCTCACCGACTCGACCCTGCGGGTGCACGCCGACCTACGCTGCAGCTGGCCCACCACTGGGGCGGTGCTGCAGGCCTACTTGCACCGGACTGTGGACGACTGCCGGACGCTGGGGGCCCAGGGCGCCCGGGTCCGGCTGTGCAAGGGTGCCTACGCCGAACCGCCTGAGCTGGCCTTCGGGACGTCGGACGAGGTCGCGCGCAGCTTTGTGCGCTGCGCCAACACCCTGCTTGCCGGACCGGGCTACCCCATGTTCGCCACTCACGACCCGCGGCTGATCGACATCGTGGGTGAGCGAGCCCGCTGGTACGGGCGCCCACCGGGCAGCTTCGAGTACCAGATGCTCTACGGAGTTCGTCCGGCCGAGCAGCGACGGCTGGCCGCAGGCGGAGACACTGTCCGGGTGTACCTGCCCTACGGATCGGACTGGTACTCCTACCTGACACGACGGCTCGCCGAGCGACCCGGCAACCTCGCCTTCTTCCTCCGCGCTTTGCTGCGTTCTGGGGACAGATTGCAGTGAACGGGGGGCGGAGTACTGCAGTCTGTCCCCAGAACGCACTGTTGCACGATGCCTGTGGCACTCTGCGGTCGTGACTACGATCGCGGTCCTGGGTGCCGGCAAGATCGGCGAGGCCTTGCTGTCCGGAATGATCGCTGCTGGTCGCAGCCCGGACGATCTGATGCTCACCGAGCGCTACCCTGATCGGGCCGCCCAGCTCGAAAAGACCTACCGGGTACGCGCAGTCGACACCGCCACCGCCGCGCACAAGGCCGACGTCCTGGTCGTTGCGGTGAAGCCGCAGGACATCGACCCGCTGCTGGCCGAGCTCGCCGGGCTGGTCGGCTCGGGCACCCTGATAGTGAGCCTGTGCGCGGGGCTGCCCACCGCGCTCTACGAGCGCCGGCTGCCCGACGGTGTGCCGGTCGTGCGGGTCATGCCCAACACCCCGATGCTGGTCGGCGAGGCGATGAGCGCGGTGTCCGGCGGCCGCTTCGCCACCGAGGCCCACCTGAAGCTGACCGAGGAACTGCTCGGCAGCGTGGGCAAGGTGGTCCGGGTGCCGGAAAGCCAGCAGGACGCCGTCACGGCGCTGTCCGGGTCCGGCCCGGCCTATTTCTTTTACCTGGTCGAGGCAATGATCGACGCGGGGATACTACTGGGGTTGCCTCGACCGGTGGTGACCGAGCTGATCACCCAATCCGCGATCGGGGCGGCCCGGATGCTGCGCGACACCGGTGAACACCCGGTGCTGCTGCGCGAGGCGGTGACCTCCCCCGGCGGGACGACGATCATGGCGATCCGGGAGCTGGAGCGCCACGGTGTGCGGGCCGCGTTGCTGGCCGCCATCGAGGCGGCGCGGGAGCGGTCGGTCGAACTCGGGCTCGCCCATCAGGACTGATACCAGCCCAGGACTGGTGCCCACTCCAGGAGATGGCAGTCGCACTGGCACCACCTGTCCCGCTACTCTCATCAGAACACGAGCGTCACGGACCGCGGGAGGGGAAGCCCAGCGGCGCGCGACGTGGTGAGGACGCGATAACGCATGCCGACGAACGAACAAGCTGGGCCGGGCACGGTGCAATTCCTCACGGTCGCCGAGGTGGCCGCGATGATGCGGGTGTCCAAGATGACGGTTTATCGGTTGGTGCACGCTGGTGAGCTGCCCGCGGTGCGCGTCGGGCGCTCTTTCCGGGTTCCGGAGGTCGCCGTGCACGGATATTTGGAGAAAGCCTACTTCGATGCGGGGTGAGATCCGGCCGGCTGCGGGCCACGGATGAGCGCACGGGTAGCCTGGGCGATCTCTGGCACCCGCAGCGCTCGCTGCCGGGTGGTTTCTTACGGCACCCACGACCAGCGAGGAGGCCGAGCATGGGCTCGGTGATCAAGAAGCGCCGCAAGCGCATGTCCAAGAAGAAGCATCGCAAGTTGCTGCGTAAGACTCGGGTTCAGCGTCGCAAGCTGAAGAAGTAGCTCAACCCGATCGCCTGCCGGGTTCCTCAGCGACAGCTGCGGCGGGCATCACACCGCTGCTTGTACCGGCAGCCCGAGCGCACCCGTAGCATGGTGTCCTGGCGCCGCGCGTGCCCATGGAGCAGCATGTCGCCCTCCACGGTCCTCGTCACTGGAGTCAGCCGCTTCGTCGGCGGTCAGCTGGCCGCTCGGCTCGCGGCTGATCCCAGTATCGACCGTGTCCTGGGAGTGGACATCGTGCCGCCCGGCCGAGACTTGCTACGGCGGATGGGCCGCGCCGAGTTCGTCCGTGCCGACCTGCGCAACCCGCTGATCGCCAAAGTGATCTCCACTGCCAAGGTCGACACCGTGGTGCACGCCTCGATGAGCGCCAACCCGCGTGATTCGGGTGGGCGCAGCGCGATGAAAGAGATGAACGTCATCGGCACGATGCAGCTCCTGGCGGCCTGCCAGAAGTCGACGACGGTGACTCGGCTGGTCGTGAAGTCCACCAGTGCGGTGTACGGGGTGAGTCCGCGGGATCCGGCGATGTTCACCGAGCGGGATGAACCGAAGGACTTGCCAGCCTCGGGTTACGCCAAAGACGCGGTGGAGATCGAGGGCTACGTTCGTGGTTTCGCCCGGCGGCGCCAGGATGTGGACGTCACGGTGCTGCGCTTCACCAATTTCATCGGCCCCCGCATCGATTCCGCCCTGACTCGGTTCTTCGCGCTGCCAGTGGTGCCGATGGTGCTGGGCTACGACCCCCGGGTGCAGCTGCTGCACGAGGAGGACGCGCTGGCGGTGCTGGAGCGGGCCGCTCGGGAGCCATTGCCCGGCGTTGTCAACGTCGGTGGCGACGGGGTGCTGCTGCTGTCCCAGGCAATCCGGCGGGCTGGTCGGATCCCAGCCCCGGTACCTGAGCCGGCGGTGGCCACCGTCGGGCGGCTGCTGCGCAGTAGTCAGCTCATCGACTACTCCCCGGAGCAGACCCGGTTCCTCAACTTCGGCCGGGTACTAGACACGACCCGGTTGCGCACCGAGTTCGGCTTCACGCCTCGGTGGACCACCGTTCAGGCGTTCGACGACTTCGTGCGCGGCCGGGCGTTGCGGCCCACAATCGACCCGAAGCGGGTGGCCGCTGCCGAGCGTGGCCTGCTGAAGTTCGCGGCGCTGCTGTGTTAGTTCGGATCAGACCGAACTTCGGGGTAGAAAGAGGTGGATGCCGATGCGGGAAGCGCGAGTGATTCCGCTGCACCGCCCCGACCACGGGGCGACCGCCAGCGCGCTGAGAGCTGCGCCCGAGGCCGGCGAGCCGGTCGATCCGCACTGGTACCGGGATCTGGCCGACCTGCTGGCATTCGCGCGCCGGCGGTTGTGCGGTGACTACAGCGTCGACGAGTTCGGTTTCGACCCCGACTTGACTGAGAACGTGCTGCTCCCTTTGCTGCGCCCGCTGTACCGTCGGTGGTTCCGGGTCGAGACGATCGGCATGCACCACGTGCCCTCCGACGGCGGCGCACTGGTGGTCGCCAACCACTCGGGGACGCTGCCGCTGGATGCGTTGATGACCACGCTGGCGCTGCACGACCATCATCCGGCTGGGCGGCACCTGCGAATGCTCGGCGCCGACTTGGTGTTCAGCACCCCGCTGCTCGGCTCGCTGGCCCGCAAGTCGGGCCAGACCTTGGCCTGCACCTCTGATGCCGAGCGGCTACTCACCTCCGGTGAGCTGGTCGGCGTGTGGCCGGAGGGATTCAAGGGCATCGGCAAGCGCTACCACGACCGGTACAAGCTGCAGCGCTTTGGGCGTGGGGGGTTCGTCTCCGCAGCGTTACGTACTCAGATGCCCATCATCCCGTGCTCCATCGTGGGCGCTGAGGAGATCTACCCGATGATCGGCAACATTGCGCCCCTGGCCCGGCTGTTTGGCGCCCCGTACTTCCCGGTGACGCCGTTCTTCCCGCTGCTGGGGCCGCTGGGGATGATCCCATTACCGTCCAAGTGGTACATCGAGTTCGGCGAGCCGGTTCACACCGACGCCTACGGACCAGATGCCGCTGAGGAACCGATGCTGGTCTTCAATCTTACTGACCAGGTACGCGAGACCATCCAGCGGACCCTCTACCAGTTACTCGCCCAGCGCCGTAACACATTCCTCGGCTGACCTCCGAGGTTATAGGCGGGAGCGACGCTGGTGGGCGAGCCCGGCGGCAACTGCACCGGCCACTACCCC
>DASYIL010000244.1:0-10899 GCA_035997545.1 Pseudonocardiaceae bacterium
GCCGTCCGCAACGCGTCGCGCTGCGGAACCGGAAGGCGCGCCGACTGAACCCCCGCGGCGCGCACCACGCGGCAGCCCGACGCCTGCTCGACCACATAGTCCAACAGCGCCGTCTTGCCCACCCCAGGCTCGCCCGCACCACCAGCGCCCGACTCTGACCCGCGCGAACAGCGCCGACAAGCTCGTCGAGCACGCCACACTCACCGCGCCGGCCCTTCAGCTCCGCCGCGCACCCTCGGATCGGGAAATGTGTGGCCATCTACACCAGCACCCACGCTACACACCTACCGACCAGCAGCGACGACTAGCCACTGGCAGATGCGAGCCAACCCTGCCGGCTCACACTCTCAACGCATGACACGCACACCCGCTCGGGTGTCAACGTGGCCACACGAGAAGTATCCGACCCACAGGAGTAGAGGATGACCGAGAAAATGATCATTGCCGTAGTGGGTGCGACCGGCTCGCAGGGCGGCGGCCTGGTGAGGGCGATCCAGGCCGACCCGCAGGGTCGGTTCACCGCGCGGGCCCTGACCAGGAATGCCGACTCGGGCAAGGCGCGTGAACTCGCTACGCAAGGGGTTGAGGTGGTCGAAGCCGACCTGGACGACCAGGCGAGTGTTCGCAAGGCTTTCGACGGCGCGTACGGCGCCTTTGTGGTCACGAACTTCTGGGCGCAACAGACGCCCGAGCAGGAGAAGGCGCGGACGCGCGCCGAGATGGAACTCGCCCAAGCCGCCGCGGCGGCGAGGGCCGCGAAGGACACGGGCCTGCGCCACGTGGTGTGGTCCACCCTCGAAGACACCCGGCCGCACTTCGAGCGACTCGGCAGCGACGTCCCGACCATCCTGGGCACCTACAAGGTTCCGCATTTCGACGCGAAGGCCGAAGCGAACGCGTTCTTCACCGAGCTCGGAGTGCCGACCACCTTCCTGCAAACGACCTTCTTCTACGAGTCATTCATCGTCGGTGGGCAAGGCCCGCACCGTGACGAGAACGGCGAGCTGGTCCTGACCATCCCGATGGCAGGCAACAAGATGGCGCTCATCGCGGCCGACGACATCGGGAAGACCGCGCTCGGTGTCTTCCGTCGCGGTGCTGAATTCATCGGCAAGACGGTGAGCATCGCGGGCGCCCACGTGACCGGAGAAGAGCTCGCCGCGAAGTTCACCGCGGTGCTCGGCGAGAAGGTCGTCTACCGGCCGCTCACCCACGGCCAGGTGCGGGCATCCGGGCAGCCCGGCGCCCTGGAAATCGCCAACATGTACCAGTTCTATTCCGACGCGTCCGAATACTTCACCGGAGTCCGGGACCTCGACCTGGTACGTGAGCTCAACCCTGATCTCCAGTCCCTCGACTCCTGGCTCAACGAGCACAAGACCGAGATACCACTCGACTGACCGGCTCCGGCCAGCCCCGCATCGACACATCGAATCGATCAACCGACCCTGTACGCAGTGCTCAATGCCGCGACCAGTCCCGAGGCCGTCGCCGGCGGCTACTATGGTCCAGGCGGACGATGCGGCCTGGTCGGCCCCACCGTCACCGCCCGGCCGCCCTGCCGGGCCCTGGACCCGGCGACCAACGCTCGCCTGTGGGCGGAGGCCGAACGCCTCACCGGCGTCGCCCTGCCACACCGGCCATCCAGCGGGTGGTCGCAGACGCGATCGTCCGATTCGGCCGGCTCGATGTGGTGGTGTCCAACGCCGGTTTCGCGTGCTCGGCGCGGCTGAGGGCATCGAATGCTTCTACGAGTCCGCCGCCATCGAACTGGCGCCCTTCGGCATCGAAACGACGCTGGTTGAACGGCACCCGGACGAACTTCAATCGCCACCTCGCCATGGCCGAACCGATCGCCGCCTATCAGGACGGCATCCTCGGCCAGATCTGCGGCATGCTCGCCGGTGACGTCGATCCTGGTGCCATTCTGCTGGCCGTGCCCGGTGACCCGTCAAGATCGCCGCGGCCATCGCCGATTCGGTCGACATATCACCAGCACCCCGGCGCATCGTGCTCGGCGGCAACGCATTCGCGCCCGCTGCACATCCCGATCCGCCGCACCGCGATCCCGAACACACCGCTTCAACACGACCCGATCAGACTCCGAAACCTCCAGGAAGCGCACCAGATCCAGCATGCACCATCAGTGCGACGTGCAGCGACCCGTCCCAGTTGGCGACGAACGCCGCGATCGATCCCTGATTAGCGAGGTCGAGCGGTGCGACGCCGACCTGCTAGTTGCCGGTGCTGGCGATGATGTCTTCGGCGGTGTGCTCGCCGGCCTTGAGATTGCGCACGGCCAGGGTCGCCTCGGCATTCGCGCTGGCGAGCGCGCGGGCAGTCTCGACCCCTCCGTTACGCGCTACCTGGCCCAGCACTAGCGTGGTAGACCAGTTGTTCAGTGTTTATGGATGTGGACGGTGACGTTCATGCCGGGAGCGAGGTCGAGGTTGTTGAGGGCATTAAGGTTGTCGAAGTAGATCCTGACTGGTATGACCTGGGTGACCTTCTGGAAGTTGCCAGTGCCTTGGGTGTTGGACTGAGGGAACAGCGAGAACACCGAGGCGGCGCCGGCTTGGATATCCCGGACGCGGCCGGTGATCGGGGCATCGGGATAGGCGTCGACGCTGATGTCGACCAGCTGGTCGGGGCGGACTGCCTTGATGTCGGTGTCGTCGACGCGGGCGGTGACGTAAATCTTGTCCAAGTTGTAGGCGGTGGCAAGTTGGGTGCCGGTGGTGACATACGTACCCACCACACCGTTGTCCACCGCCACGGTGCCATCAGTTGGCGCGCGGATGCTCATGAGCGGTTGAGTAAACCCGCTGTTGATCTTTATGCGGCCAACGACTTGGCCTTTGTGCACCACGCTGCCCAGGCTGATGCGCCAGTCCTCGAGCCAGCCGCTGGTGGGGGCATTGATCATGATCTTGTCGCCATCGACCTGGGCGTTGTCAGTGGTGACGTAGTTGCGGGCATTGAGAAAGTAGCTGACAGCGAAACCGACGCCGGCGATCACCGCCACGATGAGGATCACAACCAGGGAGATGCGAGTGGAGCGTTTGAGCTTGCGCCGCTGTGGTGTCGTGGTTGCGGCGCCATCGGTGGGCAGTTGGTCAGCTGGCGCGGCTGGCGCCGGTGCGGTGCCTTCCATGCTCATGTTGACCCACTCCCGGAGACAGCGGTCGGTTCTCCTCGGCGGCGTGCGAGGGACCAGCGTCGGGCGGTGTCAAATCCGCGCATCGCCGTCCGCACGGCTAGGATTTGGGCAGCGAGGTGCATCTGGTAGCGCCAAGGTGGTTGGGCCCCTTGCCGTGCTGACATGGCGTAGGTGAAGGCCACAGCGTCCCGGTCGAGGTAGCGGTCAGCGCGCTCGAACCAGGCCATGCTGGTACGCGCACCGGCTTGGATGGGGCGCAGCGCTGCGCGGCCTCGCCGGTCATAGTCCTGTACCGCGGCAGTGGGGTCTTCGTGTTCATACAGGCTTTGGGCGAGCATGACGGCGTCGATCATCGCCAACCTGGTGCCCGATCCGAGGGTGAAGTGGGTGGTGTGGGCGGCATCACCCACCAGGGCCAGGTTGTCGTGGCACCAGGCCTTGTTGGTGACCTGGGTGAAGCACAGCCAGCGCGCCGGTTCGCCACGGGATTGACTGATCAGCGCATGGCTATCGAGGGCATGCTCGAAGATCTTCTCCAGGAGTCCGGCGCTATCCTCGCTGCTCAACGAGTCGAAGCCGAGTGCCTGCCAGGTCCGCTGGGTGCACTCCACGATGCAGGTACTGAACCCGGCGGCCGAGGGGTAGGCGTGGAACCAGATCCACCCGGCTGAGGTCTGTTCGAAGGCGAAGCTGAAGCTGTCGAAGACTCTGTCGGTGCCCAGCCAGATGTAGGGGTTGCCGCCGATGTCCACCCGGGTGCCGAAGTGGTCGCCGTGGCGTTGCCGCAGCCGGCTGTTCGCACCGTCACAGACCACCACGAGGTCAGCGTCGGTGAGGGCAGAGGTGTCAGTGACCTCGCGGCAGTACTGGATATTGACCCCGAGTTCGGTGGCACGCTCGCCCAGGATGTCCTCCAGCAGGGTTGCCCGGCCCACGCTGAAGCCACACCCAGGCATATAGGCCGTCTGCTCGTTACGCAGGATCACCCGCTGTTCCCGCCACAGCACCGATGCGGCGCGTATCTGCTGTGCGCTCTCAGCGTCGTTGCGGAAAAGGATGTCCAACAAATCATCCCAGTACACGACACCCCAACCGTAGGTGGCGCCGGCGGGATCGCGTTCGATCACGGTGATGTCGTGACCGGCGTCGCGCATTTCCGCTGAGATGGCGAAGTACAACCCGGCCGGTCCGCCACCAATGCACACGGTTTTCATATCACTGCTCCATCCGTGCGGTCGCTATTTCTGCGCTGCGTTGGAAGGCGGTAGAGGTTGGCGTAGTGATTTCGCCTGGTGGCTGCGCCCGGTGATCAGCCGGCGCAGTGGAGTCAGGGTGCGTTGAGCAGCGTCGGCATCCAGGCTCGTGGTGGGCTCATCCAGCAGCAAGGTGGGCGCGTCGCGGACCATGGCCCGGGCAATCGCGATGCGTTGACGTCCCTTGATCCTCATTTTGTTCCGTCCCTGTCCCGGGCACTGCTCTTCCCTGGCGACCTTGATATCGATCACTAACCAGTTAGATTCAGGATCGCACGAGTGTGCCCGCTCGTCAATAATCAGATAGTTTCAGATAGTTACAGTTCGCGGGTCGAAGCGTCAACGGCGGTGGGTGCCTGTCGACTCGACCGCCGGCAGGGTTCGGCGGTGGGATGGTGCCTTCGGGTAGTTCGCTCCAGCCTTGGTGCTTAGTCCTGTCTCGGGTTTTCGAGGTCGGTGTCGCCGGGCTGGGAGCGTGGCGAGGGGGCGACGAGGCGGCCTACGGCGGTGGTGAGGGCTGCACGGTGCTGGTGGAGACGTTGCGGCGACCAGGCGTCCTCGGTGGCCGGATCGAGGATGGCGCGCGCAACGTGGAACCGGGAGGTAATCATCGCCAGGAGCAGAACCAGCAGGTCGGCCGGTGCCAGGTCGGTGGTAATGACCCCGCATTGCTGAGCCCGGGCGATGACCTCGATTTTGTCGCGGCCCCATTCCAGCTCGGCAGCCGACGGGTCCGCGCGTTGCAGCTGGTCCCAGTTGCCCAACCGCAGCAGCTTCGGACTGGCCAGGAGGTGGTCGAACAGGGCACCCGCGAAACCGGGCAGATCCTCGGCGGTGAAGGGAACGGCATCGAAAACCGCGCCCACGCGCTGTCTGAGGACCGCATCGAAGAGCTGCTCCTTGCTGCCGTAGTAGACATAGATCAGGCGCTTGTTGGCCTGGGCGGCCTCCGCGATCCGGTCCACCCGCGCGCCAGCAAGCCCATGCCGGGCGAACTCCGCGAGGGCAGCATCCAGTAGCCGAGCCCTGCTGGCGGTGGAATCGGGTGCCATGCCCGCAGCCTAGACACCGATCGACGAACTGTAACTATCTAGTTATTGACGAGTGGGCACCATCGTGCCATCCTGGAGCTAACTGGTTAGTGATACACGCACCTCGCCCGCCGGGGACCCCAGACTGGCTGGGTGCGTACGCCACCAAGGACTCAATCTTCCGGCAGCTTGGGGGCAGCCTTGACGGCCGTTGCCGCAACAAGTTTTGCGATCCCGCAACTTCCGCGCCGGGCCCGAGCGGCCCTGCTCACCATCCACGTCGCGATGTCGGTCGGGTGGCTCGGGCTCGACGGCGCCCTGGTGGCGCTGGCGGTAACCAGCCTCACGCGCGAAAACCCGACAGTGCAGGCCGGGATCGCCAGCGCGATGGCCGTGATCGCCTGTTGGGTGCTGATTCCAGTCGTGTTCGTGTCCTTAGCCAGCGGGCTGGTGCTCGGGCTGTGCACCCCATGGGGCCTGGTGCGGCACTGGTGGGTGCTCTCCAAGTTCGCAATCGCCCTCGCGTTGACCGTCACCGGACTGCTATTGCTGCTACCCCAGCTGCACCAGATTGTCGCCGGGACAGGCGAGCCGGCCGCGATGCACACACTGATCGCAAGGTCGATTACGCTGATGCTGCTGCTTGGAGCGACGGGGATCTCAGTAGTGAAGCCATGGGGCAAAACACCGCACGGCCGACGAGTCCAATCCAAGAAGCCGGTCGGCGGTCCCCATCCCAATTCCTCACCAGCAAAAGAGCGGCCGCGACCTAACCTCCGCCGGGGCCCTTCGCCAGCGCGCAAGGCGGTAAAAACGGCCTCGGAGAACTGACGGCGCGGCAGGCGCAGGGCTTCGGTACGGGGCTTGCCGCGGGCGGTGAGCTTATCCAGATAGGCGCGGGAGCCGACGCCGCGGGCTTGGGTGAGGGCGATTAGCGGCTTCCAACAGCCGAGCCCTGCCGACGGTGGAATCGGAGGCACGCCCACAGCCTGGAGACCGAGCAACCAACTGTAACTATCTGGTTATTGACGAGCGAGGCACCTTGTGCCACCCTTGGATCTAACTGATTAGTAACCGCCATTCCCGCCGACACGCAGCACACAGGTAAAGGGTGCACGCGATGAAAGTGATCGTCGATCAGGACAGGTGCGTCGGCGCCGGCCAGTGCGTGCTGATCACACCGGAGGTGTTCGACCACGGCGACGAGGAGGGCGCCGTCGTGCTGCTGCAGGAGCGCCCGCCCGCGCAACTGGGCGACACGGCCCGCCAGGTAGCCCGGCTGTGTCCCGGCCTGGCGATCCAGCTGGGCGAGTCATGACCCTAGCCTCCGCTCACCATCCGAACGGCTCCGCTGGAGCTGACGGCAACGGTGACCAGGCCGCACTCGGCCCGGGCTCAGCCCCCGCCACCCCGGCTCTCACCCGGGGGTGGGTGGTGCCGCTGGTGGTGCTCGTCGTCGGAAGCTTCATGTCGGTCCTGGACACCACCATCGTCAACGTCGCCATCTCCCGCATCCAAAACGAGTTCGGGGGGACCACCGATCAGGTCCAATGGGTGGCCAACGGCTACACGCTCGCCGAGGGCGTGGTGGTACCACTGAGCGCCTGGCTCAGCGCCCGCTTCGAGCTCAGCCGCCTGTACATCCTCTCACTGCTCGGCTTCGGAGCCGGCTCAGCCCTGTGCGGGCTAGCGGGGAGCTTGAACACCCTGGTGGCCTTCCGGATCGTACAGGCCATCGGCGGGGGCATCCTCCCGGTGATCACACTAATAATCCTCTACCGGATCGTCCCCCGGGAAAAGATCGGGACCGCGATGGGCCTGTATGGCCTCGGGGTCCTCGTCGCGCCGGGCATCGGGCCGAGCCTGGGCGGCTACCTGGTCGAGTACGTCAGCTGGCGCTGGATCTTCTACGTCAACGTGCCCATCGCGATTATGGGTGCCATCGCCGCGGTGATGGTGCTCCCCCATTTCCCTGGTGGGCGCGCGGGCCGCTTCGATGTGCTCGGCTTTCTCACCGTGGCCACCGGCTTGTTCACCCTGCTGCTGGCCCTGTCGGAGGGACAGAGGTGGGGATGGAGCTCTTATAAGATCTTGATACTGCTCACCGTGAGTGTGTTGAGCCTGGCCCTGTTCGTGGTGATCGAGCTGGAAGTGGACGAGCCGCTAATGGACGTCCGGGTATTTCGCTCCTGGCTGTTCACCAACTCGCTGCTGTTGATCTCGGTGCTGTCGATCGGGTTGTTCACCGTGCTGTTCTACATACCGCTGCTACTCCAGCAAGGGATGGGGCTGGCACCGTTCCCGGCCGGCCTCGTGCTACTGCCGCAGGCGCTGGCGATGGCTGTGCTCACACCGATCTCCGGACGGCTCTATGACCGCATCGGCCCCCAGTGGCCGGCCGTCATCGGGCTGCTGATCGTGGCCGTGACCACCTACCGGATGCACCAGATTAGCCTGGACACCTCGCAATCAGAGATCATGTGGATGCTGGCCTTCCGAGCAGTGGGCATAGGCCTGTGCCTGATGCCGATCTTTACCAGCGGCATCGCCAGCCTCCCGCAAGCCCAGGTCAGCCAGGGCAGCACGTTAAACAACGTCGTCCGGCAGACATCGTCGGCGCTGGGCGTAGCGGCGTCCACCGCGCTGGTAGACCGCCAGCGGGCTCAGGGGCTGAGCAACCGTGCCGATTTGCTGCCCGCGAACACCCCCACCCCGCACCTCGGCCCGCCGGGGATCCCCGACTGGCTGACTACCTACGCCCTCGACCAGCAGACCCAGCTGCAAACCTTTGCCAATGCCGTGGATTGGCTGTTCATCGTCGTCGCGATCCTCACCGCCGCCGGAGTCGTCCTTGCGATATTTCTGCGCTCAGGGCGCGCACCAGCCTCCGACCAAGACCCTGACGTGGCAGCGCTGGCCGGATAAGAGGCATTGCGACGGGGCACTGCCGGTGGGGTGCCCGTGGAACCCTGACCTGCTGAACCTCGTCACCCCGGTCACCTGACCGGAGTCCGTGGATGAGCCTGCCCCAGATTATTGCCCCCCCGGCGTATTGACCCCACAGTGATCGGCGGTAAGTATTCAGACACGGCCCGTGCCAACCGCATCTCGTGCTTGGTTCATCCCGTGCCTAGACAGTGGCGGTGGGCCAGCGCCGGCCGGAGGGCAAGATGTACGAGCGGATCCTTACCGTGGTCGACACAACCCCCAACGCGCAGGCCGTATTGGCTCAGAGTCTGTACCTGGCCCGGCTGGCCGGAGTGAGCGTGCACGTGCTGCACGTCCATTCCGTACGTGCAATCCATGCCGCTTTGCCTATCGTCGCGGCACCGGTAGCGGGTGTGCCGCTACTGGTGCCGCCCGCAGACATCGCTGTCGACACTCAGGCCCGAAGGTTGGTCGACCAGGCGACAGCGCAACTGGTCGCGGCGGGCGTCAAGACCACGGGCGAAGTGCTAGACGCATCCGAGGAGCGAGCGGCGGAAGCCATCATGCAGCGCGCCAGGCAGCTGGCGGTGCAGCTTATTGTGCTGGGCGCCCGGCACCACGGGCGGCTGGCGATGCTGTTTCGGCCCACTGTCGCCGAGCGGGTGTGCCACCATCCGTGCTGTCCGGTTCTGGTCGTCCCCTGATCCGGAGACCGGCCGGCCCGGCGTACCGAGGCTATGGGCGGCGGCCGATCACCGGCCGACGGCCCAGTACGCACGCGAGTATCTGATCGAGGAAGGCCGGCCCGGTACAGAATCATGCCCTCGCGTAGCTCCACGACCCATGATCGGTCCGCCACTGCCGGCGTTGGGCCTCTCCCTGAGGCAAGAGCGCAAGCACCGATCGCCGAATCCGGCTGATCAGCGCACCGAAGGGAACTCACCCGACATTCGGGCGGTCCTGCCTGGTGTGGAGGTGCTCGGCGAGGGCTGCCCGGGTGGCCACCGGCCTTGGTGCTTAGTCCTGTCTCGGGTTTTCGAGGTCGGTGTCGCCGGGCTGAGGGTGTGGCGAGGGGGCGACGAGGCGGCCTACGGCGGTGGTGAGGGCTGCGCGGTGCTGGTGGAGACGTTGCGGCGACCAGGCGTCCTCGGTGGCCGGATCGAGGATGGCGCGCGCGACGTGGAACCGGGAGGTAATCATCGCCAGGAGCAGAACCAGCAGGTCGGCCGGTGCCAGGTCGGTGGTGATGACCCCGCGTTGCTGGGCCCGGGCGATGACCTCGATCTTGTCCGCGAGCCCGGCTCCACCCAGATAGGTGGAGCCGGCGCTCATCGTCGGAAGCATCATGTCGACCCTGGACATCAGCATCGTCAACCTCGCCATCTCCCGTATCCAAAACGAGCTGTTCGCCCCATCGGCGGCCACGAAGAGGTCGGCGTCGGCCAACGCCGAGGTGTCATCGAGCTCGTGGCAGTACTGACGTCGACTCCGAGTCGGTCGCACGCTGGGCGACAATGTCGAGCAGGGTCGCCCAGCCCACGCTGATGACGTACCCAGGCGGATAGGCGGTCTGCTCGCTGTGCAGGATCACGCGCTGCTCTTGCCACAGGACGGATGCGGCGCGTAGCGCCTGCGCGCTGTCGGAGTCGTTGCGGAGGATGTCCAGTAGATCATCCCAATACAAACCGCCCCAAGCCGTAGGTGGCGCCGGGCGATCGCGTTCGATGACGGTGATGTCGTCGCCGCGTCGCGCCGCATTGCTGAGATGGCGAAGTACAACCCGGGCCGGCCCACCGCCGACGCACACGTTTTTCATGTCAATTCTCATTCAGTACAGTGTGGGCCCCGTCCTGGCGAGTGTTGGCTGGTGATGGAGGCAGTAGAGGTGCACATAGTGGTTGTTGTTGGCCAGTAGTTGGGCATGTGTGCCGGTTTCGGTGATGCGGCCGGCTTCGAGGTAGACGATTTGGTTGGCGTCGGCGACGGTAAGCAGGTTATGCGAGATAACGATGGTGGTGCGCCCTGTGATCAGACGGCATAAGGGGGTCGAGATGCGCTCGCTGGCTGCAGCGTCCAGGCTGGTGGTGGGTTCATCCAGCAGCAGGATGAGGGCGTCGCGGATCATGGCGCGGGCAACGGCGATGCGTTGGCGTTGCCCACCAGAGAGCAGCCGGCCGCGTTGCCCGACCCGGGTGTCATAGCCGTGGGGCAGCGCGGCGATATGAACTGGTGGGCGTCGGGGGCATCATGCCAAAACCGACGAAAAACGTCTCGCAAACTCGCCGCCGGAGCCACCTCCACCAACTCCCCGTCTCCCGACGCGGGGCGGCGCAGCCGCCTCAGGACCTCCCGCACTACCACTCCACTGTTGCATCTCGCTATTTAGCATAAGTAGGCGGTGATCCCCACAGCCGTTCAATGGAGTGAAGATCACCGCCCGCTCGCTAACGGGTGGCTAGTTATCAGTGACCCCAGCCACCCCGCCCCCCCTGGCCCCAGCCACCACCATGGCCCCAACCACCACCGT
>DASYIL010000245.1:0-3045 GCA_035997545.1 Pseudonocardiaceae bacterium
GCGTGGTGGCGCGGGTCGAAGTCAGGCATCAGCAGAACGAGGCCGAAGACCACCGCGTAGGCCGGCGCCGCGATGAGCAGCAGGTCCTGGATCGACGAGCTGTAGGCTGCGACCACCTCGTGCCGGGCCGCGGCGGGCAACTGGGCCAGCCGGGCCGGCGTCATGTCGTCGGCGATCCCGGGCACGACAGGGAGTCCGCCGAGCCCACCGGTCAACGCCCCGGCGAACGCCGCGCCGAGCACCGCCGTGCCCAGCACACCCCCGACAGAGCGGAACACTGTCATCGTCGCGGTGGCGGTGCCGACCTGGCTGTCAGGCACCGACTCCTGCGCGACGACGATCAGCACCTCCCCGATGCAGCCCAACCCCGCGCCGATGGTGATCAGGCAGGCCTGCATGGACACGGTCGGGGTGTCCGGTCCGACCAGCGACAGCAGCAGCAATCCGATCGTCACCGCCGCCGCCCCGACGAGGGGGAAGATCTTGTACTGCCCGCGCCGGGCGATCAGGAACCCGGAGCCGAGTGAGGCGACCACCCCGCTGACCACCAGCGGCACCAGTTGCAGGCCCGACGCGGTCGGGCTCACCCCCCGCACAACCTGGAGGAACAGCGGGAGGTAGATCGTGATGCCGAGTACGACGAAACCCGAGACGAGGCTGATCAGCACGCAGATGACGAAGGTGCGGTTGCGCACCAGCTCTCGGGACGCCAGCGGGGCCGACGGGGCCCCCGCGCCGGTCCGCGCGGTGCGACCGGGCATGGCCGAACCCAGGACAACCAGGGCGACCACCGCGATCGGCAGCGTCAGGTAGAAGATCCACCGCCAGCCCAGCTGGTCGGTGACCACCCCGCCGACCAGCGGACCGAGCACGCTGATGACCGAGAACACCGCGCTGAACAGGCTGAGATACTTCGCTCGTTCCCGCGCGGAGACGATGTCCCCTACGACCGCCTGCGCCCCGACCAGCAGACCCCCGCCGCCGGCACCCTGCAAGGCCCGGAAAACGACCAGCTCCGTCATGGACCGGCTCTGCCCTGACAACACCGACCCACCGATGAAGATCACTATGCCGACCAGCAACAGCCATTTGCGGCCATGCCGGTCGCCCAGCCGACCCCAGACCGGCGCCGCCAGGGTCGAGGCGACCAGGTAGGAGGTCACCACCGCCGACAACGCGGTCGCGCCGCCGAGATCACCCACGATGGTGGGCAGCGCGGTGGAGACCACCGTCTGGTCCAGCGAACCCAGCAGCGCCACCAGGAGCAGGCCACTGACGATGGTCCAGGCGCGGCGCCCGGTCAGCGGACGGATCGACGACACGTCACGCGCATCGACGCGCTCAATCACCTGGGATCACCTCGCGCTGAACGGGAGGACAACCGGACGCGGCAGTAATGGTCCGAACAGCGTATCGGTTCTAGGCCATTCAGCACCGGACCCCCGGGGTGCCTCGCTCCCATGCACCGCTGACTGAAAGCCGCACCCTGTACCACGAATACAACTCCTGGGCCCAACAGGTTCTGCTCGACAGACCGGCCGTCTCGAATGCCACCACGCTGGCGAATCGACTGCTCGACCGCTACTCAGTACACGGCCGCCGTGGCCTGCGCTCGCTTGGCGACCTCATGTACCGGCTCACCTCCGGCGGCCCGCACGGCATTGCAGCCCACATGCTTGCCGCATTGGTTCATATCCGCACGCCGACCCAACACCGGCGTTGACCACCGGTAGGTATGCACTCACGAGTGGCTCGCATGGCGCCTGGTGTCGACCGTGCTGCTGGCCACCTTCGCCGCCCGATGCGACTACACCGAAGTGGCTCGGGATCGAGCTCGGCTAGCCGACCGCGACCCTGGTTGCCCGGTTCTCAGGACTAGGTGTGGCGTCTGCCGGCTCGCCGGGGTGTTACCCAGCCCTCGTGCCCTCGCCTTTGTGTTGAACCTGGGGGTAGTCGTCACCGAGGTTTGCGTCGCCTGCTCGGTACCCCTGGTCCCATGCACGTTGGGCCACAAGTCGCAGTGCGGTTTCGACGTCGAGGTTTCCCTGGTCTAGGTCATCCAGGGCGATGCTGATCAGCAGATCGAGCGCGCGATCGTGCCCCTCAGGGTTGGCAGACGACGCCGTAGCAGACACGCAACAATTCTATACACAGGCCACACCAGCCCCAGAGGCCACACAGGCCCAGGGGAACACCCGAGTTGGTCCGCCGCCGTTTCCGCTTCCCGCGCACATGCACCGTTGACAACCGCGGCCGCGCGGGCCCTGGGACTACCGTTTGCGGCCCTCACTAAGTGGAATACGAGCCGCGTGCGCGGTCAAGGCCGCCGCCGCCTCGACCGATAGGCCAGGCGAGGAGTCACCCGGGCACGGGAAGCGGTGGAAGGGGGTCCCGATGACGACTGTGTTGATCGGTGAAGGTCGTCGCAGCGATCGGGAGGAGCTGGCCCGTGTGATGTCCGCGGTGGTGGGAGTGCGGCGGATCGACTGCGTGTCCGGCATTGATGAGCTGCTGTTGCGATACTCCCGCCAGCCGGCGGATCTCGTGCTGGTCGGGATCGGTCCGGCGGGATCGACCGGCGCCGAGCTGACCGGTCGCCTGCTCGGGGCGTATCCGGCGGCCAACCTCATCGTGTTCGGACCGCATGAGGATGCCCGCGGTATCGCCGCGACCATCGGCCGCGGAGCCGGCGGTTATCTGCGGTGGGATGCCGCCCGCCCCGAGCTGGTCGCCACCCTGGCCCACGCGCTGACCACCACCGCGGTGTTGCCGAGCCCGCCTCGAGGCCCCGGGGACCTCGTCTCGGGCCTCAGCCAGCGGGAGCTGCAGGTGCTGCGCGCAATGTGCGAGGGCAAGACCAACCCTCAGATCAGCCGCGAGCTGTCCCTGGCCGAGGCAACGATCAAGACCCACGCCCACCGGATTTTCCGCAAGCTCCGCGTGAGCGACCGTGCCCACGCCGTGGCATGCGCATTCCGCCGCGGTCTCGTCTCCTAGCTATTCACAACGTGGCGAGCGGACATCATGGGGTTGCCAGTCCTTACC
>DASYIL010000246.1:0-3127 GCA_035997545.1 Pseudonocardiaceae bacterium
GCTGCCAGCGACAGTCCGGCAGCGAGCTTGAGAAGTAACGCGCGCCGGTCGATATTACAGTCAACCTGCTGGGACAGGGTTACGCTCAACCGTCCGAGCTCCTGCACGTCCATCTCGTCAAGGCGCGCCGCCAGAGCAGCCAGGTTCGGACCGGTACCGAGATCTCTCTGACTAGCGGGTGTAATGACGGCGTGCACGTGTTCAAGGTGCTGGCGGGCGCCATGTGTCACGTCGCGGTGGCGGAAGTCGGCGTAGTCGGCGAGCAGGTCCCCGACGCTACATTCGTAGAGTTCGGCCAGCCGCCCGAGCACGTCCAGCGACGGTGTATAGCCGGTCTTGCTCGGCCAATTCTCCCAGTACGAGAAGTTCTTGAACGTCTTGGGCTCGGCCGGCCAGCGTTCAGTCCACAGATTAGCGGCCTGACGTTGACTCCAGCCGTGCGCGAGCCGCAGCGCAACCCGGGCGTTCACACCGTAGCGCTGGCGGAATACGTCCGCGACCTGCGTCCAGCTCTGATGTTGTGCGCGCAATGAGGCCGAGAGCCGCAGCTGCTCCTGGCGAACACTGCGCGAACGCTCAGCCACGACCTGTGTCGTCATGTTCCTACTGTCGTGAGCAACGGTCCTTCGCGCAAGCCTCCCCGTACGACGGGGACGACTGGCGTGTACAGATCGTAGCCGTGCTGGGTGGCTTGAAAGAGCGGCGGGGACGAGGGTAGGAGGCGTTCGTTCCCAGCATCCCCGAAGGGCGACACCGATGGTCGTCGATCAGCGCGCGATGTTTCAGGCGCCGGGCCCGTGACGTGTCCACCACCGTTGCCGGTCCCGCCATCCATAGCGAATCCGTACTAGGCGGCTGGACTGCGGTGGTCCGAGCGTGGCCGCGTGTCAGCGCGAGGAGGGCAGCACATTGGTGCAGGGAAACCAACCAGGCGGTGGCGCCGTGGTTCTCGCCGCGAGCCTGACCACTCGGAATCCAGTTACTGTGAGTCCTGCGCCTACTGGTGCAGGTATAAAGCGGTGCCCTGGCGGCACCACCGCAAGAACGCGGATGGTGCCCGATGACCACTGACGGCCCGGATGTGGTGATCGCCAAGCGACTGCTCGACCACGCCAAGCTGTGTGGCTTCGAGTTCTGGCGGGTCGCCCCAGGCGAGGACGGGCCGCTAATGGGAAACCGAGTGACTGGTCACTGGGTTGACACTATCCACATCAAGGGATTCAGTTGCGATTGTCTCGCGTGGCGTAAGCGGACATCGTCGCTGATTGTTCCGGGGGACGGACTGGTGGAGCGTCGGGTGGATGGCAGCGCGCTCCAAGTGCTCCACGAGGTGTTGACCTGGGAAACCGGACCGTAAAACTCACGACCGCGGTGACGACCAGCAGCGCCCCGGCGATGCTCGGCACACCGAGGCGATCCCCCGAGCAACAGGCACCTAGTACGGCGGCCGCGAGCAGCGCGATGAGCGGGTGATCACCGCGTCGGCGGTCACCACCAGCACTGGGGCGCTGCCCAGGGCGATCAGCGTGGCCAGGCTGACCGAGGTGTGTGCGACGGCCGCGACGTAGCAGGACTGGTGGCTGTGGCCACGCGCAGCAGATCCGCCCGCGTCGCCCCGTGTTGTGGAGCCTAATGCGGTGCGGTCGAGGCCGCAGGGTTGACGGCGATCGAAGGTTAGCCTAACTTAAACTCTGCCGGCTTCGTGGTGGGAGCCTAGGCACGTCAGTTGGGAACACGTCGGGCCCGACCGGAGCTCTTCCGTCGGGCCCGACGCTCGTCCGCGATCAGAACTCGGTGCCGAACTGCGGCGACCGGTCCGCGGTGAACGCAGCATCCACCCGGCTCATCACGACAGGATCGGTGACCTGGACAAGCCCGGCTCGGGCGAGTGTCACTGCCCGGTGCCCCCCGAGATACAGCGAGCCCAGCGCGGCGATCTCGGCGTGCGCGTCGGGCATCCGCTCGGTGGGATCGCAGCAGGCTCCGTCCGGCCCGCCACGCAGCCGGAACCGCCCACCGCGGTCCAGGAAAGCGTCGTGCACCTCGATCGTGACGTCTACCTCGGTGCTGTAGCGACGGGCCGACAGCGCAGCCGGCACGTCCAGCAGCCTGGCCCACACCCCGTCGGTGAGGCCAACGGTGCGCACCCGCCGGGGGTCGGCGAGCAGAAAGGGCAGCGGATCATCCATCGGGCAGGCCCCGGTGGTGACGGTTCGCACCAGATCCAGCCCAAGCAGGACTCGCCACAGCGCGACGTGTGCCTCGTCGGTGGCGGCGACCAGCTCCACCACCCGGCAGCGCTGCTCGTCGTCGTCGATCCGGTAGGCGGCCCAACCGTCCGGGTGCACCAGGTGGAACAGCGCCGACTCTTCTCCCCGGTCGTCCTCCCGGTCGAGGAACTGGTAGTCCCACCAGGCCGGGCTGCGAGACAGCGCGCCCGGAGTGATCGTGCACCACCGCTGGTGTACATCTGGGGCGTGTTTGCGGGCCTCGTCCGCCTCGACGTGCCGCACCCCACCGGGATCGGGTGCCCCAGGACGGAAAGCGGTCAGCCGCCGGTTGATCTTCACCGCCCGCCTGGTGATCGCGGGTCCGTAGCCGAAGCGGCCATAGATGCCACCCTCGCTTGCGGTGAGAATCGACACCGCCACCCCGTCCTCGATGAACCGGCGGTGCTGGGCTGCCAACATCGTGCGAAGCACCCCGCGGCGCCGGTGTGTCGGGATCACTGAGACCCACGCGACTCCGGGGACGGCGAGCGCGCCACCGCCGGGCAGTGTCATGGTGAACGGAAAGTCGCCGGTAACGCCCACGACCTGCCCGTCGTCGGCATCGCAGGCCAGCAGGAAGCGGTCCGGCTCGAACAGCAGCCGGAAGTCATCCATTTTCTGCTCGCTGTGGTGTATACCGAAGGCCCGGCCGTCGGCCACGGCGATGGCGGGTAGGTCGTCATGGATCGCGCAACGCAGCACGGTCTTCACGAGTGAAGCGTGGGCGCCCGCTGCCCTGCGAGGCAACCGGATTACCGACGCGTCAGGATTGACGCTTCGACCCTGGCAAGCAGGCCTCAGGCTGGCGGCCAGGCGTGCACCGGCTGGTTGGAGTGCATGTGCTCGATGTAGCGGCG
>DASYIL010000247.1:0-5219 GCA_035997545.1 Pseudonocardiaceae bacterium
GCTGCGACTCACCGAAGACAAGCTCCAAGCCCTTTACAGCCTCCGATAAGACGTCGTCGTTAAGCCGAGGAATCAGTCAGCGAACCTCGCCAGCACAGGCCAGGACACGATCCCTCGACTTAACGCAAGGCTCGGCATAATCGCTGTGGAAGATGACTCCTTAGGGGTTTTCGGGTGAGTAGCGCGGCGGCGAGGGCCTCGATGATCAGGGTGGTGCGGAGGTGGTCGGCGACGGCGTAACCGACCACCTTGCGGGAGTGCGACGGTCGGCCGGCGCCACCGGAGTGTGCTTCGACAACGCTCTCGCCGAGTCTTTCAATGCCGCTGTCAAAGTTGAACGGGTCAATCGCACCGTCGACCCCACCTGCGAACACGCCCGGAAAGATGTTGCCCGGTACATCGAATTCCGCTACAATGGTCAACGTCTCCACTTTGGCACTCGGGTACCGGACTCCGCAAGAGGCTACAACGAGTACCTGAACCGGCAGTCCGCAGCATGACATAGCAATTAAATAGGTGTCCGGAAAAAACAAGGTGGCCCAGTCCGACGTCGTGGCCGGCTCGGCGGGCTGATACACGAATATGCCCAAGTCGCCTGACGTGGATGACCTACTCGGTACCCACAGGCATCTGCTTGGTAGTCGAGCGCGACTCAATCATCACCGCCAAAGAGGTGGCGAGCGTGGACCATCTGTCCGGCGGCCGATTCGAGTTCTCGGCGTCGACGCCGGCAGGAACCGCGAGGAGATGCGCAACCACGGCAACGATCCGCCTTCAGCAGGCCATGGCCACCGACGACGATCTGCGCGCTCGCGGACCTGAGCTTTAGACACGCTCGGACCAGTCCGGCAGCATCGTGCCACGGCGGCCTGCCGGATGAGGCAGCATGGTGTTGGTAGCCGAGGGCAGTGAGGATGCGATGAGCCAGCAAGAATGGACGGCGGTCGATGACTACCTCGCCGGCGCACTCATCGAATCCGACGCAGCGTTGGAGGCGGCGCTCGCGGCCAGCAACGCTGCGGGCCTGCCAGCCATTGCCGTCTCATCCGTGCAGGGCAAGCTGCTCCACCTGCTTGCCAAGCTGGCGAATGCGCGCAGGATCCTGGAGGTCGGCACGCTCGGCGGGTACAGCACGATCTGGCTGGCCAGGGCGTTGCCGCGGGACGGTCGACTGATCACCTTGGAGTACCAGCAGAAGCACGCCGACGTGGCGCGTGCCAACATCGCGAGGGCCGGTCTCGCCGACCTGGTGGATATACGGGTCGGAGCGGCGCTGGACATGTTGCCGGGCCTGGCCCAAGACCTTGCCGCCGAGCCGGCCGACCCGTTCGACCTGGTATTCATCGATGCGGACAAGGTGAACCTCCCCGACTACTTCACCTGGTCGGTCAGGCTCACCCGGCCAGGTGGCGTGATCATTGTGGACAACGTGGTGCGCGGCGGGGACGTGGTCAACGCACACAGCGAAGACCTCAACGTGCAGGGTGTACGGCGGCTCAACGAGGTGATGGCCGCCGACCCATTGGTGAGCGCGACGGCCATCCAGACGGTAGGAGTCAAGGGCTACGACGGTTTCGCCATCGCGATCGTCGGGGAGTCGCAGTCCGCGACACCATAGGTAGACCGCGAGCAGCCCGGATGACGATGACAAAGAAATTTCCGGACCGTCGAACACCCGAACCGGTTGTAGGATACGCCAACGGCGGCACTGCTCGATTAAGACGACTCTTCGCTTAAGACATACCTATTGGGTGGTCTACGTCCACACGGGCTGAGCCTGCGGCGAGGTCGTTGGTCGGCTCAGTTCGAGGGTGGCGAGCAAGGCACGCCTTCGTGGACCCCCCGGCCTCGCGGCCGGATCGTGTCTCGCGTCGGCTTCGGGCGCATGTGATCACCGCAATGTACTCACATGCCCAGGAGCGCACGTTCGCTCCCATGCATGAGCCTGCGGTGGTTTGCATGGTCATCCGTGTAGGACGCGGGGTGGAGCGCGCTCAGTTGACGTAGGCCGACTTCCCGCTGGCGGGGCTGCAGTCCTGGTCGCGTGGGTGTCCCAGATAGTGCACCTCTGCGGGAATCGTCATCAGGCGGTATCTACGGGACAGCTCGGCCTCGGCACCAGCGTTGACCTGAGGCGTCCCGGAGGGGGTTCGGCTTACGGCACAGCTCGATGCTCGTCAAAGACGAAACGGAAATGTCCAGCGCAATCGCTCCCACGGCTCAGCGTGTCGGACCAGTTACGCCGTTGTTCGGAAAGTTCCCCCGGGTGCATGATCGGGTCGTGACCCGACGACAGTTCCTCAACGACCCCGACGACTTCGTCCACGAGGCACTGGAGGGACTGGTCCTTGCCCATCCCAGTCTCGAGCTGCACACCGACCCCACCTACGTCCTGCGTGCCGGCCGCGGCGCACCCAAGGTGGCGCTGGTGTCCGGCGGCGGCAGCGGGCACGAGCCGCTGCACTCAGGGTTCGTGGGCACCGGGATGCTCGACGCAGCGGTGCCCGGAGCGGTGTTCGCAAGCCCGACGGCGTTCCAGGTGACGGTCGCGACGAAGGCCGCTGACTTCGGTCACGGCGTGCTGCAGATCGTGAAGAACTACACCGGCGACGTGCTGAACTTCCAGATTGCCGGGGAGATCAGCGCCGAGGAGGGCATCCGGGTCGAGCAGGTGCTCGTCGATGATGACCTGGCCACCGATACCGGCAACGAGGACGGTCCGGGGCGGCGCGGCACAGGAGCGACGCTGGTCGTGGAGAAGGTGTGCGGCGCGGCCGCCGAGGCGGGGGCGCCGCTGGAAGAGCTCGCCGTGTTGGGTCGTCACACGGTGTTGAGGTCGCGGTCCATGGCGGTCGCACTGTCCGGTGCGGCCCATCCTGGCTCGGCCGTCCCGAGCTTTGAGCTGCCCGACGATGAGGTCGAGCTGGGCGTCGGCATCCACGGCGAGCGCGCCGCCACACGAGTACCGTTTGGCACCGCTGGCGAGTTGATGCGCCAGCTGGTTGACCCGCTGGTGGCCGACCTGGAGCTCCGCCGTGGCAACTGCGTGCTCGTGTTCGTCAACGGCATGGGAGCCACGCATCCGCTGGAGCTTTCGGTGTGCTTCCGCGAGGTACACCGGGCGCTGGGCGAGCTCGGGGTAGAAGTCACCCGCTCGTTGGTGGGGACGTATTTGACCTCGCTGGACATGGCCGGGGTGTCGCTGACGTTCACCCGCGCCGATGACGAGCTACTGCGGTTGTGGGACGCCCCGGTGTGCACCCCGGCGCTGGTGTGGTGAGAGGAATGAGCATGGAGCTGACCGGGCCGGACGTGCGTGAGTGGATGCAGCGGTTTATCGACGTCTTCAACCAAGAGCGGGAGGCGCTGGCCGAGCTGGACCGCCGTGCGGGTGACGGTGACTTCGGCACCAACCTGGCCTCGGCGCTGCGTCAGGCGAGCCGCCGGGTGTCCGACGGCCCGAGCGATTCGGCAAGCGCGGTGTTCGCCCGGGTGAGTGAGGGCTTCCTGGACACTGGTGGCACGTCCGGCCCGCTGTTCGGGATGTGGTTCCGCGAGCTGTCCAAGGCGACGGCCGAGAGCGCGGACGCCGTAGCACTGGCCGCCGGGGTGGCTGCGGGTGTGGCGACCGTGCAGCGTCTGGGCCAGGCGCAGGTGGGCGACAAGACGATGGTCGACGCCATGCTCCCGGCCGCCGAGGCCATGACGGGGCAGGACCTCGACGCCGACCTGGCGGCCGCAGCCAGAGCGGCCCGCACCGGTGCAGCGAGCACCCAGGAGCTGCGCGCACGGCGGGGACGCTCCAGCTACGTGGGCGACGTGGCCGTGGGCGTGCTCGACCCGGGTGCCGTCACGGTGGCGCTGTTCTTCGAGTCCGCGCGAGGCTGAGGCTTCGTCCTTTCAGCACTGATGCATTGGCCGAGTGCAGGCGGACTTGCACTGTTGCATTAAGCGATCGGCCCACCCGAGCTGGTCCACCTGCTCGCCCTGAAGCTACGCAGCAGGTCTAAAATGCCCGGTTTGTTACGGTTCTCCAAGGTGCCTGAGGGCCTGTCTCCCCACTTTGGGGCATGGCAAGGACGCCTTTCGCCTTAATGCAACACTGCCGCCTGATCGTGGGGAGCCTTCCTGACCGGAGCTGATCAACCGAGTCGTCCTCGTGAGGATCGCGTGCGGTTCTGGGTCGCGCGGTTCGCCCTTGGCGGAAAGAGGGTCATTGCGCCCGGTGCCCTGTCTACGGTGGCGAATAGACGATCATCTGGCTCGGAAATGTGGGGAGCGGTGCATGGGCGAGCAGCGGAACGAACCGATCACGGGCACGGCCGCAGGCGTACCGTTCACGGCGCTGCCACCGGCCGTCACTATCGAAAGCCCGGCGCCGTTGGTGGTGACCTGGCACATGCTGGACCCGCCCCTCACGGATGCGGCGTTCGCGGCCGCGCTGCCTCTGACTGGGGCGCCCGTCTGGCGGGTGCATCTGGGCATGCCGCTGTGTGGCGCACGGATGCGCGACGGCCGTATGGATGCCGTTATCGAACTCGCCCGCAAGGACGCCGCGATGGCCTACCTGGTCCCCTTCGTCCGGCAGGCGACCGAAGAGTTCCCGGCCGCGCTGTCTGCGTTGCGCGAGCAGCTGCCGGTGGACGGGCCGATCGGAGTGGTCGGCGGTTCCCTCGGCGGTGCTGTCGTACTGCAGCTCCTGGCCCGATCACGGATTCCGATCGCCGCGGCCGCGCTGGTCAACCCGGCCGTTCGGGTGCGGTCGAGCGTCGGACTTGTCAAGGGTGCTGCCGCACGGCCGTACCCATGGAACGCGGAGTCACGCAAGGCTGTCGACCAGCTGGATTTTGTGGCCTGCGCCGGAGACATCGCGGCCCGGGCACCACAACCTCCGCTGTTGGTGGTTAGCGGTGAGCTGGACTTCCCGGTGCTGCGTACGGACGCAGCGGAGCTGGTCGCTGCGCTCGGCGAACGGTACGCGCAGCCCGACCACGTCCAGCTCATCACAGTGGCAGACCTGGCCCACCCATTAGCCGAACCGCCTGGCCTGGAGCCTGCTCCGCAGCTCCCCGCAGCCAAGGCGGTGGACGAGGCGATGACGCAGTGGTTCCTCCGCCACCTCACGGCTCGCTGAGCAGGAGCCGTGTGCCCCATCATTCTCCTACCAACGCGCTCTCATGCTGCTGACCGTGCGCGGGTGTGGTGCAGGCTGTGCTGAG
>DASYIL010000248.1:0-1865 GCA_035997545.1 Pseudonocardiaceae bacterium
CCGTTCGGGGGTCAGGCGCTGCTGATGTTGGTCGGGTGGACCCGTCGGTTTCCCCGTCGTTTGCATCCGCCCACAGTCTGTACACACAATTTCGCACCCACCCACAGCCTGTCCACACCACGGTGATGTCGCACCCGTAGACCCGCCCCTAGGGTGTCCGCCCTATGGGTCAGACGCCGATTTATGACCAGTTGCGTGGCGAGCGAATCAACGCCGATGTCCCGGCCACCGGGGCTGACCCGCAACTGGTCGGTCGCCCCGGTGAACACGCTGTGCTGGCCGTCGCGCCGGTTCCGGCCGCGGTGTTCGGACCAGGTCCAGCGACTGATCTTGACGCAAACCAGCACCATCTCGTGCCGACATACCCGGCGGGTCAGCCCGCAGGTGACGGGCAACGGGCGGTCGCGGTGTGGGGACCGCGAGCGGGCCGTTCGCTGGTAGCTCCGGTGCGGCAAGCACCGGCACACGCCGCTGGCAGCTCCCGGGCGCTGCCCGGTTCCAGCCGCCACTGCGCAGCGCGGGGCAAGGTGGCAGGTGAGCACGGTGCGCACCGGCGACAAGGGGGTGGCCCGGGACCGGACCAGCGCAGCGAACCTCGTTCCGCGAGGCCGGCAGATGCTCCGTTCCCGTGGTTCGAGGTCGATCATGACGGCAGTGACTCGTCCTCCACATGAGGAGACGCGGCGCAGGGTTCTCCAAGCGGGTAGACCCCGCCGCGTCGGAGATGAGCTGGGGTTGCCCGTTAGTGTTCCGTTGCTTGTGGTGTTCCTACCGCTGGGCTCGTGGTGGATCCGAGACCGTAGCGGCCGTCGGGCTCAAGGGGTTGAGAGGCTAGACCGATACACCAGGCCCAGGCGCCAGGTGAGGAGTGCGTGAGGTGATCCGATGCCGTTGATGCCCGCTGACGTTGCCAACGTCGCGTTTAGTAGGCCGCCGCTGGGCAAGCGGGGCTACGACGAGGACGAGGTCGATGCCTTCCTCGACCTTATTGAGGCCGAGCTGGCTCGGTTGATCCAGGAGAACACTGATCTCCGCACCCGGGTTGAGCCGCTCGATCAACCGCAGCTCGCTGCGCCGGTCGACACCGAAGGTGAGCGGCATCCTGCGGAGTCGCTTGGCCCGTTATCGCCGCTGTTAAGGGAGCAAACCTCGCCCGGTGGTGATCACAACGTGCACGCTGCCAGGGTGCTGGACTTGGCCCAGGAGATGGCAGACCGGTTGACCGGTGAGGCCAAGGCCGAAGCCGACGGGATGTTGGGCCACGCCCGAACCAAGTCCGAGCAGCTGCTCTCCGAGGCGAGAGCGAAGGCGGAGGGCATGGTCACCGAGGCCAGGACCCGATCCGAGACCATGCTCAACGAGGCCCGGACCAAAGCGGAGACTCTGGAGCGGCAGTCCCGGGACAAGGCTGTGTCACTGGAACGCGACGCTGCGGCTAAGCACACCGAGATCATTGCGGGGCTGTGTCGGGAGAAGGGCGTCCTGGAGAAGGAGATCGATGAACTGCGCACGTTCGAGCGTGGGTACCGGACCCGGTTGAAGACTTACCTGGACTCACAGCTCCGAGAGCTCGACGGGCGCGGATCCGGCGCACCAGCAGATCCGATGCACATCCAGCAAGGCCTGGTGGGCTCCGGGTTCGGTGCGCCCGCCGAAGCGGGATCTCGGTAACAACCGGCCCCCACAACGGTGCCGAGTTTGCCGAACATCGGTGAGGCGAGTCGGCGCGTACGACTATCTCCTCTAGGGGAAGGTAGTGGGATGGCTCAACGTACAATAACCGCGGCAGCTGAATGACCTGGCCATCAGCCCGGCGAAGAATATACCGAGGCTCCCGAACCCCAAACCCCTGATCCGCCGCGATC
>DASYIL010000249.1:0-15005 GCA_035997545.1 Pseudonocardiaceae bacterium
GACGAAGTACGAGGTACTCGCCCATGAACAGGCTGGCAACGAGTTCGTGCACGGGTCACCTCCTTCACCTGATCAACCATCCAGAAATTCTCGCGGCTGCTCCAGGTGCCGTTCACGTTCTGATCAGCGGCGATTGCAACCTCGCCGTTAATCACCAAACCCACGTGTGCCGCCCGCACCTGCAACCGCTGTGCCATCGCGGCCAACCGCTCAGCGAACACCTCGGCAGTTGCGCTGTCGTCCATGATGCGCATGGCCAGCGGCACCACGTCGCTGTTGAGCCGCCCCAGGTCGGCCAGCAGCAGCCGGTCCTCCCGGATCACGAGTGCCTCTGGGCGCAGTGCACTACCTGCTCGTTCCTATACGGTGCTTCGAGCGCCAGCTGCAACGTCCAGTCGTCCATCTGCACAGGGTTCCACGGCAATGTGGGGGCACCCCAGGGACGGAACGTCCTAGTTTGAAGCAGCTAGCCGATCACATCCAGGAATTCCACCAGCTTGCGCAACCCCGGCGGCCGGGCCGGGCTTGCCCACAAGTCGCGCACGATCGCCACAGCCAGGGTGTGATGCCGCATCCACTGCGGGCTTCGGCGATACAAGGACTCCAACGCCTTCACCGCCCCCTCAGCATCACCAACATCGGTGCAGGCCCGCGCCACATCCAACAGTAGCCAGGTCCGCCACGACGGCGGTGTATCGCCGCTCAACCGGATGCCTCGTGCCAGGGCGAGCGCCTGGGCCTGCTCCTGGGCGTCCTCGTCGGTCGCCTCGGCCAGATCCCGGGCGATCTGGTGCAGCGACCGACCACCGGCAGCAGCCAGCTCAGCGCGTTCGGCCTTGGTGATCTGCCCGTTCAGCGCAGCCAGCCGCGCGGACAGCGCCGCCGCCTCGTCTGTGGTGATGCTGTGGCTGGCCGCCCGAGCCAGCAGCTTCTGCAGGCTGACGCGAAGATTCACGGAATCTTCGCGAGCCACGGCGAGCCTTCGAGAGGGCTCTACGTTGCTGACCTGCCGCTGGCTGGCCGGCTGCAGCGGCTTGGCTTCCACCAGCGGCGAGTCGGCCACCCCCACGGCGTCGACCAGCAGGAACTTCGTCTTGGCTGCCGCGTCCGGGGTGACGGTCTGGAACTCGTCGGGGTCGATGGCGCGCGCCGCGCCCGTTCATCTGCTCGAAGTAGGTCGCGCTGGACACCCCAGGTAGGAAGAACACGCATTCCAGCGGGCGCACGTCGGTGCCCGTCGCGATCATGTCGACGGTCACCGCCACCCGCATCGACGCCTTGGTGCGGAAGTCCTTGAGCGCCTGCTCCGGGTCGTCCGATCGGTAAGTAATTTTCGTGCAGAACTCGTTGCCCCCGCCGAAGATCTCCCGGACCGCGGTGACGATCTCGTCGGCGTGCAGGTCGGTCTGAGCGAAGATCAGCGTCTTGGGGACGTGCTCACGGCGGGGAAAGAGGCCGGCCATCCGTCGGCGAACGCCTGGATCGCGGTCCGGATCTGGCTGGGCTTCATCACCGCGCGGCCGATCTGCTCACCGCGATAGTCCAGCGCGGTGTCGAGCTGCTCGTAGCGCTCCCGGCGGGTATGCAGGTCCATGATCCGCACGGGGGTGTGCGCCGGGATGCTGCCGCCGTGCTCGCCGACCTGGGTGTGAATGCATATGATCTCGAAGTCGACATTCACGCCGTCGGCGACCGCTTGGCGGTAGGTGTACTGCGAGACCAGGTTCTCGTGGAAGAAACCGAAGGTCTGCGCGACGGGAGTGGCCGTCAGCCCGACGATATGCGCGTCGAAGTACTCCAGCACCGCACGCCATTTGCCGTAGCTCGAGCGATGGCATTCGTCGACCACGACCAGGTCGAAGGTCTCCGGCGGGACCGCAGCGTTGTACTCCAGCTCGACGGCCGCATTGATGTCGTAGTCGTCGAACTCTGGATCCGCGTCCTCCGGGGGCAGCTCTTCCCCGCGCAGCATCGCGTACAGGCGTTGCACGGTGCTGATCACGATGCTTGCCGAGTCCAGCAACGTCGTGCTGGTCAACCGCTGCACGTTGTACAGCTCGGCAAACTTACTGAAGTCGTCCGGAGTTTCGAACCGGCCGTATTCCGCCCTGGCCTGCTTACCGAGGTTGTTACGGTCAACCAGGAACAGCACCCGCCGGACTCCGGCGTGCTTGAGCAGCCGGTAGGAGGCGTTGACCACGGCGTAGGTCTTGCCCGCACCGGTGGCCATCTGGATCAGCGCGCGAGGGCGGTCGGCAGCCAGCGACTGCTCCAGACCGGTGATCGCCTCGATCTGGTTGGGGCGCAGGCCGTGGGTGATCAGCTCCGGCATCCGGCGCAGCCGGGCCCGCAGCGTCGGGGCCTCCGGGTTCGATTCCGCCGCACGCATCCAGCGGGCGACCGTCGTGGGTTGGTGGAAGGCGAACACCCGCCGGCTGCGAAGGGCAGGGTCCAAACCGTTGGTGAACCGGGTCTCGACCCCGGTCGACTCGTACCGGAACGGCAGCGGGGTGCGCCAGGCGGCGAGCTGCTGTCCGGTCGTCAGCCCAGTCGCGTACCGGTCGGACTGCTGCTCCGCGCCGATCAGGCTAACGCCCTCCCGCTTGGCTTCGATCACACCGACGAGCGCGCCCTCGACGTAGAGCAGCGTCTCGGCATCGCGGTCAGCGACGCGGAGATCGCCCTGACGCTGCCGCGGGGGCGATGACTGTCGAAATGTCCGGTTAGCCTCATCAGCCGGCCGCGCCGCGCCAGCAGTCTCGGCCGAATACGAATTATCCTTTTGTACCGTTTAGTCCGAAAATACAGAAGGTACGAAGCTGTAGACACTGTCCAGTCCTGACGACACAGGGTAGACATCTACGCCCAATCGGCGGATAGGCAGTGACGCTTTTAGGTGATGAAATATGCCCGAGGGGGGGCGATTATCAACTGAGGGTGATTGCCGTGCGTGGCGAACTGGTACTAATAGTCATCGTCGTTGTGGTTGTCGGATTCTGGGTTGGCCGACTGTATGCCGAGATCCGTCGAGCTCGGTACGACAGGAAAAAAACCTGGTACTCGCGCCAGGACTACCGCAGAAGCTCACCGCCAGAAAAGCCGGACCATTTGTGGTGGTGAGCCTCCCCGAGCGCATGGCGAGGGCTGGTCACGCCGGCGGCAACCCGCCGCTCGTCGGTGGCTAACGCGGCGCCAGGACTGCTGGGCGCATCCGCGTTCGACCGCTCGTCGCGCCAGCGACGACACCGGGCGCAAGCGACACACCTGCGCCGTTACAGGGTTTGCCACAGTCGTGGCCTTACCGTTACTTTCCGTCGGTCGCAGATCACGATCTGGCTGCAAGTCGGTGCCGTTCCCAGCGCCCCCGAGCTGAAACGGCGGCTGTCCGACCCGCGCACCCGGCCCCGCCGCGAAAGGATCCACCGTTGGCGCGTCACCGCTCCCCTCGCGGTCCTCGACGGCATCCCGAAGTCGCCCCCACGTCTGCCCCCGATCGCAGACCCCGCGGTACGCACCGCTTGCCCCGGCCAGGCCCGGCGTTGCGCGGTCGCGCGGTGACGGCCGCTGTTGCCGCGGGGGCCCTGGCGGTGGCCGGTCATGCGGTGAACGCCGACGTCGCAGCGGGCGCCCAGACGACCGCAGACGTAGCGCCCGTCGCCGCACTGACCGGACCCTCCCTGGAACCAGAGTTTCTGCAGCTGGCCCCCGCCAGCGATCAGGCCATCGGAGTGCACGCGTTGCGCCGCGCAGTCGAGAAAACTGACCGGGCGGCCTACCTCGAGGCCGTAAAAAACCGCCTGGGCCAGCCTTACAAAGCCGGCAACAACCACAGTCTGGACGGCTGGATCTCCCAAGCGCTCGGGTTGATGGGCCTGCCCCAGGTCCTCGCCAAGGGCGTCAAGAAGATCATCATGCACGAGTCCGGCGGCAACCCCAACGCGATCAACAACTGGGACAGCAACGCCGCGCGTGGCACCCCCTCACAGGGCCTCATGCAGACCATCCCCAGCACCTTCAAAGCCTGCGTGCTGCCCAGCTTGGCCAACCACTCGATCACCGATCCGGTGGCCAACATCACTGCCGGGGTCCGCAGCATGATTGCGCACCACGGCCTGGACGCTGTGATGAACGGCGGGCGGCGGGACGCCAACGGCAACTACATCGGCTATGGCGGAGCTGGCTGCTCGTCCTATGACCTCAACGAGTACGCCTTCCAGATACGCACCCTGTGGGTCGACGAACCGATGCCCAGCAGCCTGTAGGGACAGCGGCCCGCCTACAACTTCGGGCTCGCGCTGGTGAGGCCAACCTCGACCAGCGGGCCGCCGAACGCACCTACGGCATCGACGACGACCAACTCACCCCGGCGGACACGTTTCGAGGAACGGTAGCCTGCCGGAGCGATTCGCGTTGCTGGCTAGTGACGTCGATGACAGGAGGGTGCCGTGGCAGCCGAGCAGGTCCAGGTGCAGCGGGTTCTGGTGGTGGCGGCACATCCGGACGACGTGGATTTCGGAGCCGCCGGCACGATCGCGACCTGGACCGATGAGGGTCTTGAGGTGTCCTACTGCATTGTGACCGACGGTGACGCCGGTGGTGTCGACCTCAAGGTGCCCCGGTCGGCGATCGGCAGCATCCGCCAGGACGAGCAGCGCAAGTCGGCCGCCACGCTGGGCGTCACCGATGTCGAGTTCCTCGGTTACCCCGACGGCAGGCTGATGGTGAGCTACGAGCTGCGGCGCGACATCACCCGCGTCATCCGTCGAACCCGCCCGGATCGGGTGGTGATCCAGTCCCCGCAACGCGACCTGCGCAATCTCTACGGCAGCCACCCCGACCACCAGGCTGCCGGGGAAGCCGCACTGTGCGCGGTCTACCCCGACGCCCGCAACCCGTTCGCGCATCCCGAACTGCTCGCCGAGGGTCTGGCAGCGCACACCGTGCCTGAGGTCTGGGTGTCGAGCCCCAACGACCGGGCCGACCATTACGTCGACATCACCGACACCTTCGACCGCAAGGTCGCCGCGCTGCGCGCGCACGCCAGCCAGACCGCACATATGACGGGCCTGGAGGAGCGGCTTCGCGCCTGGAGCGCCATGCAGGCCCAGGCCGCTGGGCTGGCCGAGGACCGGCTGGCGGAGGGCTACCTGGTGCTCGATACCCGCTGATCCGGGTCGCTCCCGGTGAGCAGGACGTAGGCCACCAGGTCGGGATTGTCGTTCATCGGCACGTGCCCGCAGCCGGGTAGCCGCAGCAACCGGACATGGGGGATCAACCGGATGACCGATTCGGCCCGGGGCCGCCGCATGAGCAAGTCCCGGGCTCCCCAGGCGATAGTCACCGGCACGTCGGGCACCTGACCGGTAAAGATGATCTTGTCTCCGGACGCCAGGGTGGGCCCGAAACCGACCGCGCCAGCGAACGCCCGTATGTCCTCAATCAACACCTGCGGCTCGAGCAGATCAGGACGGGCGAAGATGGCGCCGCACAGGAGCGTGCGTCCGGTCGCCGTCTGAGCCAACCGGGCCGCGACCTTCGGAGGCAGGTACCTAGCGGTGCGGTGCGCTGACCGCACCATGCCCAGCGACACGCGCCGCTCCGTCGGGGTCCATAGCCCCGCTGGGGACAGCGCCGTCGCACTGCGCACCATCCCTCGTTGCGCCAGTACGAGGGATACCAGGCCACCCATCGAGTTCCCGGCCACGTGCGGCCGGTCCAGCCCCAGGTCGGCGAAGAACTCGGACAGCACAGTGACCGCAGTGTCCAGCTCATAGGGCAGGTGATCCGGGAGTGGCGGGGACTCGCCGAAGCCTGGAAAGTCGAGGGAGATCACCTCGCGATGCTCAGCCAACCGATCGACGACGGGCAGCCACCCCTGCCTGCGGTGACCGGCCCCGTGCAGCAGCACCAGCGGCGGCCCCTCGCCGCACCTGTCGTAGGCCAGCTGCACACCCAGCACTGTATCGACTTGTGACTCGCCAGTAACTACTGCTCTAGGGTGCGCGACGAGGATAAACACCGCGCAACGCCGTCGCTGGCGTGAGAGGATCGCCACTCGTGCGCGAATCGTTGGCCGACCGGGTCGCCCGCCGGCAGGCCGCCATGCCGCAGATCCGCTACCCGTCGGCCCTGCCGGTGAGCAGGCGCAAGGACGAGATCGCCGCAGCGATCCGGGATCACCAGGTGGTGATCGTCGCGGGGGAGACCGGGTCCGGGAAGACCACCCAGATTCCCAAGATCTGCCTGGAGCTGGGCCGTGGTGTCCGGGGCACGATCGGGCACACCCAGCCGCGCCGGCTGGCGGCGCGAACGGTGGCCGAGCGCATCGCGCAGGAGCTGGGGGTCCCCGTCGGTGGGGCGGTCGGCTGGAAGGTGCGGTTCACCGATCGCGCATCCGACGAGACCCTGGTCAAGCTGATGACCGACGGCATCCTGCTGGCCGAGATCCAGTCCGACCGGTTGCTGCGCCAGTACGACACGCTGATCATCGACGAGGCGCACGAACGCTCCCTGAACATCGATTTCGTGCTGGGCTACCTCAAGCAGCTGCTGCCCCGTCGCCCCGACCTCAAGGTGATCATCACGTCGGCGACCATCGACCCCGATCGGTTCTCCCGGCATTTCGACGGTGCGCCGGTGATCGAGGTCTCCGGCCGCAGTTATCCGGTGGAGATCCGCTACCGCCCTTATGGCGTGGACTCCGAAAACAACACAGACGAGCGTGACCAGACCCAGGCGATCAGCGACGCCGTCATAGAGCTGCGCGCCGAGGGCCCGGGCGACGTGCTCATCTTCCTGTCCGGTGAGCGGGAGATCCGCGACACCCATGACGCGTTGGCCGCGCTGAGGCTACCGGACACCGAGATCCTGCCGCTGTACGCGCGACTGTCGGCGGCCGACCAGCACCGGGTCTTCCAGCCGCACCGGACACGGCGGATTGTGCTGGCCACCAATGTCGCGGAAACGTCGCTGACCGTGCCGGGGATCCGGTATGTGATCGACCCCGGCACGGCCCGGATCTCCCGCTACAGCCGCCGGCTCAAGGTGCAGCGGCTGCCGATAGAGCCCGTGTCGCAGGCCTCGGCCACTCAGCGCGCCGGCCGGTGCGGGCGCACCAGCGACGGCATCTGCATCCGGCTGTATTCAGCGGCCGACTTCGAGTCGCGGCCGGAGTTCACCGATCCCGAGATCCTGCGCACCCACCTCTCGTCGGTGATCCTGCAGATGGCGGCGCTGAACTTAGGCGATGTAGCCGCGTTCGGGTTCATCGATCCACCGGACCGCCGGCAGATCTCCGACGGCATGGCGCTGCTGCGTGAGTTGGGTGCTCTTGAAGAGCAGCCAACCATGCGGCTCACCCGGGTCGGGCGCACGCTGGCGCAGCTGCCGCTGGACCCCCGGCTGGCCCGGATGGTGGTGGCGGCCAACGGCAACGGTTGCCTAGGCGAGGTGCTGGTGATCGTGGCGGCACTGTCCATCCAGGACCCGCGGGAGCGCCCAGTCGACGCCGAGGCGGCGGCCGACGCCCAGCATGCCCGGTTCGCCGACAAGAGCTCCGACTTCCTGGCCTACCTCAACCTCTGGCGCCACCTCGACGAGCAGCAGCAGGCCCTGTCCTCCACCCAGTTCCGCAAGCTATGCAAGGCGGAGTTCCTGCACTACCTGCGGGTGCGGGAATGGCAGGACCTGCACGGGCAGCTGCGCCGGATCACCCGTGATCTCGGCATGACGGCTGAGATGACGGCGGACACTCCGCCCGCTGACTCACAGCAGGTGCACGTCTCCCTACTAGTCGGACTGCTCTCGCATATCGGGCTGCTCGACGCCGAAACCCGCGACTACTTGGGCGCCCGCGGTGCCCGATTCGCCGTCTTCCCTGGCTCGGCGCTGTTCCGCAAGCCGCCGCGGTGGGTGATGGCCGCCGAGCTGGTGGAGACTTCCCGGCTATGGGGCCGGATCGCCGCGCGGATCGAGCCGCAGTGGGTGGAACCGCTGGCCGAGCACCTGATTAAGCGCAGCTACAGCGAGCCGCACTGGGAACGCAACCGCGGCGCGGTGATGGCCTACGAGAAGGTCACGCTCTACGGCATCCCGATCGTCGCCTCGCGTAAGGTCGCCTATTCCAGCGTCGACCCCGAGCTGTGCCGCGAGCTGTTCCTCCGGCGCGCTCTGGTGGACGGTGATTGGGAGACCCGGCACGCCTTCTTCCGCGCCAACCGGGCCATGCTCGACGACGTCGAGGAACTCGAACAGCGGGCCCGCCGGCGCGACATCCTGGTCGATGACGAGACCCTGTTCGACTTCTACGACCAGCGCATCCCGCCCGAGGTCGTCTCGGCCCAGCATTTCGACAGCTGGTGGCGCAAGGTCAGCAGGACGAGGCCGGACCTGCTCGACTTCCACCCCTCGATGCTGATCACCGGCGACAGTGTCAGCGAGCAGGGCTATCCCGATTCGTGGCCCCTCGGCGCACTGCGGCTGGACCTGTCCTACCAGTTCGAGCCGGGTGCGGACACCGATGGCGTGACCGTGCACGTGCCGCTGCCGGTGCTCAACCAGGTCGACGCGGCGCCCTTCACCTGGCAGGTCCCCGGCCTGCGGGAAGAACTGGTCGTCGCGCTGCTCAAGTCACTGCCCAAGCCGTTGCGCCGCCAGCTGGTCCCGGTACCCGACCACGCGAAAGCCCTGCTGGCCCGGATGACCCCCTACCGCGAACCGCTGCTGGACGCCCTGGAGCACCAGCTCCACCAAGCGGGCCTGGCGGTGCGCCGCGAGGACTGGCAACTCGACCGGGTACCGGACCACTTGACGATCACCTTCCGGGTCTGCGACGGCGACCGCACGCTGGCCCAGGGCAGGGACCTCGCGGCACTGACCCGCCAGGTGCAGCCGCAGCTACGGGCCACGCTGTCCGCCGCAGGAGGCGGCCTGGAACGTCGGGGCCTGCGCAGGTGGGAGGTCGGGACGCTGCCACGGACCTACCAGCAGGAGCAGGCCGGCCATCTGGTCACCGCCTACCCGGCGCTGGTCGACGAGGGCGACACCGTGGCCGTCGCGCTGTTGCCCACCGAGGCCGAGCAGCAGCGCGCCATGTGGGCGGGCACCCGGCGGCTGCTGCTGCTCGCGGTGCCCTCTCCCATCAAGTCGGTCCAGCGCAGCCTCGACGGTCCCGCTCGGCTGGTGCTGAACCAGAACCCCCACGGCAGCGTCGAGGCGCTGCTGGCCGACTGCGTGCACTGCGCTGCCGACGCACTAATCGCTACCTGCGGCGGGCCACCCCGCGACGAGGCCGGCTTCGCCCGGCTCACCGAGCGCGCCCGCGCCGAGCTGGCCGACGCGATGCGGGCCGTGGTCGCCCACGTGCACCGTATCCTGGCCGTTGCACACACCGTCGAGACCCAGCTGGCCAAGCTCACCGCGCCGGTGCTGGCGCCTGCGATCGCCGATGTCCGCGCGCAGCTGGCCACCCTGGTCGGGCCCGGCTTCGTGACCGCGACCGGCGCGCAGCGGCTACCCGACCTCACTCGTTACCTGCAGGCCATCGAGCGCAGGCTGGACAAGCTGCCCCGCGATCCGGCCCGGGACCGGGACTGGATGCATCGGGTCGAGACCGTCCTGCAGGCCTACCGGCAGCTGCGCGATGAAGTCGGCGACGGGCCGGAGCTGCAGCGGATCCGCTGGATGATCGAAGAGCTGCGGGTTAGCTACTTCGCTCAGGAGCTGCGCACCCCATACCCGGTGTCAGACAAGCGGATCCTCCGGGCGCTACGCGCCTCATGACAGCGCCATATGCAGCCGGACTGTGGTCCCGGTGAACCTCCCCTACCCTTCTGGCGGGAGAATATAACTTCTCGGGTGAGACACTACATAAAGTCACCCCAAACTTGGCTATCTTCGTCCCCAACAACGCTTCAGGCGACAATTTCGGTTCACAGTCATCACTCAGGGTTACGTCGGGCGCTGGAATCAACCGTCGAGCGCAAACCGGAGGACGGCGCGACCCCTGCAGGAGGATCATCGAAACATGCGTCGTCGGTTGTTACAGGCCGAGCATGAGGTCTTCCGGGACAGCGTTCGCGCCTTCTTGACCAAGGAGGTCATGCCGCACCTGGAGGCCTGGGACGCCGCGGGCATCGTGCCCCGGGAACTGTTCCTCCGAGCCGGTTCCAGCGGCTTCCTCGGGATGGCGATCCCGGAGGAGTTCGGTGGCGGCGGGGTGCCCGATTTCCGGTTCAACGCGGTGTTTGGCGAGGAGATCATGCACGCCGGGGCGGGGGCCGCTGGGCTCGGACTGACCCTGCACAACGACATCTGCCTGCCCTACTTCCTTGACCTGACCACCGAGGAGCAGCGGCAGCGGTGGTTGCCGGGGATCGCCTCCGGGGAGCTGATCACAGCCATCGCCATGACTGAATCAGGAATGGGCTCCGACCTGGCGAGCATGGCCACCACGGCAGCGCTCCGCTCCGACCATTACTTGATCAACGGCTCGAAGACGTTCATCACCAATGGCATCAACGCCGATCTGGTGATCACCGCGGTCAAGACCGGCAACGGGGAACCGCACCAGGCGATGAGTCTGATCGTGCTGGAGCGCGGGATGGCAGGCTTTGAGCGCGGTCCCAAGCTCGCCAAGCTGGGCCAGCACGCCCAGGACACCACCGAGTTGTTCTTCCGCGACGTCCACGTGCCGGTCGCCAACTTGCTCGGCACCCAGGGCCGAGGGTTTGCCTACTTGGTGGACCGGCTGCCCCAGGAACGGCTGTCGATGGCCGTGTGCGGGGTGGCCGGGGCGCGGGCCGCGCTAGAGCTGACGCTGGCCTACGTCAAGGACCGCAAGGCCTTCGGGGCGCCGATCGGATCGTTCCAGAACACCAGGTTCCGGATGGCCGAAATGGCCACCGAGATCGACATCGCACAGACCTTCGTCGACCGCTGCATCGAAGCGCTCAACGACGGCGAGCTGACCGTCGCCGACGCCGCCAAGGCCAAGTGGTGGTGCACGGAGCTGCAGGGCCGGGTGGTCGACGCCTGCCTGCAGCTGCACGGCGGCTACGGCTACATGCTCGAACACCCCATCGCGCGGGCTTACGCCGACGCCCGCGTCACCCGAATCTACGGTGGCACCACCGAGATCATGAAGGAAGTCATCGGCCGATCACTGGGCCTCTGACCTCCACCCTGGGTGCGTCGCCCTCCCGTGCGCCGGGTGTCGCCAACCTGTTGCAACGGCCACTTACCCCATTGCAACGGTTGCTGGTGGCTCCTTGAATGCAGCCCCAACGAGCAATGGGGCGTTAACGAATGCAAACTGCGAGCCGCAGGGAGCGGTGCAACCCCAGGTGGCGCTCGAATCACCCGGTCGGGGTGCATCACTTGGAGTGAAAGTTGCCTCAGAACGGTACGCGCGATCGTCTCCTAACGATGTCACTACTGAGCACATTCACTCAAACCGCACAGAGAGGAGGACCAGGATGAACGGTCACAGCGGCGACGCGGTCGCCCACGACATGTTCGCACTGCTGCACGAGGCCGCAGCGCCGGTGGTGACCCGCTGGATCTACTGCACCTGCGACCCCTTCGCGGTAACACTTGAGATCCAGACCCGCGGCAATCGATGCGTGGACTGGGTCCTGGCCCGCGAACTCCTGGTAGCTGGGCTCAGCGCTCCCGCCGGGATCGGTGACGTTCGGGTGCGTCCCGCCTATCTCGACGAATGGGACGTGACGCTGATCGAGATCCGGTCACCCGACGGGCACGCGGTACTGGAAGTGGACCGGGATCTGCTGGAGCAGTTCGTCGAGGCCACCATAGACGTGATCCCGCTGGGCAGCGAGTGCACGGTCGTCGACATGGACGCTGAGATCGAGAAGATCACCAGGAGCTGCGCGGGTTGAGCCTGCGAGGCACCGTGTGGCGCGTTCTGGAGTCAGACTGCAGTAATCAGCGGTCGGATTACTGCAGTCTGACTCCAGAACGGAGCACGCCGCCAGCCGGCAGCATCATCCTCGTTGAGCGGGCTAACCGGCATAATTCGGCCCCACGCAGCACCCCACGGCACCCGCTGAATGGGGCGACGCGTGGCGGGAGCTGCGCCCATCCGAAAGCTCGCGGTCGAGCTGAAGCCCCTTATCTGCGAGAATGCACAGGTGTCAGCCCCTCAGAAGTTCACTGACGAGCTTCGACAGCGCGCCGTGCGGATGGTATTCGACGTCCGACAGGAAACCGGTGACCAGCCCGAAGCGATCAAGCAGGTCGCCGAACAGTTGAGCGTGCCCCCCGAGACGCTGCAACAGTGGATCGAGCAGGCTGAGGCCAGAGAGTCCGGCGAGGCTGGGAACTCCTCGGACGCGACGCCGACCCTCCAACCCGATTCTTACGAGGCGGGTGTGCAGCTGCTGGAGTCCGGCGCGTTCGATGAGGCGCGGACCGTGTGGGGCGCCGCGGCCGAAGCCGGCGATACCACCGCTGCGTTCAACCTGGGTGTGCTGCTGGTGCAGCGCGGGGAACTCGACGAGGCAGCCAACTGGTGGCGGGCGGCCGCCGAGGCCGGCGACACCGACGCCGCCGCAGGGCTGGGCATGCTGCTGGTGCAGCGCGGCGAACTCGATGAGTCCGAGGCGCTGTGGCGCGCGGCCGCCGAAGCCGGCAACACCGACGCCGCCACCGGGCTCGGTCGGTTGCTGGTGCAGCGGGGTGACCTCGCCGAGGCGGAGACCTGGTGGCGCACCGCCGCCGAAGCCGGCGACACCGAGGCCGCCACCGGACTGGGCGTGCTGCTGGAAAAACGTGGCGAGCATGACCAGGCGGAAACCTGGTGGCGCACCGCCGCCGAAGCCGGCGAAGCCACCGCCGCGACCGGACTCGGCGTGCTGCTGGTACGGCGCGGCGACGTCGCCGAGGCGGAAACCTGGTGGCGCACCGCCGCCGAAGCCGGCGAAGCCACCGCGGCTAGTGGCTTGGGCCTGCTGCTGGAGCAGCGCGGCGACCTGGACCAAGCGCAGACCTGGTGGCGCACCGCCGCCGAAGCCGGCAACACCGACGCCGCCAACCACCTCGGCCGGCTGCTGGAACATCGCCACGACCTCGCCGGTGCCGAGACGTGGTACCGCACCGCCGCCGAAGCCGGCAACACCACCGCCGCCATCAACCTCGGCCAGCTACTCGTCCAGCGCGGCGACCTCGACCAGGCGGTCACCTGGTGGCGACGGGCCGCGGAGGCCGGCAACACCACGACCGCCGCCGGCCTCGGCGTGCTGCTGGAGCAGTGCGGCGAGCTCGACGAAGCGGCGGACTGGTACCGCACCGCCGCTGAAGCCGGCAACACCGCGGCCGCCGCCAGCCTCGCCGGGTTGTTGGAACAGCGCGGCGATCTCGACGAAGCCGCAAGCTGGTACCGCACTGTCGCCGAAGCCGGCAACATCAACGCCGCGTTCAACCTCGGCATGCTAGTGAAACGGCGCGGCGATCTCGACGGGGCGATACGGTGGTTGCGGGTCGCCGCCGAAGCCGGTAACAGCGATGCCGCCAACAACCTCGGTCTGCTACTGGAAGAACGCGACGAGCTCGACGAAGCCGCGAACTGGTACCGCACCGCCGCCGAAGCCGGCAACACCACCGCCGCCTACAACCTGGGCCTGCTACTCAAGCAGCGCGGCGAGCTCGACGGGGCAGTGATCTGGTATCGCACCGCCGCCGAAGCCGGCAACACCAGCGCCGCCAACAACCTCGGCGTCCTTCTGGAGCAGCGCGGTGAGCTCGACGATGCAGAGACCTGGTACCGCACTGCGGCCGAAGCCGGCAACACCAACGCCGCTTACAACCTTGGTGTCCTGCTGGGACAGCAACGATCTCGGGCTAGCTCATGACCACCGACGCAGCCCGAGGTGACCCCGGAGGCGGCACAACATGGGGCATGAGCTCCCTCTTCCGGTTCCCGGCCTTGGTCACCCGACCGGTCATCACTGTCCTGGACGCCACCGCGGCGCTGGCTGCGCTGCCGCGCCGGGTGGTTGAGATGGTGATCGAAGTCGAGCAGACCCTCGCCGCCGTGAACGCGGCGACAAAACGGACTGATGCACTGATCGACCGCATCGACGACATCGCCAGCAGGGCCGAGGGCGCCGTGTATGCGGCCTACGAGACGGTCGGCGCGGCGGCCGCAGCCATCAAGCAGGCCAGCGCCATCACGGCGACCGCCGCGCCGCTGCTGGAGAGCTACTCCGAGCCGCTGCGCCTCCTTGAGCCAACGGTGCGCCGGCTAGCGGACACCACCGACGCACGCGAAGTCGACGCTCTAGTGAAGCTCATCGAACGCCTACCTCGCCTGGTGAACGCGATGGACGACGACGTGATGCCGCTATTGGATCGCCTCGACCAGAGCGGCCCCGATCTGAACCAGCTACTGGACAGTGTCTCCGACCTCAACCGCATGGCCGGCCGGCTGCCCAAGGTGTTCCGCCGGCGTCGCGCGGGTAGTTGATCAAAAATACGAGCGAATGCCTGCTGCTAGCACCCGCCGGTGCTTATGATGCGCCGGGTCGGCGAGAGCCTGGACGGCCTCGTTGTCCATAACAACCGTGCGGGCATGCCTCATGCAACTGCGGCGGCGAGGCCAGCGGGCGTAGAGCACGTCATCGGGGCCGAGGTCGTCCTTCACGAGGCCCACTTCGGTGGCGGCGCGCCGTACGAGGTCCGGACGGGTGGCTAGCGGGTGGCCGACGATCTCCGCAGCGGCGAGCGTGACCTCGGCAAGGTCGGGGCGGGCGTCAGGATGGCTCCGATAGTGGACATCGAGCACGGCGCGCTGGGCGAAGGCGAATGGCGAAGTGTGCACGCGGAGTACTGTTTAACAGTTCAACAACCCCACCGAAGGGGGACTGTGGCGGCTCACTGCCGGAGTGGGTTGTGGAGTGGTCTGCGGTGGGGGTCGAGAATGGCGGGTGGTCGGAACTCGACGAGGTTTCCGCGGATGGTGATGTCCCATCCGGTAGCATGCACCCATC
>DASYIL010000250.1:0-19575 GCA_035997545.1 Pseudonocardiaceae bacterium
ATCTCGGCCAGGTAGAGGGGCACGATCACCGACGCGATCCCGATGGCCAGTCCCAGGATGAACCGGAACAGCACCAGCCCGTTGACGGTCGGAGCGAGGCCGGCGCCCAGGGCTCCGACGGTGAACACCACCCCTGCAGCGAGCAGGATCTGCTGCCGTCCTTGACGATCAGCCGCGGGACCGCTGCCCAGTGCCCCTACCATTGCCCCGAACACCGTGGCACTGACCACGGCACCTGCCTGTAAGGGCGTAAGAGGCAGATCGTGCGGGATGAACAAGATCGCGGCCCCGATGATGCCACTGTCGTAACCGAACAGCACGGCCGCCAACGCACCCAAGGCATACACGCGTCGCGTCGTTACCCGGACCCGGAACGAGGACGCGACCATCAACTACCTCCGATGCGATGAGGATCGGCACGCTAGCGCGTGCCCCGTGAGTGGCAATGCGTGCTCCAGCACGCATTGCCACTCACGGGGCAGCCGTAGGCTGCACTCCGTGATCGATGTGCTGGTGGCCGGGGGTGGCCCGGCGGGATGGGCGGCGGCGGCGGCCTGCGCGCGGCTGGGGCTGGACACCGAGCTGGTGGACCCCGCCCCGGACCGGCCGTGGCGGGCCACCTATGGCTCTTGGCGGATGGAGCTGCCCGACGACGCGAAGGCAGCGGTGGCGGCGAGCGGCTCCGGCGAGGCGATCGGCACTACCAGGCACCGGCTGGGGTGGGAGTACGTGGTGCTGGACAACGGCGCGCTGCGGGACAGATTCAGCGCTGAGCCGGTCCGGGTGGTCAAGGGCCGCGTGCGGGATGCCCGCCCGGACCCGAACGGGGTTACCGCGGATCTGGACGGCAGCCAGCGGCGGGCAGCCGTGCTGCTCGACGCAACCGGTGCAGTGCGCTCGGTGCTCGGTGCTACCGCCCGTCGGCCAGCTGCCGAGCAGACCGCGGTGGGTGTGCTGGTCGACGCCGATGCCGCGCGTGACCTGGTGACTCCGAGCAGTGCGTTGTTCATGGACTGGCGGCCGCACCACGGTGAGCCGGGATGGCCCACGTTCCTTTATGCGGTGCCGGTGACGTCGGACCGAGTACTGCTGGAGGAGACCTCGCTGGCTCGCCGTCCGGGGCTTAGGCTGGCGGTGCTGCGACGCCGGCTGCACGCTCGTTTGGCCCACCATCGCATCGCCGTGCCCGACGGCGGCGAGGAGCGGGTGCGCATCCCGGTGGACCGCCCGCTACCTGCGTCCGGGGACTGGCGCGGCCCAGTAGTGCCGTTCGGGGCGGCGAGCCCGCTGGTGCATCCGGCCACCGGTTACAGCGTGGGCGCGGCGCTGCGGCTGGCCCCCCAGCTGGCCACGGCTGTGCGGGACGCGCTGCAGTGCGGCGGTTCAGCGGCTGCGGGCGCCGCAGCGTGGCGTACGGTGTGGAGCCCGGCCGCGCTGGCGGTACACACCCTGCGGTGCCGCAGCCTCGAATCGCTGCTGCGCTTCCCACCCCACCTCGTCCCGGACTTCTTCGACGTGTTCTTCGCGCTTCCGGAGCGACACCGCTGGGCCTATCTCACCGGCCGCGAGGACGTCCGGGGCAGCGCCGCTGCGATGGGCGCGCTGTTCGCTGCCTCCCCGTGGTGGCTTCGCAAGCAGTTGGTCGTCGGTGCACTCGACCCGCGTCCCCCATCGGCCCTCGGCGACGGGGTGACCGCCGGATAGACAAGAGCTGCTCTGTCAGGGGTGTGGGACGGTGATGTGCACCTCGATCTCGGGCTTGACCTTGAGCGCGCCGAGCATGGCGGAAAACGGCTTGATCCCGAATTTGCGCTGATCGAGAACGATCTTGGCGTTCCAGCGTTGGCCATCGTTGCGCGCCTCGACGGAGATCGGAGCCGTCACGCCGTGCAGCGTCAGATCCCCCTCGATGCGGGCCCGGTCACCGTCACGCACCACTGACACTGTGCGAAACCCGATCTTCGGATATCTCCGCGTTTCGAGCGCCTCCTCGGCGTTGCGCTCGATCTTCTTACGATCGGACGCCGAGACGGCTTTGGTCGTCACGCGCAGCGAGCCCGCGTCGAAGTCGGCTGTGATCGCGTCGTCGTCTCCCACTTCCAGGGACAAGCTAGCCACCTGGAAAGTTACGTCGTGGCCGACGGAGGTCAGCAGCCCCTCACGAAAGACCAACACCTGGCAGTCAACCGCAGCAGCATCGAAAGTTGGCACGGCGCAAGCCTAGCCTGGCGTGATCACTGGCGGTAGTTCTCCGCGACGCGACGCAGTCACCCACTCAGGCGGTCCAGAACAGCCGCGGCGGGCTGAACAGCCTCGGCGAGCCGCTGCACGTCCGGCAGGCCCTCCCGGTCGGCGAGCAGGCTGACATATGCGCTGTCCTGGTACCAGGACAGCCCCACAACAAGGGCCTGGCCGGCCGCCAGCGGCGCCAGAGGAAAGATCTCCTCGAGCGCCGCGCCGTCCAGTGTGAACTGGATCCCCGGCAACGGGACGCTGGTCACCATGAGATCGAACAGCAGTGAAGCGCCCTGACTGGCCACTGGGGCCGCCACCCGGTGCACCGCAGGCGGCAGCTGGTCGGCGAGCAGCGGTATCGCGCCGGCGCCGCGGCTGGCCCCAGCGGCCTTGCTCTGCTCCATCGCCCCACGGACCTTGAGCAGCCGCTTGCCGGGGTCGGGCTCGCCGACCGGCAGCTCGCAGAGGTAGCCGGACAGCCGATTTCCCCCGATGCCGTTGCCCGACCTGGCCCGCTGGCTGACCGGGATGAACGCCCGCAGGATCAACCCCTCAACCGAGCCACCGCGGGCAATGAGCCACGCCCGCAACGCCCCGGCCACCACCGACAGCAGGACGTCGTTCACCGTGCCGCCGTGGTGCGCCCGGATCCGGCGTATCTGCCCGAGATCGAGCCGGGCCGTTGCCAATGCCCGCTGACCCGAAGACGAGATCAACAACGGGGAGCCCGGTGCCGGCAATCGGACGCGACGAAACACCGAAGCGGCCATGCCGGTCGCCTCCGCCATCTGCCCTACCGCGCCCCCAACGGCGTCGCGCACGTCGCCGGCCACGTGCCACAACCGTGACAGCATGCTCGGCTGCGTCGAGGGCGACAGGGTCGAGGGCGGCGAGCCGTCGTCGACGGCACCGTGACTCGTGGTGTCACCATCTGGCGACCTGAACTCATCCAACACCCCGAGCCCGATCTCCAGCGCGTTCAGCCCATCGACGAATGCATGATGCATCTTGCCCAGCAACGCGAAACGGCCCCCCTCGAGGCCCGATATCACGTGGAACTCCCACAGCGGACGGGTTCGCGGCAGCGGTCGGACCATCAGCTCGGCGGCCAGTGCCGCCACCTTGTCGCCACCGCCGTGATCGTCGAGGTGATGCAGGTGGATGTGGTCCTCGGCGCGGAATCCGGGATCATCGGCCCACGTCGCGGCGACCAGCGGAAACCAGGCCGGTTGCACCCGCTGACGCAGCTGTGGGAGACGCTGGACACGGTCGACCAGCAGGGCGGCCACCCGCCCGGGATCCTCAGGGCGGACCGGTCGGAAGATCGCCAGCGCGCCGAGGTGCATCGGTGACACGTCGCGATCCAGACAGAGGAAGGCGGTGTCGAGTCCGCTGAGCCGTCCTGCTGCCATGGCAGCCTCCTGCGATCACACTTCCCGTGTCTCATCGCAAGCTTTGCATATCTGATCAAGCAGTGACCACGATTCGGCACACTCCGGTGGGTGTCCTGAACCTGCGCACGCCTGAAAGGTGCATGATCACACCCGTGCAAGTGTTGGTCGACGCGGACAACTTCGACGTGCCGCGGCTGCGTCTGCTCGTCGCGGCACTGGAGGCTGCACCATCCGCCGAGGTCGTGGTGGCCGGCGCACCCGCAGCGCTGGACGCGGTCGATTGGCCAGCGGGGGCGCGGGTGCTGCCGGCCAGCGGCTGGCAAAGCGCGGACCTGCTGCTGGCCCGCGCCTACCGGCCCGATGACCGGCCGCTGCTACTGGCCACTGGGGATGGGGACTTCGTGCAACTGGCGCGACGCCATCCTGGGTCGGTGCTGTTGGTCGCCGGGCGGTCACGCCGCTCACGGGCGTTCACCGGTCCCCGGATCACTACCACCGATCCGGCGGCCGACGGCGGCGCGGACCTGCGGTCCTGGCTGGCACGGGCTACTGTGCTGTGATCTTCTTTGGGCTGTGATCTTCTTCTGGGCTGCGATGTATCGGAGGAAATCGTGTCTACCCTGTTCAGCCGCGTCATCCAGGGTGAGATCCCGGGCCGCTTCGTCTGGCGCGACGAACGTTGCGTCGCGTTCCTCACCATCGCTCCGCTGCGGCCAGGACACGCGCTGGTCGTCCCCCGCTACGAGATCGACCAGTGGACCGACGCGGACGACGACCTGGTCGCCCGGCTGATGGTGGTGGCCAAGCAGATCGGCGCGGCGCAGAAGACCGCCTTCGACGCACCGCGCGCCGGGCTCGTGATCGCCGGGTTCGAGGTGCCGCACTTCCACGTTCATGTGTTTCCCTCGTGGGGCATCGACGACTTCGACTTCGACAACGCCGACCGTGATCCCGACCCGGCCGAACTCGACACCGCCGCGGACGCCCTACGTACGGCGCTACGGGCGGCAGGGCACGGCGATAAGGTACCTAGCTGATCGATCCAGCTGACCCGGCTCAGGCAGTGAGGTTAGCGGGGGTCGGGGTGAGCGGGCGGAAGCGACGCAGCCGGAGGCTGTTGGACACCACGAACACCGACGAGAACGCCATCGCGGCTCCGGCGATCATCGGGTCGAGCAGCCCGGCCGCGGCCAGCGGAAGCGCGGCGACGTTGTAGCCGAAAGCCCAGAACAGGTTCCCTTTGATGGTGCCCAGGGTGCGCCGGGACAGCCGGATCGCGTCAGCGACCACCCGCAGATCGCCGCGGACCAGCGTGAGGTCGCTGGCCTCGATCGCGGCGTCGGCGCCGGTGCCCATCGCCAGTCCCAGATCGGCCTGGGCCAGCGCAGCGGCATCGTTGACCCCATCACCCACCATGGCCACGACATGACCGGCCCGCTGTAACCGACGCACCTCCTCAACCTTCCCCTCGGGCAGCACTTCGGCAATCACCGTGTCGATCCCGACCTCGGTGGCCACGGCGCGGGCGACGGTGTCGTTGTCACCGGTCATCAGCACCGGGGTCAGCCCCAGCTCGCGCAGCTGGCGCACCGCCTCGGCGCTACTGGGTTTCACTGTGTCGGTCACCGTGAGCAGGCCCCGCACCTGGCCGTCCCAGGCCACCGCGACAACGGTGCGGCCGTCGCGCTCGGCCTGCGCCGACGCCGTCACCAGCAGCGCGGGTAGCGGCAGTGACCACTGCGCGGCCAACCAGGTCGGCCGACCTACCAGCACCGCGGCACCATCCACCGCCCCCTGCACACCCCGCCCGTTCGTGGAGCGGAACCCGGTCACGACGGGCAGCCCGCCCAGCTGCTGGCGGCCCCCGGCAGCGATCGCGATGGCGACGGGGTGCTCGGAGGCGTCCTCCACGGCAGCGGTCCGGCGCAGCACCTCGCCGGCGTCCTCGCCAGCTGCGGGCAGCACGTCGACCAGGGTCATCGTGCCGGTGGTGACGGTGCCGGTCTTGTCCAGCAGCACGGTGTCCACCCGCAGGGTGGACTCCAGCACCTCGGGCCCTTTGATGAGGATGCCCAGCTGGGCACCCCGACCGGTGCCGACCAGCAGCGCAGTCGGCGTAGCCAGCCCGAGGGCGCACGGGCAGGCGATGATCAGCACCGCGACCGCAGTGGCGAAGGCCGTCGCGGTAGGGGCACCGATGGCCAGCCAGACGCTGAGGGTGGCCACCGCGAGCGCGATCACGATCGGCACGAACACCGCCGAGACCCGGTCGGCGAGCCGCTGCACTTGGGTCTTGCCGCTCTGCGCGTCCTCCACCAGCCGAGCCATCTGGGCCAGCCGGGTGCCCGCGCCGACCCGAGTGGCCCGCACCCGCAGCCGACCGGAGACGTTCATCGTCCCGCCGATCACCGCTGAGCCCGCCGTGACCTCGATCGGGACCGACTCGCCAGTGAGCATGCTCTCGTCAACCGTCCCCGAGCCCTCCACGACCTCCCCGTCGGTGGCGATCTTCTCTCCCGGGCGGACCACGAACTCGTCGCCGACCGCAAGCCGGTCGACGCTGACGCGTATCTCCCGCCCGTTGCGTAGCACCGCGACGTCCCGGGCGCCGACGTCCAGCAAGGCCCGCAGCGCCGAGCCCGCGCGCCGCTTGGCGTGCGCCTCGAAGTAACGACCGGCCAGCAGGAACACCGTGACGCCCGCGGCCACCTCGAAGTAGACGTGGGGGCCACCATGGGTCTGGTGGAGCGCCGGCCCGACCTGGTGGGTGGCAACCGGCCCGTCGGTCTTCTCGACGAGTAGCGCATAGATGCTCCACAGGAATGCAGCCAGCACGCCCATCGAGATCAGCGTGTCCATGGTGGCCGCACCGTGGCGCAGGTTCCGCCAGGCGGCGCGGTGGAAGGGCCACGCCCCCCACACCGCCACTGGCGTGGTCAGCAGCAGCGATAGCCACTGCCACCTGGGGAATTGCAGTGCAGGAACCATCGCCATGGCAGTCACCTGGATGGCGAGCACGGCACTGCCCATTAACCGCTCGCCCAGTGCGCGAATCTCGCCGGTCTCGGGGCCAGTGTCGGGGTAGCCTGCCTCGGCCTGCGTCTGGGGTAGCTCGGCGGTGTAGCCGCTACTCACGACGGTGGCCACGAGGTCCTCAGGGGTGACGCCGTCGGTATAGCTGACCTGTGCCTTCTCGGTGACGTAGTTGACGCTCGCGCTCACCCCCTCGAGCCGGTTGAGCTTGCGTTCAACGCGCGCCGCACAGGACGCACAGGTCATGCCGCCGATGGCCAGCTCGACCTGATGGCTCGATTCGCCAGGTCGTCCAGTCACGGCGCCGGGGCTACGGTCGAAGACGGGCGCCATGGTCACCTTGCCTGCACGGTGAACTCTGCGATTCGCACCTGGCCATGGTGCTGGAATTCCAGGAACATCCGGTAGTACCCCGCGGTCGGAGCTTCGGCATCGAAGGCGATCGTCGTTTCTCGACTGGGACCAGCAACAGGACGCACCTGCAGATACGCCAGATCACCCTCACGCAGGATCACCAAGCGTCCAGCATTCCCCTGGTAAAGGTCGAGATCGGTGACCGGCACGTCGTCGCGCATCACGTGCATCCACATCCGCGACACCGACCCGGCGATCAGGTCTCCGGTCCAGATCACGGTAAAGCCGTCGGCCTCGTCGACCGTCGAGACCTTCGTTATGGGTCCGGGCTCGACCAGCCCCGGTACCTCGAGATCCACGCCGAGCGTCACCGGTGCTTCGGCGGCGCCGGGCAGGAACTCGGCGAAAGCGCGATAGCTGCCCGGTTCGTGGAGCTGCAGCGGCACGCTCCAGGTGCCGTCGGGGGCCATGACGGGGTACAGGTGCTGGTAGCCGCTCATGTCCCGGCGTACGATGACGAGATTCATCCGTCGGCCATCGCGGTTCACGAAGTCGGTCACCGGTTTGCCGTTGAGGGTGAAGACGTTGAAAACATAATCAGTGGAATCCCCGGCAATGAATCGCGTCGCCCTGGGGCGCAGCACGTAACCTTGACTGGCGACGGCTAGCCCACCGGGCCCTTTACCGTGATCGTCATCGCCAGCACTGCGTTGCTCGCCGTTTCTGGGTTGCTCGCCGTTTCTGTGCGATGGTGTGGCGCTGCCCACGATCGACTCTCCGAGGTTGATCGCGACGCCAAAGAGCGCCACCAAGCCGGCGACAATCGCCAGCAGCGTTACCGGGATACGCATCTGCTTAGTCCGAGACCTCCCCGGGAAGCATGTCAGCCTGAGATCTCGTAGCCGGCCTCGTTGATCGCAGCGTGCACAGCGGCGTCGTCCAACGCCACGTCGCTGGTGACCCTGACCCGGCCAGTGGCCAGGTCGACCTGCACTCCGCTGACGCCCTGGACGGCGCCGACCTCCTCCGTCACCGCCGAAACACAGTGCTGGCAGACCATCCCGGTGACGATGTACTCGCTGATCGTGGCGGTGTCCCCCATGTGGTGACCTCCTTGAGCTCGTGGGAGTTGTCCGCGCGGTGCGTCAGGAACGAACCAGGCGGGCGATCGCGTCGGCTGCTTCCTTGACTTTGACGCCGGCCTCGGCCTCATCGGCCGCGGCGTCGACCACGCAGGTGGCCATATGCTCTTCGAGCAAGACCAACGCAAAGGATTGCAGGGCCTTCGTGGCAGCCGACACCTGGGTCAGGACATCGATGCAGTACTGGTCCTGCTCCACCATGCGCTGCAGACCGCGGATCTGGCCCTCGATCCGGCGCAGCCGTTTGAGGTACGCGTCGCGGTTCTTGGTGTAGCTCGCCATTCGCGGTCCTCTCCTGAACCCGGAAATACCCCCTTCGGGTACTAATTATACCCCCTGCTGGTATATCGGGTTACCAGGGGCTATGCCGGGACCAGCACCACCCATACCGGGCCGGGCGCAAAGGTCAGCGGCGATCCATCCGGGAGGGTGAACGTGGTGATCGCGTCGGGGGTCGGGCGCGACCAATTCCCGGTGAACGCGAGCCCGTCGCGGAGCACGACCGCGTCACCTGAGCCCACAGTGGCGGTGAATGGCGACGGGGCCCCGGAGGCATCGCGGATCGGGGTGTCGCGCACCGACACCCGCTGCAGTACCACGGTGGCTGCACCAGGCCCCGGTCCAGCGGCCGAGGTGAGCGGCGCGCCGTCCATCCGGATCACCCATCGGGCCTCGGCGGGCACCCACTGTATCCCGATGTCGGTAGCCCGGTACCGGACGTTGGTCCCCGGCACCGGGCTCCCACCGGGCGGAGTAGGCCCGAAGCGGAACCCGATATCCCGCGGTGGCGCGCCACCCTGGCGCAGTGCCATGGCGTCGCCATAGAGGTTGTGCGGCATCGGCCTTCTCCGGTCCCGGCGGTAGTCGCCCGGCCGCGCCAGGGCCGAGACGTTGAGCACCGGCGCGCGCGCCACCAGTGCGTCGATTTCGGCCGCGGCGCCGGAGTACGCCAGCGCGGGGCGGCCGAAATTGGCCAGCAGCTGCAGGTCAGTCAGGCGCGTGCTGCGCACCGGCCCCACCATCGGCGGGAGACGGGACTGATACACGGCCAACAATCGGCTGATGCCCCCTTCGACAGGCTCGACATAGACGAGGTCTGCGTCGGCGAGCCCGGTCTGCGGACGGGCCGGTGAGGCGTTGTCTATCTTGACGCACAGCACCGGCGCCCCAAGATCGGCAGGCATACCGGTGAATGGCGACACCGGCCGCAGACTCGGCGGCGGGCTGGGCGACGGGCTGGGCGACGGGCTGGGCGGGGTCGGCTGCGGGTTGGCCGGAATCGGCGACATGGGCGCAGCGGCCGTTGGGCGTAGAGTCTCCGAAGCAGTCCCGGATCCGGACAGCAGCGCGGCGGGCGCACAGACCAGTAGGGCCAGAGCTAGCGCACGCTGTAGGCGCCTCCGCGAGCTCATCACCGCTACCCCCTCGCCAGCGCGTGGTGCAACGTTGGGTGAGGCACTTCTTACCAGCCGTGATCGGCCCAACTGAAATCCCAGCTTGCCGCTCATAGATTGCTCCAGGCCGCTCACCGGCTCCTGACGATGCTGCACCTTCCATGATAGATCCAAATATCTCAACTAAGAGTAACTTTAGATCCCCTGAATGTGGCCCTCCGCTTGGAGGATGACAAGGAGTCGTCTACTGATTACTCTGAGGAAGATCGCTCAACGTCACCACCGGGGGCACCTAGTGAGTGCGAGCCACGGGCTTGATTGCGTCGAACCCCGGCGCGGCCTGGCGGCTCTGCACCCGCGGCGGTGGCGGCTGTGGTGCCAGCGGAGAGTCGTCATCGCCTACGTCCTCGCCGTGGACATCGTTGCGGCGGCGCTGGCTGTCGGGGTGATCGCGGCCATACCAGTTGGCTCCGACGATCTGCTCCGGTTCGGCCTGCTGGTCGCAGGCGCGATCGTCCACCAGGAAGCGGTCCGGCAGATCGAGGTGATGCGGGAGCAAGCAGTCGGCAACGGCTTGCATCCGGACCTTAAATCGCTGTGGATCTTCGCGGCAGTGCTGTCGGTCCCGTTACCGCTGGTCGTCGCCGTGACGGTGGTGGTCTACCTGCATTCCTGGTACCGGATCAGCTCCGGCAGCCTGTACCGCAAGCTGTTCTCCGGCGCGACGATGGTGCTGGCCTCTGGTGCCGCCGTCGCGGTCCTGCAACTGGCCGGGTCCAACGGGCACCCAATCATCCCGCATGGACTGCCGGGGCTCGTCGTGATAATCGGCGCCGGGACCGCGTACTGGCTGATCAATTACGGGCTGGTGATCGGCGCCGTGATGATGTCCGACCCGCCGCAGCCGGTGCGTCAGGCCCTCGGCAACCTGAGCGACCAGGTCGTTGTCGCGGCCTCACTCGGCCTGGGAGTCGCGCTCGCCGCGATGCTGGCCTGGGAGCCCTGGCTGGTCGCCGTTCTCATGATCACCGTGATCGTCCTGCACCGCGTACTGCTGCTACCGCATTTCCAGCAGGCCGCCCGAACCGACAGCAAGACGGGTCTGCTCACCGCAGGCTTCTGGCATGAGGTCGCTGGCCGGGAGCTCGCGCGGGCCCGCCGGCTCGCCGAGCCGCTCGGAGTGCTGATGCTCGACCTGGACCATTTCAAGTCGTTCAACGACCGGATGGGGCATCTCGTTGGCGATCAGCTCCTGCGCGCCGTCGCTGACGAGCTCCGCTCCGAGACCCGGCCCTACGACCTGGTCGGGCGCTTCGGTGGCGAGGAGTTCGTGATACTGCTACCTGGGGTGGGAACCGCCCAGGTCGAGCACGTCGCAGACCGGATCCGCCTGCGCATCAGCCGGCTGCGCGTCCTGGTCGACGGCCCGCACGACCGGCCGGTCACGGTGGACGGCGTGTCAGTGTCGATCGGGGCGGCAGTCAGACCCGACGACGGCGATGAGATCGACCAACTGCTGCTGGCCGCCGACGGCGCCCTGCTGGCCGCCAAGGCCGCCGGTCGTGACCGGGTCCGCCTCGCGACGCGCTGACTTCCGGCCTCATCAATCCTCATCAATTGCGGGGCTTGCGACCTACGGCCATGAACATTGCGGGGATCGTCCAGGGCCGGGTCGGAAGCGCGTCGATGCGCTCGAATGCGGCCGCCCACCTGGTCACGTCTTTCCGGGTGGCAAGCCTGGCGGCTACCAGTGTGTCCCGGGCGGCCCACGACGGCGGACGCAGCTGCGGCGGAACCCGGTAGACCGGACCCCCGCTGCGGAAGGACTCGACCTGCAGCCCGGCGGTCTCGAGCAGGGCTCCGAGCGCCGGGCCGATGGCTACGTCATTGCCGCGGCAGCGGTGCAGCTCGACGTAGCGGGCATGGAGATCGGCGATGTCGGGGTCCTCGGGATGCATCCGCATAGCGGTGAGGTCGGCGTCGACGAGGTAGACCGTCCCGCCGGGACGAGCAAGCTCGGCGAGATGGGCGACGATCGCCGCCTCCCGGCCACCGTTGTGCGCCAAGACGTGCCGGCACATCACCACGTCGTAGCTGCCGGGGTCGAGCCCGGTGGCTGCGGCCTCACCCACCCGCGCCGAGGCCTGGACGAGGCCGGCGAACTGCTCAGCGGCGATGGTAATGGCGCCGGTATCCAGGTCGACACCGTCCGCCTTCCCGCCGTCGCCGACCTCCTCGGCGAGCAATCGCAGGACAGCCCCCGGCCCGCAGCCGATGTCTGCCACCCGCACGCCAGGCACGATCCCGGCAGCAATCCACTGGGACCGTTCCTCGGCATGGGCGGACTCCGCCATGAGCCGGTAGAGTCTTAGCTCCGCCTCGCCGAGCTGCAGCGCGTAGGTCATGTCGATCCCCTCCGTCACGTCGACGTATGAGGTCGACTCAGAGAAGGAGTTCAGTCACGCCTCAGTCTCGTACGTGAAGGACAAATTCAGCTAGGACGGCCCCCGACTGGGTGTCGTGGTCGTGGTGGGTGGGGAGGACTTAGCAGGAGGGGCGGTCATCGTCGGAGGGGCGGTCATCGTCGGAGGGGCGGTCGTCGGAGGGACGGCGTTGGTGGTAGTCGGTGGGGGCGTCGTGGTGGTGGGCGGCGGCGTAGTCGTGGTGGTAGGAGGAGGCCTCGTGGTGGTGGGCGGCGGGGGCGCAGTGGTGGGCGGCGGGGGCGCAGTGGTGGGCGGCGGAGGGGCGGTCGTGGAAACAGGGGGGTTGGACCAGCTGGTGGTCCAGCTATCGCTGGTGACCCGGGTGGTCTGAGGCGCCGGCACCACGGCCGCCCCCGGCTTGACGGCGCCGCCGGCCGGTTCGTTCGGTGCGGCGGCGGGTGCCCTACCGACAACTCCGCTGGTGTCTTCGCTGGGCGGGAGGTTGTCGTTGCCGCTCCCGGCGTTCGGTGCCGGAATGGTGGTCATGGGTGGCCCGGGCGCCGGAGTCCCGGCGTCAGCAGGGGGGATGGGTCCGCTGTGGGAAGTGATGAACGGCACGGACACCGCGCCCCAGGCGAGGACGATAGCGAGCAAGCCCCCTGCCGCGAACCACTTGAACCGCCGCGACTTTTCCCGGCGCCACTCGACGTCGGCGGGTTCGATGTCCAGCGGGATGGCAGTCAGGGTTGGCCGGTTCGGCATCCTGGCCTGAGCCGGCTCGGGGGCGTCGGCCCCAGGGAATCCGGCAGCTGACGTGGCCCAGACCACTGTCGAGACTGGCGCGTCCGGCGAGACGTCCGCGCCTGCGGTGTCGATATCGGCAGGGCGGGCGGTTTCGGTCGGAAGTCCGGACAGGGCGGCGCCGAGCGCGATCGCGGCCTTGGGATCGGCGTCGACGGCGACCGGGCGACCGAGCTCGGCCGAGACGAGTTGCGCAACGAGCGGCACCCGCGAGGACCCGCCGACCAGCAGCACCGCGTCGATGTCCTCCGGACCGACACCGGAGGATCGCAGCGCGCGGCGCAGCGCTTCGACGGTCTCGGCTACCTGTGGGCGGATCAGGTCCTCGAACTCGGCCCGGACCAGGCGCACCTGGGACTGGATCTCCGGCAGCAGCACCGGGATCGTCACGTCGGTGTCGGCCGAGAGGGCCTCTTTGGCCTCGATGCACTCTCGCCGCAGCCGAGCGGTCGCCGCGAGCGTGGCGGGGGCCTCCGGGTCGAGCTCGCTCAATGCTGGGACTGCGGCGACGACATGCCCAAAGACGGCGTCGTCGAAGTCCACGCCGCCCAGTCGTTCGATTCCCTCTGGGAGGCCAAGCACTGAAAACGTCCCAGTGCCGATCTTGCGCACGACGGCGGCATCGAAGGTGCCACCACCGAGGTCGTAGACCGCGATGGTGCTCCCGGTGTCGACCCGCTCCTGGATCGAGTAGCTTACTGCCGCCGCTTCCGGCTCAGTACAAAACATGATCTTCGGCAGATCGGCCGCCCGCAGCGCGTCCGTCATGATCCGGATCTTGTACGCGCCCCAGCTGGCCGGATGCGTGATCGTGATGCCCTGGGCGGATCCGCCCTCACGCTCAGCGACCCGGTCGACGACCCAGCGGACCACCAATGCGGCGATCTCGGGCGCAGAGCGGGGGACACCGCCGATCACCATCGGGACCTCGTCGCCGATGCGTCGCTTAAACTCGCGGACCACCCGATCGGGATCGGTGACGGCGCGGCGCTCGGCGGCCTCCCCGACGACCACCTGGCCGTCCTCACCCAGGTACACCACCGAACTCACGGCAGTGGATCGGCTACCGAGCGGCACCACCTCGGGGAGCGCACGCCGCCCGGACTCCTCGCGGCAGATAGCCGCAGCGGTGAAGGTGGTGCCCACGTCGATCCCGAGCCAGTAGCTCATCCTGGCGTGCCCCTATCCCTCGTCTTCCGATCCCGGAGACCGGTCTCCGACCCCCCAACTCCGAGTGGCTCCCCAACCCCTAACGCGGCAGACCGGAACCCGGTGTGATCCCCGATGACCGAGGGGTGGCGGGCACTTAAGCTTTGGCCCCGATGCCGGGCAGTTCGACCGGGCGTCAACGTGGGCCCGGCGGCCAACATCCCGGTGCCGCCACAGCTCCGCCACCCCCGCCCCGGGGTGGCGGAGCTGCTCGTATTGGCTCAGCAACGACTAATGGCGGGAGACAGAGTGAACTCCGCCTCCCGCCACGGCATACCTTAAACCCTAATCCAGCTGGCCGCGGATCGCTCCATTTTCGTGCGCGGTCGTGTGGACATTGAGGTAGAAGTCGGATGGATGCTCGATGATGTGCATGATCTTCCCTCGGGGGCTATGGACGCAGCCCGAGACACTGTTTTGCTCTCCATCGTACCTCTGGTCATTGAAGAAATCGATCCAATGCCCGCCGTCGTTGCGACGAGGGGCGGCGTGGAGATGGAAGCCGGTCACCAGACCGTCGAGCCTCTTCCACGAAGTGACATAGCAGACTGTCTCGTGTTCTGGGTCGAGGTCGAGCCAAGCGGCGCCCCGACCATCGCGGTCTCCGCCATCACGGAGTTCACTGCCGGTCAAGTTCACGGAAAAGTACTCATGGCCGCGCTCGTACGGAGGGGCGACTTCCTCCGACGCTGAGGCAGGCCCGGCGAACACCAGGATTGATGAGGCGAACGCCAGACAGGTTCCGACCCACCCCATTCTCCGGATGCCTTCGCGGTGCTGCATCGTGGGACCTTTCTTGTCGTTGTTGGCCATCCCCGAGTTCCCTACTGAAGGGGTCGCTAGTATAAGCCAGATCTCCAGTTGATTCACGTTCCGGCTACCGCCACGCCTAGGTGCGTGAGAAGGCGAAGGGTAACCAGGAGACCGTTGGGTCCCCGACCCGCTTCAGCTTAGCCCAAGCCGCTCCAGCGCGAATGGTTAATCTCACGTTCCTTTTACTTGCTCTGCGTATGCGCATTGCCGGTAATGCTGGAGCGAATTTTCGAAATATCACCTTTTAAGACCGTAACTGTGGATATCTTGTTACTGTAAGTAACGGCAGTGAGCCCTGCGGTCCGGCCTGGATGGCCCAGGCTTCTACGCTCATGGGGTGAGTCGAGCTCGCGCACAAGAGGGCGGCATGAGGGGGTCGCTGCGGTTGCGTCCGCCCCGTCACCTAGTGAGCCGCCGGGCGATCATGTGGTGGACCGCCCAGGCCGCACTGGAGGTCGCCGCTGTCCTGATCCCGCTCGTGGTCGGCTTGATCGTCTGGGGCGGGGCGCGGCCGTGGCTGGCCGGAGTCACTGCCGCGGTGGCCGTCGTCGGCCTCGGCTACGTGCTGGTGATGCCGCGGTGGCGATTCCGGGTGCACCGGTGGGAGACCACCGATGACGCCGTTTACACCTCGACGGGCTGGATCAGCCAGGAATGGCGGGTCGCCCCGATGTCACGGATCCAGACCGTGGACACCGAACGCGGGCCGCTGCAGCAACTGTTCGGGCTGGCCACCGTCACGGTCACCACGGCATCGGCGGCCGGGGCGCTGCGGTTAACCGGGCTGGACCGCGCGTTGGCCGAGGACCTCGTCGAGCAGCTCACGTACACCACTCAGGCAACCCCCGGGGACGCTACGTGACCGCCGACGTACTTCCCGCCGCGGAGGCGGCGTGATGACCGCCGACGTACTTCCCGCCGCGGAGGCGGCGTGATGACCGAGGCCGCGCCACGAGAGCCCGAGTGGCAGCGCCTGGATCCCCGGATGCTCGCCGTCACTCCGCTGCGCCAGCTCGCCGGGTTCCTGCCGGTGATCGCGGTGGTGTTGGTGATCGGCGTCGGGCAGGACCTCCGCGGGCGGCTCTACGGGTTGCTGGGCGTGCTGGTTGTCGTGCTCGCCGGGGTGTTGCGCTGGCTGACCACCCGTTACCGGATCACCAACGAGCGCGTCGAGTTGCGCTCAGGGTTGCTGTTTCGTAGCGCCCGGTCGATTCCGCGGGACCGGATCCGCAGCGTTGACGTCACTGCCGGTCCGGTGCACCGGCTATTCGGGCTGTCGGTATGCAAGATCGGGACCGGGGAGCATACCGAGGGCGACGAGTCGCACGAGCTGACCCTGGACGCGGTATCCGCGACCGAGGCCGACCACATGCGGCAGCGCCTGCTGGAGCGCCTCGCTGCCGATGACCCGAACCACTCAGGTGTCTCGGTCCCGTCGACCGCGACCGAGTTGGCCACATTGAACTGGTCCTGGCTGCGCTTCGCCCCGCTCACGGTGTCCAGTCTGGTCGCGGTGGGCGCCGTCGCCGGGGCGTTCGGGCAGCTCATCGGTGAGGTCAGCGACGTCGCGGATCTCGGCGGCGTCCGCGAGAAACTGAGCATGGCCCCGTTGTGGCTGAGCGTAGCCGCGTTCGCGGTGCTGGTGCCGGTGATCGCGCTGGTGGGCTCGGTGCTGATCTTCGTCGAGGCCTGGTGGGGGTTCCGGCTGGTCCGCGAACCGGGCGGCACCCTACGGATCCGCCGCGGGCTGTTCACGACCCGGTCAGTGTCGCTGGAGGAGCGTCGAGTGCGCGGGGTCGAGGTAGTCGAGCCGCTGCTGCTGCGCGCCGGGCGTGGGGCGCGTACCACTGCGGTGGCCACCGGGCTGGGAGGGCGCCACGGCCACGGCCGGGGCACCCTGTTACCGCCGGCCCCTCGGGGCGAGGCGCACCGAGTGGCGGGGGCGGTGCTGACCGAGGATTTCTCCCCCACCAGCGCGACGTTGCGCAGACATCCGCTGGTGGCGCTGCGGCGGCGGCTGGTCCGAGCGGTGCTGCCAGTGCTGGCGGGATCCGCGGTGTTGTGGCTGGCTCCGGTACCAGCCTGGGCGGCGTGGGCAACGCTGGGCCTGCTGCCGGTGACGGTGCTGCTCGCACTGGACGCCTATCGCAACCTGGGGCACGCGCTGAGCAGTCGCTATCTCGTTACCCGGCATGGTGCCGGAGTGCGCGACACGGTGGCACTGCAGCGCTCCGGGGTGATCGGCTGGACGGTGTCGCAGTCATTTTTCCAGCGCCGAGCCGGGTTGGTCACCGTGACCGCGACCACCGCAGCCGGGGGCGGCGCGTATCACGTGATCGATGTCTGGACCGCAGACGGGCTGGCCGTCGCCGAGCAGGCCGTGCCGGGGCTGCTCGGGCCGTTCCTGCAGCACGACGTGGGCGGCGCCGCGCACACACTAAGCTCACGGTTGTGAACGACCGTCTGGTGTGGATCGACTGCGAGATGACTGGGTTGGACGCCAGTAAGGACGCGCTGATCGAGATCGCCGCGTTGGTTACCGACGGCGAGCTGCGGGTGCTCGGCGACGGTGTCGATGTGGTGATCCACGCCGACGATGCCGCGCTGGACTCGATGCCGGAGGTGGTGCGCGAGATGCACGCGAAGTCCGGCCTGACCGAGGCGGTGCGGCGGTCCACCGTGAGCCTTGCCGACGCCGAGCGGCAGGTCTTGGCCTACGTTCGCCGCTGGGTGCCCGAAGCCCGCTCGGCGCCGCTAGCCGGCAACTCGGTGGCCACTGACAGGGCATTTCTCGCCCGCGACATGATCGAACTCGACGGGCACCTGCACTACCGGATGGTCGACGTGTCATCGATCAAGGAGCTGTGCCGACGCTGGTACCCACGGGTCTACTACGCACAGCCGGCCAAGGGTCTGGCGCACCGGGCGCTGGCTGACATCATCGAGTCCATCCGCGAGCTGGCGTACTACCGGCGCACCGTGTTCGTGCCCCAACCGGGCCCCAGCTCCGAGGAAGCGCAGGCGGCTGCTCAGGCGGTCACCGGTCGAATGCCCGGCCTGTGATCGGGATCTGGCGCCCGCTACCATGGTCAGCGATGCTGGCGAGGCCGGCGCATGGTGGGTGTAGCTCAGCCGGTAGAGCACCTGGTTGTGGTCCAGGAAGTCGCGGGTTCGAATCCCGTCACTCACCCCATTCTTGTGAGTTTGGCGCACCGTAGCTGCCTGGCGTTAGAGTGCCGCGGATGAGAGGCATCGAGGTCCACCACGAGCTCAGTGGGCCGTCTGACTTGCCGGTGCTCGTGCTGGCTGGGCCGCTGGGGAGCACGCTGCAGATCTGGCAGCCGCAGATCGAGGCGCTTGCCGAGCGGTTTCAGGTGCTGCGCTATGACCATCGCGGCCACGGCAGATCCCCGGTTGCGGACGGGCCCTACGCGATCGCGGACCTGGCCATCGATGTGCTCGAGCTACTGGACCGGCTGGGTATCGAGCGCGCGGCCTTCTGCGGGCTCTCGCTGGGCGGCATGGTCGGCATCTGCCTCGGCGCGTACGCCCCGGAGCGGGTGTCCTCGCTCGTGTTGTGCAGCACCACTGCTCATTACGACGATTGTGGGCCGTACCTCGAGCGGGCTGCATCAGTTCGTTGGGTTGGCACGTCCGCGATAGCGCCTGAGGTGGTCGCTGGCTGGTTCACTCCGGAATGGGCAGCTGCGCACCCGGAGGTAGTGAAGCAAGCGACCGAGATGATCGCGGGTACCTCGGACGAGGGCTACGCCGCAACCTGCGGGGCCATCGCCACCTGGGACGGTCGCAAGCTGCTCGGCCGGATAACCACGCCAACACTGGTGATCGCCGGTTCCCAGGATCCTGGGACGCCGGTCACTCCGCATGCCAAGACCCTTGCCTCCGCCATCTATCGAGCAAAGCTGGAAGTTCTCGACGCCGCGCACCTGGCGCCCATCGAGCAGGCGGACCGGACCAATCGTTTGATCGCGAAGCACGCCGCCACGGGGTGATGGTGCCGGCGCGGCCACCTTATTGCCCGACACGCTACTTGTTGCCTGACACCCATTGCCCCCACGGGATCTGCCAGTCCCCGAAACCGTCCCACGACTTGAGGTCGGGGCCGCCGGTGTTGACGTTGATGACGACATCGCCCTTCTTCACCTTGTCGAAGAACCATTTGGCGTTTTCCGGCGACAGGTTGATGCAGCCGTGGCTGACATTGCTGTTGCCCTGCTGGGCGACTGACCACGGCGCGGCGTGTACGAACTCGCCGCTGTTGGAGATGCGGGTGGCCCACTGCACCTTGGCGATGTACCCGCCGGCATCGAGGGCGAGGCCGAAGGTGGTCGAGTCCATTATCTTGGTCGCGTTGCGCTCGGTGACCACGTGCGTACCGTTGGCGCTGGCGAATTCCGGACGGCCCATGGAGATCGGCATCGTGCGCACCACCCGACCGTTGATCTCGACGATCATCTGGTGGGTCGCACCGTCGGCGCGGGCGATGAAGGCCTCACCGATCGTGAAGTGGGACGTCCGGTCTTCCTGACCGTACACGCCGTTGCCGAGGTCCTTGCCGTAGACGCGGATGTCCACAGTGACGCGGGTTCCAGGGTCCCAGAACCGCTGTGGGCGCCAGTGCACCTCCTTGTTGGAGAACCAGTAAAAGGCGCCCTCGACGTGCGGGCTCGTAGTGACGGTGATAGCATTCTCAGCTGCTTGCCGGTTCGTGATCGGCTCGTCGAAGTACACCGCGAGCGGCTGGCCCACCCCGACT
>DASYIL010000251.1:0-2340 GCA_035997545.1 Pseudonocardiaceae bacterium
AACTCCATCTGACCGGACAACACACCGGTCAGGATCGCGCGGGCGACGGCGAGCAATTCGGCCACGCGGGGGCTGGTCAACGAGTAGTAGACGTTCGAACCCTCCTTACGCGTGGCTACCAGACCCGCCCGCCGCAACACCGCCAACTGTTGCGACAGGTTGGCCGGCTCGATCCCCACCTCCGACAACATCTCGCCCACCGCGTGCTCACGCTCGCTGAGCAGTTCCAGCACCCGGATCCGCGCTGGGTGCCCCAAGGTCTTGAAAAACTCGGCCTTGAGCTGATAAAGCGGCCTACTCACTCAACCCAGCTCCGCAGGAGTCAACGCCCGCAAGGCTGCACGCCGCCGGCGCCTGATTGCTGCCCTCTCTCGTCATACCGGCGAGCCTCCTTCGTTCGCACATCGCACGAGAACCGGCCACGCCCGCGCTCCCAAAAAAGATACAGCAGTTGCAGACTTGGCAAGACTTGTTGACCGATGAGCTTCCCCTCGATCGTGGAGGCGTGTGGACCAACACCCGCAGGCTCCAATCATCACCAGCTTCGGGACTCAGGCCGGTACGCGGCACCGCATGCTCGGCGAACTTGGCGCCACACACCACCCCGCACGCAATTGCGCGGTTTCTAAAGTGCAGATATTGTGTTTCTGGAGAGGCTGGGGAAGGAGAGCTAACGGTCGTGACCGAGAAGCTGCGTGCACAGATCAAGATGGTTCAGCGCAACCTAGTCCTCGCGGGCGAGGCCGGTCTGCCCTACGAGGTGTACTTACACCGCGCGCGCCTGGAAGACCTGATGGACATGGCCGCGCGTCGCGGCATCGACGTCGCGACATGGGTGGATGGCTCACAGCTGCCATTCGCCTTGGCCGAGGAGTGAGTCGAGGCGGTCCGCGGCGTGGGGCGGCGGTGGAGGTGTTGGGCACGCCGGTCATCCCACGTCGATGCTCCCAGAGCTGACGGCCCGGAACCGCGACCGAAGCGGGAGCTGCTCGCCCGTGTCGGACCGAAGAGTCCCGCTTGTCGCACGGCGGCCGGCGGTCGCGGCCTGGTGGTCGCCGTACACAGGGCTTGGTGTTGCACGCGGGCGGTACGCGCGAGAGCGCGACATCTTTCGCGGACCTGCGACACCCGGACGCACACCGACCCACAGCCGTAGCAGCGACTTACACCGCGTGCCCGTCTGTCGGATCCCGGTCTCGCAGCGGCGGTGGTCTCCGCCGCCGCCTACCCAACCCCGCACGCGCACCCGGTTCGGTTGGCGCCGCAGCCGGAGGTGCCTGCGCCCGTGACGAGATACGCGATGACAGCAACAACCGTTCCGGGCCTTGACCAGGCACTCACCCGCCACCGCCGACTGCGTGAGTGGGCCCGCGAGGTCGCCGAGCTCACCCGCCCCGACCAAGTGGTCTGGTGCGACAGAACGTCGGTGGGGTGGCAGCGGCTGACGCGCCAACTGGTCGACGCCGGCACGTTCGTGCGGTTGGCCGAAGACGCCAAGCCCAACTCGTAGGAGAGGACATGGCGACTGGTCATCGACGCGCGCAGCGCCGAGCTGGCCCTAGCGGCGTGTCATCGGACAGCAACAGTGCTGTCTCGCAGTCTGATGGCGCGGTGGCGGCCCCCGGCGCCGGCGTGGTCACAACGGAGGATGTCGATTGGCTCGTGGGGCGGCTGCAAGCGATGGTCACTGCCAGCCCGGCTGTCTGGGCCGGCCGCGGGATGACGCTGCTGCAGCTCATCGTGCTGCACTTCATCAGTGCGCTGGCACCGGCCACCCCCACCGATCTGGCCGAGGCCCTTGATACCAAGCTGCCGGCTACCTCCGCCATGATCGATCGCCTAGTCCAGGCCGGGCTAGTGGCGCGCGTACCGGACCCGCAGGACCGTCGACGGGTCCAGCTCAGCATCACCGCCGCCGCCGAACCAATAGTGGCCGGCACTGACGCGAACACCGCCCGACGCCTCATGGCCGTGCTGCACGCCATGAGCACCCAGACCCGCCGTCCACTCATCGACATCCTCATCGACACCGTACGACGGTCCGCCAAGTAGCCGCCGAACGCCTCCTCACGCCAGGTCGTGCGCCCTAACCGCGTTGACGGGCGGATTCCTGTGGCTTGTGGCGGTGATCACGTGCAGCGCAGCGGTGACATGTCTGGGTTTAGATGATGGGTGCCGTTTGGCTTCAGGTGATGGGTGACAGTGCCTAGCCGGTTTTGCGGTTGCTGCGTGTCACCGTAGGTCTTGTGTCTGGTGACCACGCGGTTGGTGTCAGCGGCCGGTTTGATCAGGTGGTCGCGGTGGTCCTGGTACGGCAGCCGCAGGCTGTGATGTTTGAGG
>DASYIL010000252.1:0-6292 GCA_035997545.1 Pseudonocardiaceae bacterium
CGCTGCCACGCCGGGTGCGTACAGCTTCCGATGAACCGGAGCAGGAACCGCCACTCGTGGGCGATGGTCGAGCGCGGCAGGTAGATGGCCGACTGGCGATCCAGCAGGCTCCGGATCCCGGTGCGGAGCACGGCGGGATCAGGCAGCGGGGTGGCCATCGTCGGGGTGGCCCAGCCGGCGTTGCCCCAGCTGGCCCCGGCCGCCACCGCGCGCCGGTCCACCACCACGACCTCCACCCCGTGCTCCTGCAGGAACCACGCGGTGCACAGGCCGACCATGCCCGCGCCGACCACGGCGACCGTACGAGGGGCGGGGTGTGCGCTCATCGACCGATCATGGCGCATCGGCTCAGCCACGGTCACTAGAGCGTGTCCGGAGCGACACCGGCGCGCCGCCGGCGGCCGGTGTGACCGGCCGCCCGGTGCGCGACGTCGGAGGTTAGGCGACTCACCGCGCTAGCTGGGCGGGCAGTGTGGCGTTGAGCCCGCCGACGCCGACCTGGATGCTCTGGCGTTCCGCCGGCGGGGCGGTGAACAGCGCCCACATCACCACGGTCGCTCCCGGAGGCACCTTGTCACTGCCGAAGTGGGTGAAGCTGGGCGAGCCGGTGGCGACCAGGTCCCACCAGGCCGGGCCGAAGGCGCAGGGCGCGTAGCGTGCCCCGGTGCCGTCGGTGAGGCTCAGCTCGCCGCCATAGTCGGGACGGACACCGATTCTGGCACCATCGTTCAGGTAACCCAGCGCCCGCTCCTGGTCGCTGGTGTTGCGCAGCGCCACCTGAGCCAGCGCGAGTCCGCCACGGACCCGCACATCGCGCACCGTCGGCACCAGGCCCGAGCCGAGCAATGTCGTGTTGGCCGGCTCTCGCGCTACCGCCGGAACCGCCCGCGCGGCCTCGGTGGTGGTCTCGACCGTCAGCTCCACCCTGCGGTTCGCGCCGCGGCCATCGGGGTTATCACTGCCGTCCGGATGAGTGTTCGGAGCAACCGGCCTGGTCTCGCCGAAGCCAGCCGTGCGGTACTGGAAGCCGGAGCCCAGGCGCACGGCCACCGCGTCGCGCACCGAGGTCGCGCGCTGCTCAGAGAGGCGCTGGTTGGAGGCATCGTCGCCGATCGAGTCGGTGTGGCCCTCGATGAGGATCGAGCCGGAGGCGGCAGTCACCTGCTTCCTCAGCGTCTCGATCGCCGATGCGGCGGCAGGTGAGAGCGCGGCGCTGCCGAAGGCGAACAACACGTCGCTGGGCAGCCGGAGCCTGGTCGGAGTCGACGAGGTCGCCGCGGAGTCCGGGCCGGATTGGCAGATCACCGGACCCACCTGGAGGTCGGCGGGGTCGACCCTGCTGCCGCCGTGCAGCACCGGGTCGTCCTTCAGCGCCGGTGATCCACTCGGCTGCACCGGCGCCTCCACCGGCAGGAACCCGTCCATCGTCACGAGCATCGAAAGGGTCTCCTCGGGCGGCGCGGGAAACACGATGGTCACCATGGCATTGCCGCCTGGTGGTATCCCCTCGACCGAGGAGGTGCTCGCCCGGGCATGCTCCGGAAACGCGTTCTCGATGCGCGCCACCCCCACCCCAGGGGCAGGCGCGTACCCGGTGCCGCGGGGCAGGTCGACGAGCGTCGCGATCACGTGGGTGCGCGGATCGAGGCCCATGTCCGACGGCGCAATGGTGTCGGCGCTGTCGTTCGCGAACTCGAACTGCAATGCCAGGTCAGCGCCTCCGCTCCGGACCAGCCGTACGTCCCGCGCCTGGATCGGCAACGCCGAGGACACCGAGTCCGCGACCAGACCGCCGCCGACCGTGGTGGGCGCCGGGCCCGGCGCGATCGGAGCGGCGGGCCCGGTGCCGTCCGACGGCACCGACAGCACGGGCCCGGGCTTGGTGGGTCCCGCCGGGATGGCACACGCCGAGGTCAGCGCCAGCGCGGCGACGGCCAGGCCGACAGCCCGGACCGACCGCCGACTGTGGCGCCCTACGGTGCGGTTGATCGGCACGGGCTGGCCCCCAGGACCCTCGTGGACGTGAACCCCGATGATCTCGGGCGGGCCTTGCACGCCCCTTGCACTCCCATTTCACCGGCGCCGAGGTAGCCAGGTCATCCCGCGATTGAGGTTGCCTGGAACTCCGGTGGAGGTTCGCCCGCTGGCGTCCATTCATGTCGGGGGATGGTGGGGAGGTTGTGTTGTGTGGGGGTGAGCCAGGCGAGGGTTTTGTCGTCGCGCAGGTGTTGGAGGCGGTTGGGTAGTTGGGTGAGGACGTGTTGCATGCGGTTGTGTTCGATGGCGTAGAGCAGGCCGTAGGTGAAGGCGCTGTGTCCGTTGTTGTGGGCGGTGGCGGCGAGTTGTTTGAGGATGGGTCGGGCGATGACGGCGTCTTGGTATTCGCCGAGGAGGTTTTGCAGTTTTTTGGTGTGGCGGTGGAGGCGTCGGGCGGGTTTGCCGATGATGGGGATGAGGATTTCGGTCATGTAGCGGACTTGTTTGTCGGTTTTGCGGGCTTCGTGGAGTGCTTCGTCGCGTTCGGTGCCTTGGGTTTGGGTTTCGGCGGTGGATAGGCGTCGGTCGAGGCGGTGGACGGCTTTGGCGAGGCTTTTGGGTAGTTCGGTGTGTGCGGGGCGTTCGGCGCGGTGGGTCAGTGGTGGGTGGGTGAGGAGTTGGTCGAGTTGTTGGTGCAGGGTGTGGTAGCGGGGGCTGTTGAGTGCGGCCATGATGGTTTGTTCGCCTTGTGCGGCGAGTTGTCCGAGGGCTTGTTCGATGTCGCAGGCGAGTGGGCCGATGATGAGGTTCTCGGGTAGGGCTTGGATGACCTGGTTGAAGCGTTCGATCATGACTTCGGTGTCGTGTTCTTCGGCTAGTTGCGCGCCGAGCCATTTGAGTTCCTCGGCGACCGCGGCGGTGCGGTGGGAGTCCAGGATCCGGGTGTAGCCGTTCAGGATGGAGCGCAGTTGCCGGGTGGCCACCCGCATCTGGGTGACCGAGTCGGGCAGTTCCGCGCGGACCCGGGGCTCCTGGGTGCGCAGCTGGATGACCTGGGCGCGCACGGCGGCCATCACCACGTCCCCGGCCCGGGCCGGATCCGCCGTGGCATGGTCCCTGCCGCGCCGGGACGCGTCCATGGCCAGCGCACGCGCCAACTCCTGGTCCCACGCCACTGTGTCGGCGTGCAGCACTCGCTCCATGTTGATGGTCATCGCTGGGCTCCCGCGACCAGACGTGCGTCGGCCTGCTCGGTGTCGGTGGTGGTGTTGTCGAGGGTGCCGCCGCGGTGGAGTTGGATGGTGCGGGTGGCTAGGCGGGTGAGGGCTGGTTGGTGGGTGGTCATGATCACGGTGCGGTTGTTGACCAGGTGGGTGAGTGCTTGGACGACGAGTTGTTCGGCGTGTGCGTCTAGTCCGGCGGTGGGTTCGTCCAGTAGCACCACGGGGGAGTCGACGAGTAGGGCGCGGGCGATGCCGACGCGTTGGCGTTGCCCGCCGGACAGTCCGATCCCGCCGGCGGCGACCACGGTGTCGAGCCCGTGGGGTAGCCGCTGGGCGAACTCGGTGACCAGCGCGGCTTCGGCGACGGCGGCGAGTTGTTCGTCGGTGGCTTCGGGGCGGCCGTAGCGCAGGTTCTCGGCCAGGGTGCCGGAGAACAGGAAGGTGTCTTGCAGCACCATCGCGACCTGTTGGTGCAGCCAATGCTCGGGGACGTCGGGCACGGAGTGCCCGTCGAGCAGGACTTGGCCGTGGGTGGGTCCGTAGAGTCCGCCGATCAGCGACAGGGTGGTGGATTTCCCGGCGCCGTTGTCGCCGAGCAGCGCGATCCGTTCGCCGGGGTTGATGGTCAGGTTCAGGTTGTTCAACACCGGGCCCCGCCCATAATCCAGCCCCACTCCGCGTAGCTGGATTTTCCCGTCCACCCGCTCGGGCAGGGTGTCGCCGGTGCCCACATGTTCGGTGGGTTGATCGAGGATGTCGGCGATCCGCTCGGCCGAGGCGGCGCCCTGGGTGAAACTCGGCGCGAGTTTGGCCAGGGTTTTCATCGGCGACAGCATGTTTTTCAAATAGCTGGTCACCACCACCAAAATCCCCACCGCCCACCAGCCGTGCAACGCCCCGTAGCCGCCGACGAACAACACCGCCGCGGTGCCCACCGCGCCGACGCTCTGCAACACCGGGCTAAACCGCGCGGACAGATCCACCGACCGCAACCCCAGGGACAACACCTTGTCGTTGGTGCTGGAGAACCGGGCGTCCTGCATGTGCTGGTTCCCGAACGCGTGCACCGTGCGGATCCCCTGCAAAGATTCGGTGACGAACCCGGTCAGGTTGCCCACCGCGGCCCGCTTACGCCGCGCGTTACGCCGGGTCAACCGGGCAAAATGCAGCGCGGTGACATACACCAACGGCGCCACACACAACCCGATCAGCCCCAACTCCCAACTCACCGACAACAACACCACCGCCGTGCCCACCAAGGTGAGCACCGCCGGGATCAGATCGGTGAACAAATCCAACAGGCTCGACTCGATCCGCGAGGTGTCCGACACCACCCGGCTGGTCAACTCCCCGATGGTTTGCCGGTCGTGAAACGCCATCGGCAACCGCTCCACATAGCCGAACACATCCGAGCGGATCCGCGAGGTGATCCGCTCACCGGCCCCGTTCATGAACCGGTCACCCAAATAGTCGAACAACCCAGACGCGGCGGTAATCAACAACACCGCCACCGACGCCACCACCAACATGGCCACCGCCGAACCACCAAACCACTCCGCCACCTCATGCAGCGGACCGCTCTTCTTCTGCCCCCGCAACAAATCATCAATCACCAACGCCAACGGCCACGGCGCCGCCAAATCAGCAACCAACTCAAACCCACGCATCACCACCCCCCACAACAACGGGCGACGCTCCGGACGCGCGTAATCCTTAAACCGCCACAACTCCCGCAACGTGCCAACATCACGGCCAGCCACACCATCACCATCACCCGACCCCGACACAGCGACACCCACAACCCCACCGGATGAGTTGGCAACCATCATCTACTCCTGCACTCTCACGCGGCGTGCTGCACCGGGACGGACACCGGCACCGGCGCCGGTAGTTCATTGACGTTGTTGGCGGTCACCGGGCTGCGCCGGGAGAGACCGAAGATGCCGATCGCCACGGCCGCGCCCACCACCGCGACGGCGGTCGTGCCCTCGGCGCCGCTGGAGGCGACCCGGGCCGCCAGCGCGCCCACCACGGCCGCGGCGGGCAGGGTGTGCAACCAGGCCAGCGCCATCTTGCGGGCCACACCCCACTGGACGGCGGCCCGGCGCCGCCCGGCGCTGGCACCGAAGATGGACCCGGTGGCCACCTGCGTGGTCGACAACGCGAACCCCAGGTGGGTCGAGGTCAGGATCACCGCGGCGCTGCTGGTCTCAGCCGCGAAACCCTGCGGGCTCTGGATCTCGCTGATCCGCTTGCCCAGGGTCTGGATGATCCGCCACCCACCCAACGCGGTGCCCAGCGCGATAGCCAACCCGCAGCTGGCGATCACCCACAGCGGCGGACCGGCATCAGCCGGCAACAGACCGACGGTGATCAGCGTCAAGGTGATCACACCCATCGTCTTCTGCGCGTCGTTGGTGCCATGGGCCAGCGCCACCATCGAGGCCGACACCGCCTGCGCGTGCCGGAAGCCCTTCCCCAAGGTGCGCTGGTTGCCCCGGGAGGTGATTCGGTACAGCACATAGGTGGCCGCCAGCGCGACCGCCCCGGCCACAATCGGGGAGATCACCAGCGGCAGCAGAACCTTGCTCACCACACTGGAGAACTTGATCGCATCCGACCCGGCGAACACCCAGGTCGCTCCGATCAGCCCGCCGAACAGCGCGTGCGAGGAACTCGACGGCAAACCCAGCAGCCAGGTCAACAGGTTCCACAAGATCGCCCCGACCAGGCCGCCGAAAATCACCACCGGAGTGATCTTGGTTTCGTCCACCAGCCCACTGGAGATGGTCTTGGCAACCTGCACCGACAGGAACGCCCCGACCAGGTTCAACACCCCAGCCAGCAGCACCGCCACCTTCGGCCGCAACGCGCCCGTGGCGATCGAGGTCGCCATCGCGTTCGCCGTGTCGTGGAAACCATTGGTGAAGTCGAACAACAGCGCGGTCACCACGACCGCGACCACGATGACAGACATGTCGCCCCTCCAGGAACCTGACCATCCAGGTCCGGCGTAACTCGAGGCCGTTTCCTGGCTGCCCCTGGTGAGGACGTGGTTGCGGCTTGCGGAGATCACCGGCGGCGCCCGGTGA
>DASYIL010000253.1:0-6425 GCA_035997545.1 Pseudonocardiaceae bacterium
TGCCGCGGCGCTGGGTGCGATGCTGACCGGGCTGGGGATCCCACTGCTGATCCAGCGCATCATCGACGGCCCGATCGCCACCGGGGATCGTCGGGCGCTGGTGCTGTTGGTCGCCGGGGTGCTCGCACTCGGGCTGGTCGAGGCCGGGCTCGTCTATCTACGCCGGCAGCTCGTGGCCCGCCCGACCACGGACATCGAGAAACGGATGCGGGCCGACCTCTACCACCACCTGCAGCGCCTGCCGGTGGCCTTCCACGACCGCTGGCCGTCCGGGCAGCTGTTGTCCCGCGCGATCAGCGACCTGCGCACCATCCGGCGGTTCGTCGCCTTCTCCGGCCCCTACCTGGTGGTCAACGTGCTGACCGTGCTGGTCGGGCTGGCCGTCCTACTGGTGATCGCCCCGTCGCTCGGAGCGCTCGCAATGATCATGGCGGTGCCACTGGTGGTGCTGTGCCGGCGCCACGAGCGACGCTACGAGGTGGCCGCGCGCCGCGCGCAGGACCAGGTGGGTGACCTGGCCACCATCGTGGAGGAATCCACTTTGGGCATCCGGGTGCTGAAGTCCTTCGGCCACGGCCCGCGTGCCACCCGGACCTTCCTGGTGCAAGCCCGCGAGCTGCGCCGGACCGAGCTGACCAAGGTGCGGCTGCTCGCCGCGCTCTGGACGTTGACCATCGCGCTGCCAGAGCTCACGCTGGCCATGATGCTCGCCGTCGGTGGGTATGCGGTGGCGGCCGGAACGCTGTCCCTGGGCACCGTCGTCGGGGCGGTCACCATCCTCAGCTACCTGCGCTGGCCGCTTGACTCGCTGGGCTGGCTGCTGGCCGAGACCGGCAGCGCCACCGCGGCGACCACCCGGTACTGGGAGGTGCGCGACGCCGTCGCCACGGTGGCCGACCCGCCACAGCCTCGGGCCCCGGCTCGTCCGGTGCGCGGTGCGCTGCGACTGGAAGGGGTGCGCTTCCGCTACCCGGGCGCCGATACCGAGGTGCTGCGGGGGGTGGACCTGGAGGTCCGGCCGGGCGAGACGGTGGCGCTGGTCGGTGCCACCGGCAGCGGCAAGACCACCCTGACCGCTCTGGTACCGCGGCTGGCTGACGTCACCGGCGGCCGGATCCTGGTCGACGGGGTCGATGTGCGGGATCTGGCGCTGTCCGATCTGCGCACGATCGTGGCGACGGCCTTCGACGACCCGGTGCTGTTCTCGGCGTCGGTGCGGGAGAACGTGGCACTGGGCGCACCGGAGGCCATCGACGACGATGTGCGGCGCGCGCTGCGGGTGGCGCACGCCGATGAGTTCGTCGATGCGCTGCCCTGGGGCCTGGACACCCGGGTCGGGGAGCAGGGTCTGACGCTGTCCGGGGGGCAACGGCAGCGGCTGGCGCTGGCCCGCGCGGTGCTCGGGGGCGGCGATGTCGGCACTCCGGCGGTGCTGGTGCTCGACGACCCGCTGTCCGCGCTGGACGTGCACACCGAGGCTGAGGTTGAGGCAGCCCTGCGCCGGGTGCTGCGCTCGGTAACGGCGCTGGTGGTGGCTCACCGGCCATCCACGGTGCAGCTGGCAGACCGGGTGGCGCTGCTGGTCGACGGCCGGATCGCCGCGGTGGGCGCCCACTCCGAACTGCTCGCCGAGGTCCCCGAGTACCGCCAGCTGTTGTCCACATTGGACGATGCAGCGGTGGCCCGATGACGGACTCCTGGCGGGGCGTCGCCGCCGAGGACCTCGATGAGATCGACACCACCACCGGGTCCCGGCTGGCCGCCCGGTCCCGCCGGTTGCTCGGCTCGCTGCTGCGCCCGCACCTGCGTCCGGTGAGCGTCGCGCTCGGGCTGCTCGTCGCCAACCAGATCGCGCTGCTGACCGGCCCACTGCTGATCGCCGCGGCGATCGACCGCGGCATCCCGGCAGCACTGGACGGTCAGCCCGGGCCGCTGGCCTGGTGCGTCGGCGGGTATGCCCTGGCCGGGGCAACCGACGCGCTGACCGTTCGGGCTTTCCTGCGGTTGTCCGGGAGGATCGGCGAAGACGTGCTGGTCGACCTGCGCGAGCGGGTGTTCGGGCAGGTCCAGCGGCTGTCGCTGGCCTTCCACGAGCGCTACACGTCAGGCCGGGTGATCTCCCGGCTGACCAGCGACCTGGACTCCTTGCAGGAACTGCTGGACCGTGGGCTGGATGGGTTCTTCATCTCGCTGCTGTCGATCGTCGGCATCGGCGCGGTGCTGCTGGTGCTGGACGCCCCGCTCGGCCTGGTAGCGATGGCCGGATTCGTCCCGCTGGCGCTGCTCACCCGCTGGTACCAGGTGCGGGCGCGGCACACTTACCGCCGCACCCGCACCTGGGTGGCCCGGGTGATCGTACAGTTCGTCGAGAGCATCAACGGGATCCGTGCGGTACAGGCGTTTCGCCGCGAGCGACGCAACGCCTCGATCATGGACGAGCTCAACGGCCGGTTCGCCGACGCAGACACCGAGGCGTTGTCGCTGATCGCCAGGTTCACCTCGACCATACAGTTGGTCGCCAACGCGTCGGTGGCGGCAATCCTGCTGCTCGGCGGCCTGCGGGTGCTCGACGGCACCCTGGCGCTGGGCGTACTCACGGCATTCGTGCTCTACCTGGGTCGGTTCTACGACCCGCTCGACGAGCTGGCCATGTTCGCCAACTCCTACTCCTCGGCGGCCGCGGCGCTGGAGAAGATCTCCGGAGTGCTCGACGAGCGCCCCGCCGTCGGCGACCCGGTCCAGCCGGTGGCGCTGCCCGTCCCGGTGCGCGGCGAGGTGGTCTTCGACTGGGTGCGCTTCTCCTACGGTGGCCCGGAGGCTGGTGGCCCGAAGCCGATTCTCGACCCTGCAAGCAGGTCTTCGGTGGTGCTGCCGCAGCTGGACCTGGTGGTGCCGGCCGGCCAGACCGTCGCCCTGGTCGGCGCGACCGGGGCGGGCAAGTCCACGGTGGCCAAGCTGCTGGCGCGGTTCTACGACCCGGTGGCGGGCGCCGTGCGGCTGGATGGGGTCGACCTGCGCTCGGTGGCCGACGCCGATCTGCGCCGTGCGGTGGTGATGGTGACCCAGGAGTCGTTCCTGTTCTCCGGCTCGGTGGCCGACAACATCGCGCTGGGGTCGCCGTGGGCGTCTCGATCGGACGTGGTGACGGCCGCTCGGGCGGTGGGCGCGGACGAGTTCATCACCGCGCTGCCCGATGGGTATGACACCGACGTGCGCAAACGCGGCGCGCGACTATCCGCCGGGCAGCGCCAGCTGGTGTCGCTTGCCCGGGCGCTGCTCGCCGATCCGGCGGTGCTGGTGCTCGACGAGGCCACCTCGTCGCTGGACATCCCCTCCGAGCGGGCCGTGCAGTCCGCGCTGGCCACCGTGCTGGCCGGGCGCACTGCGCTGATCATCGCGCACCGGCTGTCCACCGTGCTCATCGCCGACCGGGTCATGGTGCTCTCCGACGGCGTAGTGATCGAGGACGGCCCACCGCAGCACCTCGCCACCGGAACAGGCCCCTTCGCCACCCTCCACACCGCCTGGTGCGCCGCCCTAGCCTGACCCTTTCCGCGTTCTGGGAACAGACTGCAGTTATCTGCGCATTGTTTATTACGTTCGATCCCCAGAACGCGCTCAGGGGTAGCAGTCACCCGAGCAGGGAGAGCAGGAGGGCGATCCAGGTGAGCGCGATGCCCGCCGTGACGCCGTAGGCTACCCAGCGCCAGATCGGGGTCGCCCAGGCCAGCCACAGAGACGGCGTCAGCCCCACGGCGGCCAGCAGATTTGCCAGCACGACGGCCCAGAACCCGACCCTGGCCAGCCCCTGGGAGAGGCTGAGCAGCCCGATCCCCACGATCACCGCAGTCACCGCGCTGATGGTGAGGCCGGTTGCCCACGGCGTCGGCTCCCCCAGCGGCATGCAGTCGCGACCAGAGGGCTCAAGCCATGCGCGGCCGCGGTTCACGTCAGATCACCCTGAGGCATTGTAGGCCCAGCGCACGCTCGCGAAGGCGATCGCGGCGGCGGTGGCGACGTTGAGTGAGTCCGCTCCGGGCGCCATCGGGATGCGCACCGCCAGGTCCGCCGCGGCTAGCGCTTCGGCGGACAGCCCCGGGCCCTCGGCACCCAGCAACCAGGCCACCCGGCCAGTGCCCAGACCCGCTTCAGGCAGCGGCACCGCATCCGCCACCGGGGTCAGTGCCGCGACCCGGAAACCGGCGCCCCGCAGTGCGTCGAGATCTCCGGTCCAGCAGCCCAACGCGACGAACGGCACTCGCAGCACATGCCCCATGGACACTCGCACGCTGCGCCGGTACAGCGGGTCGGCGCAGCGCGGGCCGAGCAGCACCGCGTCCACCCCGAGGGCGGCCGCGTTACGAAACAACCCGCCCAGGTTCTCATGGTCGTTGATGCCCTCGAGCACCGCGAGATGGTGTGACCGCGCGATCAACTCCGGTACCCGCGGTACCGGCGCCCGATCCGCAGTCGCGAGCACGCCTCGATTGAGGTGGAAGCCGACGACCTGCGCCATCAGCTCGGGCGAACCGGTGTAGCAGGGCGCGGCGACGTCGGCAGCGAGCTGGGAGACCTTTTCCGGCACGCCGAACACGGCCCGCGGCGGATACGGCGAGTCCAGCAGCCGGCGAACCACGATGACACCCTCGGCGATCACCAGACCCCGCCCGCCGGGACGGTCCGGGCGGCGGTCAGCAACGGTGAGGTCGCGGAAATCGGCCAGCCGTGGATCGTCCACGTCGTGCACCTCAACGATCTCGCCCACACTGTCAGTCTCGCAAAGTGCGCATGAAGCCAACCCAACCAGTTCGGCGGCTGGTCACAGACTGCGGCGCTGTGTCACGGTGAGGGCGCGCCGGGTGGCAGGAGGATGGGTGAGGGCGTGATCGATTCGATCTACACCCAGCATAACCTGCAGCGCCACCGGGAGAAGATCCAGCGCTGCCTGGACGCGCTGGCCCGGATGCTCGCCGGGGACAGCTTCTCCGCTGGCCCCGAGCAGATGGGGCTGGAGCTCGAACTGAACCTCATCGATGAGAACGTCGATCCCGCGATGGCCAACCAGGCAGTGCTGGAGCTCATCGACGACCCGGCCTTCCAGACCGAGCTCGGCCAGCACAACATCGAGATCAATGTCCGGCCCCGGCCGCTGGCCGCCGACGAAGCGCTGGGCCTCGAGCACGAGCTGCGAGCCGCATTGAACACCGCCAACGACGCGGCCCGCGACACCGGCGTCGGCCTAGTCATGATCGGCATCCTGCCGACCCTGCGAGCAGACCACTTCGACCGGCGATGGATCTCCCCCACATCGCGCTACACCCTGCTCAACAAGCAGATCCTGGCCGCACGGCGCGAGGAGCTCGAGCTCGACATGGAGGGGGTGGCGCTGGAGGGGGACCTACCGGAACGGTTGCGCTGCGCCGCGGACTCGATTCTCCCGGAATCCGGGTGCACCTCGGTGCAGCTGCACCTGCAGGTCGCTCCCCACGACTTCGCGGCACACTGGAACGCCGCGCAGGCCCTGGCCGGAGTGCAGGTGGCGCTGGCCGCGAACTCACCGTTCCTGCTGGGCCGGGCACTGTGGCACGAGACCCGCATCCCGTTGTTCGAGCAGGCCACCGACACCCGGTCGCCGGAGCTACGCAACCAGGGCGTGCGCCCGAGGGTGTGGTTCGGCGAGCGCTGGATCAACTCGATCTTCGACCTGTTCGAGGAGAATGCGCGGTACTTTTCACCGTTGCTGTCGGAGACCGAGGACGAAGACCCACTGGCGGTGCTCACCGGGGGCGGCGCGCCGTCGCTGGCGGAGCTGCGGCTGCACAACAGCACGATCTGGCGATGGAACCGACCCGTCTACGACGTCACAGATGGGGTGCCACACCTGCGCATCGAGAACCGGGTGCTGCCGGCCGGGCCGACGGTCATCGACGTGCTGGCCAACGCCGCGTTCTTCTTCGGCGCGATGCGCGGGCTCACCAAGCTCGACCGGCCGGTGTGGAGCCAGATGTCCTTCCAGGCCGCCCAGGACAACCTGTACGCAGGGGCCCGGCTCGGCATGGACGCCCAACTGTACTGGCCGGGCAACGGGTGGGTCCGGCCCGACGAGCTGGTGCTGCGCAAGCTGTTACCGCTGGCCCACGACGGGCTGCGCAGCTGCGGAATGTCCGACGCTGCCCGGGAGCGCTACCTCGCGGTGATCGAGCAGCGCTGCGTGACGCGTCGCACCGGCGCCAGCTGGCAGCGGGCGACCGTGCAGAAGTTGACCAATCAGGGCGCCGACCGGCCGACCGCGCTGGCCGGCATGCTGCGCCGCTACATCGAGCACATGCACTCCAACCAGCCGGTGCACACCTGGCCATTGCCTGGCCTTCGACCACCAAGCCGTCATGGCGGTCCAGCCTGCAACGTACCTTCTGGTACGACCG
>DASYIL010000254.1:0-26110 GCA_035997545.1 Pseudonocardiaceae bacterium
CCGACGACCCCCGGGACACGGCCGCCTACCAGCGGATCTTGGATGCCGAGCCGGCCAACGAGGAGGCCCGGTTGGCGCTGACCCAGGTCCGTTTCCTGGACCGGGCCGAATCAGCCGACCCGTCCGCGGTGGCCAGGGCCGATGCCGCGCCGCACGACGTCGACGCGCAAATCGCCGCAGCCGACGTCGAGGTGGCCGGCCAGCAGCCGGAGCGGGCGTTCGAACGGCTGGTGGAGGCGGTGCGGCGGCTGACCGGTGACGACCGTGATCGGGTCCGGGCGCACTTGGTCGAGCTATTCGAACTCTTCGGCCCCGACGACCCCCGCGTCACCTCGGCGCGCCGGGCGTTGGCCCGCGCGCTGTTCTGACTCACGAGTCGGACTGCTTGTCGAGCAGTGGCTCGATGTCCCGCGGTGGACCTGGCGGGCCGAACAGTGCGCCGACTGCCCAGTTGGCGCCTATCCACGGCCAGCATGCAGCCTGCTCCTCGCTGTCTACCGGGAAGGCGACCACGTCGACTCCGGCGGCGCGCACGATGTGCACCGACGCCTGCGCCCCCTGGGAAAGGATCCTGGATGGATCGGCGGCTACCTGCTGGGATATCGGTCGGGCAATTCGCACCGTACATACCGGCAGGTCAGCCACGCAGCGCAGCGCGCCGATGCCGCCACCGTAGTCGTATAGCCCGGCGCGGACGCCGAGCTCAGCCAGCACCCGCAGGTTGTCCTCGGCGTGTCCACCGCCCTCGCCGGCGAGTTCGCCACTGGTCGTGCGGATCGCGTCCACTGGCGCCCGCAGTTCCAGCTCAGCCGGTGCCAGGCCGGTCTGTGCCAGCACCGCTCGGATCCTCGCCACCAGGTCGGGGTCCTGCGCCTGGGACGGCATGAGGTTGATCATCACCGGCGGAACGCCGCCTCCGCTGCCCTGCCGCCAGGACACGGCCTGCTCAGCGGCGGTGCGCAGCAACCACTGACCAACGGCGTACACCACCCCGGTCCGCTCCGCGGCCTGCACACACCGTTCGTTGGGCAGCTCGCCGAGCTGGGGATGTGGCCAGTTCAGGGCCGCCTCGATACCCACCAGCGTCCGGCCGTCCAGCGTGACCACCGGCTGGTAGGTCACGTGCAGCTCGCCGGTCTCCAGGGCGCCGGGCATCGCCGCGGCCAGCCGGAGTTCCGCGCGTTCGGCGGCATCGATGTCTGGGTCGAACAGGTCCCACTGCCGCTTACCCCTGCCGCGCAACCGGCGCAGCGTGGCGCCGGCGGCTCGCATCAGCTCCTGGGCCGTCGACCTGCCGACCGGGCGTTGCACGACACCGATCGTCGCGGTGACCGCAATCCCGACCCCGTCCAGGTAGAACGGCTCAGCGAGCTCGGTGTTGATGATCTCGGCCAAGGCCTCGACGTTCGGTACCGGCTCCCCGGGCCCGATGAGAATCGCGTACTCGTCGCCGCCGAGTCGGGCAACCATCGCCCGCTGGTCGGCGACCACGCTTTCCAGCCGTCGGGCTACCACGTCCAGTAGCCGGTCACCGGCGTTGTGCCCCAGTCCGTCGTTGATCGCTGAGAAGCCGTTCAGATTGAGGTGCATCACAGTGACCATCGCCGATGGCTCCAGCCGCCCGAGCACTGTCTCCAGATGGCTGACGAAGTACTGCCGGTTTGGTAGGCCGGTCTGCAGGTCATGTAGGGTCTGGTGGCGCAGCCGCTGCTGGAGCAGGCGCAGATCCCGCTCGATGTCGGGCCGTGCCAGGTCCGGTCGTGCCCGCGACAGCGCCTGCACGACCTTTTCCTGTTGTGTGAAGAAGTAGCCGCGCAACGCCCATATGTAGCCGACAGCCAGCGCAGCGAGCAGCTCCGTTATCCGGCCGCAGGGCGGGTCCGCCGCCGCACTGCCAGCGGCGGTGCCGGGTAAGGCCTTACCGAGAAACTCGATCGTGCGGGATAGACTCCGCGGGCCGGTGAAGCCGACGGCTACCAGCCGGGCGCCAACGTCGAATGCCGCCTCGGTGTCTACCTGGGGACCGGATAGTGCAGCCACCAGCCGCTCGGTGAGATCACCCAGGTAGCGCAGGATGTCGGGCAGCGACATGGGCACATGGGCGGTGGCGAAGATCGCACGAGCCCACTCCCGGGATAGCTCTGTGTGGTCACGCCTCACCCTGGCGACCTACCGATCAGATACCCAACAGACCCAGCGCTCGGTAGACTACGCGATCAAACTGTCGAAAAGGATCACTACGCAGTATGACAGGTAAGCCAGAGCGCGCCGGCCGGCGGCAGCCGTAGTAGCGCGGAGTAGGGCCGGCCGTGCCATGGTATCTCGTCAGCGATGACCTCGCCGAGATTTCCGACGCCCGATCCACCGTAGATCTCGGAATCAGTGTTGAGCACCTCGCGCCAGCGCCCCGGACGGGGTAGCCCGATCCGGTAGTCCTCGTGTGGGTGCCCGGCGAAGTTCGCCAGGCAGGCCAGCACCGACCCGTCGTCGCCCCAGCGCAGGAAGCTCAGCACGTTGCCCTCGGCGTCATTGGCGTCGATCCACTCGAAGCCGGCTGGGCTGGTGTCCAGGCTGTAGAGCGCGCGATGCGATCGGTAAATGGCGTTGAGCTCGCCGACCATCCGCTGCAGCCCGCCGTGCAGTGGGTATTGGGGCAGGTACCACTCCAGCGAGCGGCTTTCCGCCCACTCGGCGGGCTGACCGAGCTCGCCGCCCATGTACAGGAGCTGCTTGCCGGGGTGGGCCCACATGTAGGCCAGCAGTGCCCGCAGGTTGGCGGCCTTGTTCCAGTTGTCACCCGGCATTCGGGCCCACAGCGAGCCCTTGCCATGCACCACTTCGTCATGCGACAGCGGCAGCACGAAATTCTCGCTCCAGGCGTACATCAGCGAGAAGGTCATCTCGTTGTGGTGGTAGCTGCGGTGCACGGGATCGTGGCTGAGGTAGTCGAGGGTGTCGTGCATCCAGCCCATATTCCACTTCAAGCCGAATCCCAGGCCGCCCAGATGGGTCGGCCGGGTGACTCCGGGCCAGGCGGTGGACTCCTCGGCGATCGTCACGATGCCGGGGTGCCGCTTGTAGACGGTGGCGTTCATCTCCTGCAGGAATGCCACCGCATCCAGGTTCTCGCGCCCACCGTGGACATTGGGCTGCCACTCGCCCGGCTGGCGGGAGTAGTCGAGGTAGACCATCGACGCCACGGCGTCCACCCGGAGCCCGTCGAGGTGGAACTCCTCGAACCAGTACAGCGCATTGGCCACCAGGAAGTTGCGGACCTCATTGCGGCCGTAGTCGAAGATCAGGGTCCCCCACTCCGGGTGCGCCGCGCGCTGCGGGTTGGGATGTTCGTAGCAGGGCGCGCCGTCGAAGCGGGCCAGCGCCCAATCGTCGCGCGGGAAGTGCGCGGGCACCCAGTCCACGATCACACCGATTCCGGCAGCGTGCATCGCGTCGACGAAGTAGCGGAAGTCATCTGGGGAGCCGTAGCGCGACGTCGGCGCGTAGTAGGAGGTGACCTGGTAACCCCAGGAACCACCGAACGGGTGCTCGGCGATCGGCAGCAACTCGACGTGGGTAAACCCGGTCGTCGCCACGTAGTCGACCAGCTCGTGGGCCAGTTCCCGATAGCTCAGGCCCTGCTTCCAGGAGCCCAGGTGCACCTCGTAGATGCTCATCGGCTCGGCCGTCGGCTGCTTTCGCGCCCGCTCGGCGAGCCACTGGCCGTCGCCCCACTCGTAGGCTGACGGGGCGGCGACCACCGAGGCCGTGTTCGGCGGGACTTCGGTGGCGCGGGCCATCGGGTCGGCCTTCTCGTGCCAGTTCCCGTCGGGGCCCAGCAGGCGGAACTTGTATCGGGTGCCGGCACCTACGCCGGGCAGGAAGACCTCCCACACGCCGACCGAGCCCAGCGAGCGCAGCGGAGTGGCTACCCCGGACCAGTTGTCGAAGTCCCCGCACACCCGAACCCCCTGGGCGTGCGGGGCCCACACTGCGAACGACGTTCCCTCCACCGGCCCCCCTGGCGTGGAGTAGGTCCGCAGGTGCGCGCCGAGCACGTCCCACAGCCGCTCGTGGCGGCCCTCCTGGATGAGGTGCAGGTCCACCTCCCCCAGTGTTGGCAGCCAGCGGTAGGGATCGTCGATGATCTCGGTGCGCTTGCCGTAGCGCACCCGCAACCGGTAGTCACTGGGCGGACCGGGCGTCACGCCGTGGAAGAAGCCCTCGGTGCTGCGTTCCAGCGGGAACTCCCCGCCGTCCATGAGCACCGTCACCTCGTCGGCATGCGGCCGCAGTACCCGGACTGCGGTGCCGTAGGGGTGCAGGTGGGCGCCGAGCACCGAATGCGGATCGTGGTGCGCGCCGGCGAGCAGCCGGCGCAGCTCATCGTCCGGCGGTGCCGAAGTCGCGCGGTCTGTCGTGTGCACGGTCACGTCCTCCCCGAGTTTTTGTCTGGGCTCCAGTGTGTCTGCTCGCGTGCCAACGCGCCGGGTGGGGCGAAGAGAGTGTTATCCCGGCTCAGACCGTGAGCCGTCCGGCCACACGAGCCCGGCCGCCACGTCGTTACGGTTGGGTGGTGAGGCGGGTGATGGCGGCTAGGGGGATCGGGAGCCAGAGCGGGCGGTTGCTGTGTTCGTAGCTGACCTCGTAGACGGCCTTGTCCAGTTGGAAGGCGCGCAGCAGGACGGCCTGGTCCCGGGGGTCGGGTGCGACTTGGGCGTAACCGTCGCAGAACGCGTTCCGATTGTGGGTGGTCCAGGCCAGCCCCACCGCGGCGTGCTGCTGCGGGTCGGCATCGCCCATTGCCAGGTGATTGGCGGCGTACTCGAAGGACTGCAGCATCCCGGCGACATCGCGCAGCGGCGAGGCGGGGGCGATCCGCTCGGCCAGCGGCGCCATCGGCTCGCCCTCGAAGTCGATCAGCACCCAGCCGGTGACACTGCGCAGCACCTGGCCAAGGTGCAGGTCGCCGTGCACTCGCTGGAGCGGCACCGAGCTGGTCAGGCCGCGCACCGCGTCGAAGGCTGCCCGCAGCGCAGTTTTATCCGGCGCGAGCTCGGACACCTGCGCGAGCACCCGGTCCAGCCTGTGCTGCATACGGTCAGCCAGCGCGTCGAAGTAGCCGGCGGGGGCCGGGAAGCTGCCCAGCGCGGTGGCCAAGTCGGCGTGCACGGTGGCCACCGCGTGGCCCAGCCGGTGCGCCTCGGAGGCGAAGTCGCCGCCGACGTCCTCGGGATGGGGGTGCTCCATCGGGAGGCCTGCCCCGTCGGTCAGCAGGTCCTCGGCCAGCAGGTCCCGCAGGCTCGCGGTCGCCATCGCCCAGCCGTCGGCGGTGCCGCGCAGGTATTCGGAGAGCATCCCGTAGGTGGTTGTGGACCCGGCGGTACCCGGCGTTCCCTCGATGCTGCCTAGCGGCGTGGCGATGTGCTTACAGCCCACGGCGGCCAGCGCGCGGTGCAGCTCCAGGTCGGTACTGGTGCCTGCGGTCAGTTTGCGGAACAGCTTGAGGATGTAGGTCTGCCCGTACACCAGCGAGGTGTTGGACTGCTCCGCCCCGACCGGGCGGGAGCGCAGCTCGACGTCCAGAGTGACGCCCGGCTCGGCGGCGAAGCGCAGCCCATCCACCTCGGCGCCCTGCGCCATCAGGTCTAGTAGCATGGCAGTGAGTTCCGGATCGTGTACCGCTTGGTACACGGCGTACTCCCCGACCGAGGCCAACCAAGCGTGCCCGAGGGTGTCGGGGAGGTCGCTGCGCACCCCGAGTAGCAGCTGGTAGCGGTCCCGGTGCGGTTCGCCCTGGTCCACCTCGACGACGGCGTGCACCAGCCGAGGATCCGTCCCGCCGAGATCAGTAGCGCGCACCGGGGTCACGGCGCGCACCGGGCGGCCCTTGCCCGCGAACCAGCGCTGTTCGGGCAGCACCGCCGCCAGCGTTTCGGTGATGCTTGCGAGCAAGTCAGCCGTACCGATCATTGGTCACGCTCGGCGATGGGAAGGACGATCTGGAACCAGTAGAAGCCGTGTCCTGGCAGTGTGAGGAGGTAGGGCAGCTCGCCGATCGGCGGAAAATGAACGCCGCCGGTGAGCTCGACCGGGACGCCGCGGTCGTGGTCGGACAGGTCGAGTTCCACCGGCTGCGGGAAGCGTGACAGGTTGTTCACGCAGACGACCAGATCGTCGACATGGTTGCGGCGGTAGGCCAGCACGCTGGGATTCGAGGAACCGAGTTCGGCGAAGTCGCCTAGCCCGAAGGCCGGGTGCTGGTGCCGCACGTGGATCATCCGCCGGGTCCAGTTCAGTAGCGACTGCGATGACTTCGACTGTGCCTCGACGTTGATCGCCTGGTACCCGTATACCGGGTCCATGATCACCGGCAGGTAGATGCGACCCGGGTCGCAGCCGGAGAATCCCGCGTTGCGATCCGGGGTCCACTGCATCGGGGTGCGCACCGAGTCCCGGTCGCCGAGCCAGATGTTGTCCCCCATCCCGATCTCGTCACCGTAGTAGAGCACGGGAGAGCCGGGCAGCGACAGCAGCAGCGCCGTGAACAGCTCTTGCTGGTTGCGGTCGTTGTCCAGCAATGGCGCCAGCCGCCGCCGGATACCGATGTTGGCCTTCATTCGAGGATCCGAGACGTACTCGGCGTACATATAGTCGCGTTCCTCGTCGGTGACCATTTCCAGGGTCAGCTCGTCGTGGTTGCGCAGGAAGATCCCCCACTGGGAGCCGGACGGGATAGGTGGCGTCTGAGCCAAAATCTCTGAGATCGGGAACCGGGACTCCCGGCGGACCGCCATGAATATGCGCGGCATCAGCGGGAAGTGAAACGCCATATGGGCTTCGTCGCCTCCCACGGCCGGGTCGCCGAAGTATTCCACCACGTCAGCGGGCCACTGGTTGGCCTCGGCCAGCAGCACCCGGTCGGGGTACTCGTCGTCGACCACCTTGCGGCAGCGCTTGAGGAATTCATGGGTGCGCGGCAGATTCTCGCAGTTGGTCCCCTCCTCCTCGAATAGGTAGGGCACCGCGTCCAGCCGGAAGCCGTCGATGCCCAGATCCAGCCAGAACCGCAGGACGTCGATCATCGCCTCGCAGACTTCACGGTTCTCGAAGTTGAGGTCGGGCTGGTGGGAGAAGAACCTGTGCCAGTAGAACTGCCCGCGCATCGGGTCATAAGTCCAGTTCGACGTCTCGGTGTCGATGAAGATGATCCGCGCTTCCGGGTAGGCCGTGTCCTTGTCGCTCCAAACGTAGTAGTCGCCGTAGGGCCCTTCCGGATCACGGCGGGACTCCTGGAACCAGGAGTGGGCCTCGGAGGTGTGGTTCATGACCAGATCGGTGATCACTCGAATGCCCCGCTTGTGCGCCTCATCGAGCAGCACCACGAAGTCCTCGACGGTGCCGAACTCGGGCAGCACAGCCCGGAAGTCAGAGATGTCGTAGCCACCGTCGCGCAGGGGGGAGGCGTAGAACGGTGGCAGCCACAGGCAGTCGATGCCTAACCACGCGAGGTAGTCTAGCTTGCTGGTCAGGCCCGTGAGGTCGCCGGTGCCGTTGCCGTCGTGGTCGTGAAACGCCCGAACCAGCACCTCGTAGAAGACTGCCCGCTTGTACCAGTGCGGATCCCGGGGGGCGGCTGTGGCGTGCTGGAAGTCCTCGGCCTGCGGTTCAACCAGGTGCCCGTCGGGCAATACCGCTTCCCCCGTGTGCGGGACCCCTTCCACGGTCTCAGTCGTACCGGTCTGGGCCCGACAACGCAAAAGGAAGTTCGTTACCGTCCGACGGGCCCGGGCCAGCCACGGGGAACCGAATGGCGGTCCGGAGGCTGAACCGGGCCGCCAAGTGGGACCGAATGGCGTCCGGACGCGACCCGGAAGGGGTGTGGGGTGGTAGATGACCGGGTGCCGGTGCGGTGGCTGCCGGCGTGGACTTGGGCCGAGCAGCGTCCTACCTGGCGAGAGGCTCGACCCGGCCTGATCGAGGCGGCGCTCAAACGGGCGCAGGCCCGGCCGTCAGGCAACTGGTACGTGCTTGCCGCGAGCCGGGAGGTCCGCGATGACCGGCCCTTCGGACGCACCGTCGCGGGTGTCGAGGTGGTGGCCTGGCGCACCCCCGACGGCTCGCTGCACGCTGGTCCCGGTGAGTGCCCCCACTTGGGTGCACCACTGTGCCGGGGGGCGGTGGCGGGCGGGGAGCTGGTGTGTCGCTGGCACGGCATGGCGATCGGGGCCCGCGGCGCGCCGGGCTGGGACCCGTTCCTGGCGCACGACGACGGTGTGCTGGCCTGGGTGCGGCTGGACGCCGCGGGCGGGGAGGACCCCCTGCCGGCACCGGTGCTGCACCGCCGGCCTGACCCTGAGACCAGCCTGGACGCGGTGTTCACCGGGATCGGGCGCTGCGAGCCCGAAGATGTGATCGCCAACCGGCTCGACCCCTGGCACGGCAGCTGGTTTCACCCGTACTCCTTCGTGGGGCTCCGGGTAGTGGAGGAACCGAGCGAGGACGTCGACCGGTTCGTCGTGGAGGTTGCTTTCCGGCTCACCCGGCGCATCGGTGTTCCGGTGCGGGCCGCGTTCAGCTGTCCCGACCCGCGGACCGTGGTGATGGACATCCTGGAAGGGGAAGGTGCCGGGAGCGTCGTCGAGACCCACGCCGTCCCACTGGGTGTCGACGACGCCGGCCATCCGCGAACCGCGGTGATCGAGGCGACCATCGCCAGCTCACCCCGCCCGGGGTTCGCCGTCGCCCGCCGCGGAGCACCGCTGATGCGCCCTGCCATGCGCTGGGCCGCCGCCCGGCTGTGGCGCGACGACCTGGCCTACGCGCAACGCCGCTACGACCTACGCACCACCGGCCGCTGGCCAGCCTGACCCCAGAACGCGAGCTGGCGCAGCGCCCGGGCCCGGAACGCCTCCTGACGAGCGGCGTACTCAAGACCGGGGGTCTCAGCTGAACCGGGCCGCGGCGGCCCGCAGTGGGGCGAGCCGGCCCCGGATGGGAACCGTCCACAGCGGGTGTCCGCGCAGTCCCCACCTGCTCAGCAGCGCGTCGGCGGCGAGGAACCCGCTGGTCGCGGCACGTTCCATCAACGCAACGGGGAGATCCACCCGGGTGAGGTCCCCGGCGAGCACCACGGCCGGGTCTGGCGTGGTGACGGTGGGCCGTCCAGCGAAGGTTCCGGGCGCGAATAGCGGGCAGTCGGCCTGCAGCTCGTGGCGCTCGTCGATGATCGTGGCGGCGGCGGTTTCCGGGTAGACCCGTCGCAGCTGTTCGAGCAGCTGACGCTTGCCCTGCGCCGGGTCCCCGGTCAGCGCATAGGCGTGCAGTTCCACCACTGAGCCGCCGCTACGGCGCGCCCAGCGGGCCGCCTCGCCCTCGAAACGCTCCAGCACGCTGACGTTGTCCAGCGGCCCGAAGCCGCTAGTGCCCAGGAACCCGGGCCGGCTGGAATAGACCGGGCGGTCCAGCCACAACCGGGAGACCAGGAAGGGCGGGGCGGTGCGCAGCCGCGCGATGCGTTCCCGCCAGTCGACCTCACCGAGCTTGGGCGAGGCGGCGAGCAGCTCCTGCAGCCCGCGCACGTCGGTGGCGAGCACTAACGCATCCACTTCGGCAGCGTCGGCCCCTTCTCGGTCGCCGCCGGCGTGTACCGCGAAGCGGCGGTCCCGCCCGCGTACCACCTGCTTGACGGCCATCCCGGTACGCACCGTTACGCCAAGTTCAGTCAGGTAGTCGCCCATCGGCTCCCACAGCGCCTGCGGGAACGGTTCGGCGGTCACGTCGAAGATCAGGCCCTCGGCTGAGCCGATGAAGTAGATGTGGAACATCGTGGCCAGCTCGGCTGCCGATAGCTCCCGGGGATCGGCGAAGAAGCTACGGGAGAACACCGAGAACGCCAGGTGCCGAGCCGCGTCCGGGAAACGCACCCGCTCCAGGAACGTCATCGCATCCTGGTCGTCCAACCGCCAGTAGACCTCCGGCACCGACACATCGATCAGCGGCAACGCTGCCACCGCGTCGATCCGGGTGACCAGATCCCGCCACCGGAAGGTGGGACTGGCCAGGGCGAAAGCCAGCGCGTTCCACGGTGGCGTGCGGGGCAGGCTGGCGAAGGTGTCGCGGTGCCCGTTGGCGTCGACCAGCGGGTAATCCGCCAGCGGCGTCAGCGCCTTGCCGAGCCGATCGGTCCGGCGCAGCAACGCACGCAGGTTGTAGTACTGCCGGAAGAAGGCATGAAACCCGCGGCTCATGGTGACCTCGGATCCGTCGGCCAGGGTCGTGGGCCAGCCCCGCAGCCGGCCACCGAGCTGCTGCTCACGTTCCAGCAACTGCACCTGCACGCCGCGCTCGGCCAACGCTACGGCGGCCGCGATGCCGGCGATCCCACCGCCCACCACGGCAACTCGCGGCGGCTTCCCGTCGGGTCGCAGCTGCCCACGCCGCGGCGGGTGCAGCACGGCCCGACGGTCCCGCCCGGGTCGTTGACCGTTGCCGCCTCGCGGGGTCACGCGCCCCGCCTGGCCACGACGGTGTGCACGATGCCGTGTTCCCACCCTGGCATCGTGGCGACCCGGGTATCGGCCAGGCCGTGCCCGCGTAGCCGCTCGGCCAGCACGTCGACGGTGTCGAAACGCAGCACGCTGCGCCACAGGTAGCGGTAGAGCGCGGCCCGGCCGGTGACCACCTTCCCGGCTGGGATGATCACTGTCCAGCTCACCGCGGTCCAGATCGCCCGGCTGCGTGCCCGACCGTCCAGCGCGTAATCGTGTATCGCCAGCGGCGCCCCTGGTGCGAGCAGGTCACGCAGGCCGGCCAGCACCGGGTCCGGGTCGGGCAGGTTGCGTATCAGGTACGCGGCGAAGATCCCGTCGAACGGACCGTGCACCCCGGCAGCGGCCAGCTCCTCAGCCCGGGAGTACACGAACGACACCCGCTGCGGCCAGTCGGCCTGCCGGGCCCGGGCGAGCATGCCGTCCGACGCGTCCACTGCGGTGATTGTGGCCTGGGGGGCCGCCGCGAGCAGCGCAGCCGTCGACGCCCCGGTCCCGCAGCCCAGATCCAGCAGATGCAACCCAGCACCATCCCCGGGCAACTGCATCAGGCGGGCGGAGCGGGCCAGGTTCTCGTGATAGCCCGGGCTGGCCCCCACTAGCCGGTCGTAACTCGCTGCGGCGGCGTCGAACTCGCTCGGAACGTCGATCGTCACGGGGGCAGCCTACGACCCGTGAGTGGCATTGCGTGCTAGAACACTGTTACGCACTCACGAGCGGAGCTTGGCCAGTAACTCCGGTGGTCAATTGCCACTCAGATGCGCTGAAGGCGCAGGATGTGGGCGACGGCTCGCCGGGGTGCGAGCTGCACGTAGTTGGCCTGACCCCAGTCGTAGGTCTCGCCGCTGACCTCGTCGTGTACGAGGAAGCGGTCCTGCTGGCCTATGCCCAGAGCCGGCAGATCCAGCCAGACTGTCCCGCTCACGGTGTTGACCGGATCCAGCGTCACCACGCAGATGACGGTGTCACCGGTGGCCGGGTCTGTCTTGGAGTACACCAGCAGGGACTTGTGGTCGATGTGGTGAAACCGCAGGGTGCGTAACTGTTGCAACGCGGGATGCGCCCGGCGGATGGCGTTGAGCCGGGTGATCCATGGCTCCAGGGACTGCCCTTGGGCGAGTGCGGCGGCGAAGTCCCGGGGGCGTAGCTGGTACTTCTCGCTGTCCAGGTACTCCTCGCTACCTGGCGCCACCGGTGTGTTCTCGAAGAGTTCGAAGCCGGAGTAGACGCCCCACGCGGGAGACAGCGTGGCGGCCAGCGCGGCGCGGATGGCGAACATGCCGCGTCCGCCCCTTTGCAGCGACTCATGCAGGATGTCTGGAGTGTTGACGAAAAAGTTCGGCCGCATTTCGTCCACTCTGGACGCCAGCTCGGTCGCGTAGTCAGTGATCTCCTGCTTCCCTGTGCGCCAGGTGAAGTAGGTGTAGGACTGGGTGAAGCCCAGCCGGGCCAGCCCGTAAAGCCGGGCCGGGCGGGTGAACGCCTCGGACAGGAACAGCACGTCCGGGTATTGGTCCTTGACCTGCCAGATCAGCCAGTGCCAGAAGTCCGGCGGCTTGGTGTGCGGGTTGTCCACCCGGAAAATCCGGACCCCGCGCTGCACCCAGAACAGCATCACCCGCAGCATCTCGGCGTAGCTGCCGCGGGGGTCGGCGTCGAAAGTGAGCGGGTAGATGTCCTGGTAGCGCTTGGGGGGGTTCTCCGCGTAGGCGATCGTCCCGTCTGGGCGGGTGGTGAACCATTCGGGGTGCTCCTTGGCCCACGGGTGGTCCGGGGCGCACTGCAGCGCGTAGTCGAGCGCGACCTCCATGCCGAGCTCACCGGCCCTGGCGACGAAGGCCTCGAAGTCTTCGAAGGTGCCCAGCCGGGGGTGCACCGCGTCGTGCCCGCCGTCGATCGAACCGATCGCCCACGGCGAGCCGACGTCATCGGGTCCAGGGTCGGGGGTGTTGTTGGCGCCCTTGCGGTTCACCTCTCCGATCGGGTGGATCGGCGGCAGGTACACCACGTCGAAGCCCATCCCGGCGATCCGATCCAGCTCGCGGACGGCGGTCGCGAAGGTTCCGTGCACCGGGTTGCCCTGGTCGTCCCATCCGCCGGTGGATCGGGGGAACAGCTCGTACCAGGAGCTGAACAGCGCCTGGGGGCGGTCTACCCACACTTTGTGCGTGCTGCCCTGGGTGACCAGGTCGCGAATCGGCTCGGCGTCCAGGACCTGGGTCACCGGCGACGCGAGCGCTGGCCCGACCCGCTCGGAGAGGGGACGTCCGGTGTCACGCAACGCCGTCGCCGCGGCGGCCAGTACCTGCTGGTTGGGCTCCTGGCCGTCGCGGGCCGCTCGATCCAGCAGCAGGGCGCCGACGTGTAAGTCGTTTTCCAGCTCGGGCGCGCGCTGGCCGGCGTCGATCTTCACCTCGATCGTGTGCCGCCAGGTCGCCCAGGAGTCGGCCCAGGCATCCACCCGGAAGGTCCACCAGCCCACCTGATCCGGCACCACGGTGGCAGCGAAGCGGTCGGTGCCCGGTTGCCCGGGCTGCATCCGCACCTGACCTTCTTGGCCGCCGGGACCGCGCCAGACGACGGTGGCGGCCACCGCATCGTGCCCATCGCGCCATACCACGGCCGTGACGGGAACGTGCTCCCCGACCACCGCCTTGCTGGGATACTTCCCACACGAGACCACAGGCGTCACATCATCGATCGCGATCCGACCACTCACGGCCGCCTCTTCCCCGTCGGCTCCCAGACCGCCCCACAGTCTGCCGGTAGGGACGGTCCAGCGCCTGCCGGATGTGACGGACTCGTGACCGCACCTAGCCCACGTCACCTGGCCGCGTGACTGCGGTCTGGATCCAGACTGCAGTAATCAGGCGCCCGTAACAGCGTTCTGCCTCCAGAACGCGCTCTGGCGGTGGCGCACGCCGTCCCATACGCGCTGCTCTCCGATAGGGCGACGGCCCGGGGGGAGAACCCGCGGTGTAGCGGACTGGTCGCCTCGCTACAACGCCGAGCCAACAGAATTTGCCCCGCGAATTTTAACGGCTCGTAAATTAGCCGCCCAGCGCGACGGTGAACTCCGAAGGGTCAACAGGCCGGCCTCGGCCGCAGGTTAGAGTCCGTCCGTGAGAGCACTGCGCCGGTTCACCGTCCGTGCCCAGCTACCGGGCCCGCTGGCACCGCTGGAGACGCTGGCCACCAACCTGCGGTGGACCTGGCATCAGCCCACCCAGGAGTTGTTCGCCTCGTTGGACGAGCGCACCTGGGATGCCGTTAACGGCGATCCGGTGCGGTTGCTCGGCGAGATCCCCATCGAGCGGCTCACCGCGCTGGCCGCCGACGAGGCTGTGGTGGACCGCACCCGGGCACTCGCCGAGGATCTGCGCCACTACCTGGAAGAGCCCCGGTGGTACCAGCAGCGCCGGAAGGATCTGCCCGCCCTGCCGTTGTCGATCGCCTACTTCTCGATGGAATTCGGCGTCTCCGAGGTCCTGCCGTTCTACTCCGGTGGTCTGGGCGTGCTGGCCGGCGACCACCTCAAGGCCGCCTCGGATCTCGGAGTGCCGCTGATCGGGGTCGGGCTGCTGTACCGCTCGGGTTACTTCCGGCAGTCGTTGTCGCTGGACGGCTGGCAGCTGGAGCACTACCCGGCGCTGGATCCGCAGGGTTTGCCGCTGCACCTGGTGGCTGACGCCACCGGCGCACCGCTGCCGGTGCACGTCGGCATGCCCGGCGGGCAGGTGCTGCGGGCGCGGATCTGGCGGGCCGACATCGGTCGGGTGCCACTGCTGCTGCTGGACAGTGATATCGAGGACAATCCCGACGACCTGCGCGGGGTCACCGACCGGCTCTACGGCGGCGACCAGGACCACCGGATCACCCAGGAGATCCTCGCCGGGATCGGCGGGGTCCGCGCCGTGCGGCTGTTCTGTCAGCTCACCGGTCACCCCGAACCCGAGGTGTTCCACACCAACGAGGGACACGCCGGGTTTCTCGGACTGGAGCGGATCCGTGAGCTGATTCGCAGCGAAGGGCTGAGCTTCGACGAGGCGCTGGCCGCGGTGCGCGCCGGCACCGTGTTCACCACGCACACCCCGGTGCCCGCCGGGATCGACCGCTTCCCGGTGGGTCTGGTGCGGCACTACTTCAGTGGGTCGCCAGGGGGATCCGCGCTGCTTCCCGGCGTCGACATCACCCGGATGCTGGCGCTGGGCGCCGAGGGCAACTCTGGCATGTTCAACATGGCGCATATGGGTCTGCGGCTGGCCCAGCGCGCCAACGGCGTCTCGCGGCTGCACGGCGCGGTGTCGCGGGCGATGTTCTGCGGGCTGTGGCCGGAATTTGATGTCGACGAGGTGCCGATCGGGTCGGTCACCAACGGGGTGCACGGTCCCACCTGGGCAGCGTGGGAGGTCACCAGCCTGCTCGGAGAGTCCGACGACAGCCGTGCGACCCTGCCGGTCGCCGACACCCTGCTGTGGGACCTGCGCTGCACGCTGCGCGCCAAGCTGGTCGACGAGGTGCGTAGGCGGGTCCGGGCGTCCTGGCTGGAACGCGGTGCCTCCGTGCCGGAGCTGGGCTGGGCGTCGCAGGTCTTCGACCCCAATGTGCTCACCATCGGGTTCGCCCGCCGGGTGCCCACCTATAAGCGGCTCACCTTGATGCTGCGCGACCCCGACCGGCTCCGTTCCCTGCTCCTGGATCCGCAGTGCCCGGTGCAGCTGATCATCGCCGGCAAGTCGCACCCCGCCGACGACGGTGGCAAGGCTCTGATCCAGCAGATCGTGCAGTTCGCCGACGCGCCGGACGTGCGACACCGGATCGTGTTCCTACCCGACTACGACATGTCGATGGCCCGGTACCTGTACTGGGGCTGTGACGTGTGGCTGAACAACCCACTGCGGCCGCTGGAGGCATGTGGCACCTCGGGGATGAAGTCCGCGCTCAACGGTGGGCTAAACCTGTCCATCCGGGACGGCTGGTGGGACGAGCTCTACGACGGCGAGAACGGCTGGGCGATCCCCACTGCGGACGGTGTGGAGGATCCGCATCGTCGGGACACCCTGGAGGCCAACGCGCTCTACGAGCTGATCGCGACGCAGGTCGCTCCCCCGTTCTACGACCGCGCTGCCGATGGCGTGCCGACCCGCTGGGTGTCCATGGTGCGCCACACCCTGGCCACGCTGCGCCCGGAGGTCCAGGCCTGCCGGATGGTGCAGGAGTACGTGGAGCGCCTCTACGCGCCGGCTGCCAGCTCGACCGCGGAGGTGGTCGCCGATTCCTTTGCCGGTGCCCGCGCGCTGGCGCAGTACCGGTCCCGGATCCATGCCGACTGGCCTCGGGTGCGGGTCGCGCAGGTGGACGCCTCCGGCCTGCCTGACACTCCGGAGCTGGGCTCGGAGATGACCGTCCGGGCCGCCGTCGCGCTGGCCGGCCTGCAGCCTTGTGATGTGGACGTGCAGGCCGTCGTCGGCCGGGTCGACGACCGTGACGAGCTGTGGGACGCGGTCGTGGTGGCCATGCAGCCGGTCGGCACTCGTGACTCTTCCGACTCAGACGGTGAGGGGCAGCGATTCGAGGCGACCGTGCGGCTTCCGCATGCCGGGCTGCTCGGGTACACCGTCAGGGTCTTGCCTTGTCACCCGTTGATGGCCAGCCCCGCCGAGTTCGGCCTGCTCCACCTGCCCACCTGAGTGCGTCCGCGCAGAGCAGGTGGTTGACGGCTGGGCCGGAACCTTTCTCACCGGAGCCATTCCGGTTCGTCCACAAACCGGCACGGTGGGATCAAACGGAGTTGACTTTCTCACAATATCGACCTACACTGCCACTTGGATGGATCATACCATTCGTGCAACCGCAAGACGCGAGCAGTGCGGCGTAGTAGTTATGTCGCGGGACGACACAGCGAGATCCTCTAGGTGGGATGTGCAACCGGATCCATGGGACTTTCCGTGTGGACCACTAGTCAGAGGTCGCGCCCCAAGCGACGCCACCTTCTTTCTTTGACTAATTTGTCAGATGATGAGATCTGGCTTCTTGTCCAACGAGGTCTCGGATACGCTACTGGAGGGATCCGTTCGGATGGCCAACTGAAGGATTGCATTCTCGGCACTTTCTTTACCAAGACTTCAACCCGAACGCGCACCGCATTCACGAGTGGTGCTCTGAGACTCGGGGCTCGAGTCATCGCCTACGGACCCAATGATTTGCAATTGAACACCGGTGAGACCCTTCATGACACCGGGCGAGTTCTCTCCGGGATGCTGGATGTCTTTGTGGCCCGGACCGCGAGCAACCCGGCCGAGCTTGCCGTGCTGGCATCACAGGACAAAATGGCAGTAATAAATGCAATGACGGCAGACGAGCATCCCACGCAGGCGCTTGCCGACCTGACGACGATTCTGCAGCAATTAGGCAGAGTTGAAGGAGTGACGCTGCTTTATCTGGGCGAGGGAAACAATACCGCCGCAGCCCTTGCCCTGGCCTTGCCACGCTTCCCAGGAAATTCGTTGTATTTCCGTACACCCCCGGGCTACGGCTTGAAACGCTTCTTTGTTGAGCGTGGAGCAGCGTGGGCGAGCGCCTCCGGTGGGGTGCTGGACGAACGGCACGACCTAAATCGACTACCAGGGCATGTTGACGTGGTCTACACCACCCGCTGGGAGACCACCGGAACGGAGAAGCGGGACGCCCGCTGGCGAGGGATCTTCGATCCGTTTCGAGTTGATTCAGCATTGATGGCGAGATACCCGGATGCCATATTTATGCACGACCTGCCTGCTCATCGCGGCGAGGAAGTCGCTGCTTCAGTTCTCGACGGCAAAGCTAGTATAGTGTTCGAGCAAGCCGAGAACAAGCTGCACAGCGCGATGGCTGTCCTTGAATGGTGCGCTGGATGTGAATACTGACCAACTCTCTCAGACGCTCGTACCCGAGGTCCAACGCTTTGGTTTGACCGTGCAGAGGTCCTCGACCAGAAGGAGTCATCTACTTGACCCAGGCAGGTCCGGCGCGGATCTTTGAATATCGTCACCTCATGCTCGCGGATCTGCGTCCGCCTCAAAGACCAAACGTCTTCTTCGACCCAGCGGACACGGAGGCGGGCATTTGGGCCACTGTCGATCTCATCAAGCCGGCGTGTACCGTCCTTGACCTGGGCTCGGGTAGCGGTGCCGCTGCGTCAGCGGTCGCAAGGGCGGGCGCTGGGCATGTTCATGGTCTCGACATCTCCGAGAACAGTGTTCTCTGGGCATCCGAGCACTACGCCCTGGAGACCGAGAACAAGCGAGTGACCTTCGGGATCGCTGACTATGCGATTTCCTCCACGCCCCAGTTGCTCGACAGCTGCCCGTTTGGTTCCCCACCCACCGTTGTCACCAGCAATCCTCCTTATGTTCCCATACCGCCCCCGGAAGCTTCCAAAAAGGTGTCTATCGACGGCGGACCCGATGGCCTTCAATGGGTCCGGTCGGTCGTGCGTCACGCGGCTGGGATGGGATCCGACCTCGGAGTCACCATCGGCAGCTATTCTTCCCCGCGCGTTGCGGCGTCCCTTCTTCATGAATACAGCTATGGGATCTCGAGTGTCACACTGAGCGCCCTGCGGCTTGGGGATTACACCTTGAAGAACATGGAGAGGGTGCTCAGTCTGGAGTCCAGGGGTGAAGGCCCGCTACTCCGGGCGGAGGACGGTATCGTCTATTACCTCATTGTGGGGCTCTCCTGCCGGCGACCCGCAGACGCAGCTGGTGGCGCATCGAATCCGGCGCTGGCGCCCGACGATTTGCTGGCGCTTCTCCACCTGGCCTGCAAGTCGCGGACTCCGGCCTTGGAGGCGCTCGACAGTTCGATCACCTGGCCGGTTCCTATCCGGATACTGGTCCTACCTGATGAACCTCTGCGCCACCATTGCTAGTGTAGTGAAGTAGTGAACGGAAGGGCGGGTCGCAACAGTGCGTCAACCATTGACTGTGGGGGTCGAGGAGGAATTCTTTGCGGTTGATCCAAGTACCCGCGGTCTGCTGGCCGACACGCGGCCGCTTCTCGAATCTGCTCACACTCGACAGGTCGGTCAGGAGAACCCGAGCTACAGCGAAGAGTTACGACCATGCATGATCGAAAGCCGAACGGGTATCTGCCAAAACCTGGATCAGGTACGTGCTGAGGTCCGCGACCTCCGCGGTGGCCTGGTTCAGGCCGCTAGGGAAACAGGTAGCAGGATCGCTGCGGTCGGTGCTTTTCCACTGGCCGACTGGCGGACCCAGGGCTTCACCCCGAAACCGCGGTTCGAACACATCGCCAAGACCTATGCGCGGCTGGCCGACGAGCATGTCATCTGCGCCTGCCACGTTCACGTCGGAGTCGAAAATCGTGAAACAGCCATTCTGGTGATGAATCGGGTACGCCCCTGGCTGGCCGTCCTCTCTGCTCTGTCCTCTAGCTCCCCCTTCTGGATGGGTGAAGACACCGGCTACGCCAGCTATCGCAGCATGATCTGGGAACGCTGGCCGACGGCGGGGACACCCCCTGAGTTCCGATCTTTCGATCATTACAAGAAGGGGGTGAAGTTGTTCATCGATACTGGAAATAGCGCCGACGCTGGCCAGGTCTTCTGGGACGTCCGTCCCGGTACCAGGTACGGAACCGTCGAGTTCCGCATCGCGGATTCGTGCGCCACCATCGACGAGACTATCATCCAAGCAGGGCTGTCTCGCGCACTTGTGCAAAAATGTTTGAATGAGCTCGAGTGTGGAGATCCTTCCCCCGATATTCGCCCCGAAGTGCTGCGTGCGGCCAAGTGGCGCTCCGCCCGGTTCGGCCTCACTGACCACCTACTGGATCCCATTTCGGCCGAACTTGTACCGGCTCATTCGCTTGTGGAGCAGCTATTCAAGTACGTGCGCTCTCCCCTGGAGGAGGCCGGGGACTGGGACGAGATGACCAAGCTCGTTGAGCGTACAAAATGTGTCGGTTCATCGGCCGATCGCCAGCGGCGAGTCTTTTTCGAAACCAACCGCCTAGAGGATGTGGTCGACCTTCTGGTGAGAGAGACGGCCATTCTTTAGTTGTTCGACTACCTTGGTATTTAGCGGGACAGGGAAAATTAACCAGGAGGGCCAGTATGAGCCAAGAGCCCGAAGTTGTGATCACCGTATATCCGGATGGACCTTATCTCGTCAGGGGGGCATACAGCATCGTTGACGCAAACGGGGATGAGGTGAAATTGACACGCAGGACGGTAGCCCTTTGCCGCTGTGGCCGTTCAAGCCAAAAGCCCTGGTGCGACAGCTCGCATAAGTCATTCAATTTCAGGGATCCAGCGATGACCCGCTCTCAACTGCCTCTCAGGAAGGGCTCGTCGGACGATCCATCAAGCCTTCTCTAAGCGCTCAGTCTATTCGATCCCCATTTTGCAGCGACTAACGAGGCAACCGAGCGCCTCCACCGGTGTGAAGAGAAGGCTCTTTGCGTGACCAACAGTCGAGCATGTACCGAGCGAACGCGGCGTCAATCCCCGCCCACGCTGAGGCTCCAAACAAGATGTCTCCTGCCAAAGAGGGGTCCTGCCTGAGTAGCCCCCCCGCAAGATCGTGCAAGGCGACCATGTCGTGAATGGAGTCGGCAATTACGTGCTCATCGAAGAAGCCAGTCGCATCGGCACCGTACCCGAGCCTGCGAAGACCCTCAGCTACGAATTTGTTCGAGAGGGCAGACGTCATCTCAGCAATGGCCAGATGGCCGACGGCGGCTCCCCGTAGGCGGCGGTGGAGTCCGAACATGGACATTAAATTGATAGGGGCAAGGGTTACTCCCGGAATTAAGTCCAGGTATGCGCCGTATCGACTGTCGAGGCCCATTGCATCCATGGTGATTCGGAATAAGACGGCATGGATCCGCTCGACTCTCCCGCATCCATACTCGTCGAATTCTATCTCAACCAAAGCAGCCTTGGCTTTACCCTCTAAGCGCGGGATCACCCATGAATGCGGGTCAGCCTCTTTTAGCTGATAGGCGGATCGGTGAATGATGTAATCCCTGAATTCGGCGAGCGGCGCCTTGCCTCTGAGATACTTGGAAAGTGGCGGGCCGGGTTGGGTCGCAATCTGGCTCAGCTTCAATTTTACGCCTGAAAGGTCTTGCCACGTCTCGCCGCCGAAACGCTCAAGAAGACCCGACTCGAACACCTCTTCAAGCTGCCCGCGCAAGTTGAGTAGTGCGGGGTTCCACTCCCATCGAGCATCGACGCCGGAAAAACCCCGGTAGTGGATTTCGTAACAGGCATACAATGCAAGGTGGAGGTCATCATCCGAGAGGGGGTCGCCCTCAATGGGAGGAATCCCCTCCAGGTCTCCGGGACTGCCTGTCAAAGCCTTGAAGAGTCTTTCGGTAATGGGTCCCCGGGAAGTTGGCAACGGTGGCTCCCAGCGTTCCGGAAATTCTGATACGACTAATTCGTTGGCGACGGTCATCGAGGGTCTCCCTATCATTACGGTCTGCGAATAAATTGAACGGTTCGGGCTCGCCGGGTGAGGTCATTGTTCGATAGTTGATCATAGGCTCAACCGGGTTCCGTCCCCGGGCTTCTCTGTCCAGGTCGTAGACGGCTTTTGCGCAGGCGACATCCGCTGAGGCGCACCTCCTTAACTCGAGCGAACTGCTTGAGTGTTGTGCGAACGGCCTTGGGCTTGTCGATCCGTTCTCAACAGCAGCGCTCATGGGGAGGTTAACTTGGTTGGAGCCTCCGGGAACGCGGCCTGATCAAGTAAGTGTGGGAGCGCTTCACACCACTCGTCGTCATAAACGAGGTCAAGATACCGCTCACCCCGATCGGGAAGTATGGCGACGATCTCGGCGGACACGGGTAGCTGGGGGAGCAGCTTGCTTATAGCTGCGACCACCGCGCCTGATGAGCCACCCGCAAGGATACCCTCCGAAATTGCCAGTTCACGGCAACCTGCCGCGGCCTCCCGATCCGAAACCCATATGACGTCATCGATCTCATCGGGCGAGAGCAACTCGGGCACGCGGTTGGCGCCCAGACCGGGAATTTTCCGGGGACCAGGAGAGCCCCCAAAGATCACCGATCCGATAGCGTCGACCGCCACGACACGAAGCGCTGGGAAGGCGCGGCGAAGGTGTCGCGAGACGCCGAGGATGGTCCCCGTAGTGCTGACCGGTGCCACAAGGTAGTGAATGGGTCGATCGAGTTCAGCCAAAATCTCAGCACCAGTGCCTTCGTCGTGAGCTCGCCAGTTGAGTTCGTTGGCGTACTGATTGACCCAAAGACCCCCCTCAATGGATTCGGCAAGCGCACGAACCCGCTTGATGCGGGTGGTGAGGTAACTCCCAGATTCATCGGGCTGGGTCACCATCTCGATGTTGGCCTTCAGCGCCCTCAGTATTCGAAGGTTGCTGGGCGTAATCCCTGGATCGACAACGCAGGTCAGGGAAAGATCCCGGACACGTGCAACCATGGCCAGTGCGATCCCAAAATTGCCCGAGGTGCTCTCCAGTAAATGGGTGTTGCGGGTGATGAGGCCTTGACGCAGGCCCAAGTCGAGGATGTGGCTTGCCGACCGGTCTTTCATGCTACCACTAGGGTTCAGCATTTCGAGCTTCGCTGCAACAGTGGGGCCCGGTGGTGGGAACTGCCTGCTCAGGGTTACCAGAGGCGTACGTCCCACACAACTTACGATGGATTCGTGGATCAACCTTCGCCTCCGCTCGGCCTGATAAACCTAGGAGTATCTATAACCTGGCAAACGTTACAGACAGGTTACAGATGGCTTTTGCAGATTAGCAGGCTTCTCGTCTTTCCTCAACCCGGACGCCAGCTCGCCAGGGTTGGCATGGGGGTCGCGGGCGGTGTGGGATGCATCGACATGGAGGATCGGTCGCTTGAGATGACCGGTTGGTTTCGGGTTTCGCCCGAAACGGCCTGCGTTGGATGTTCTGGAGATTACCGGGTGAAGGCCGGTCGGAACCGGGAATGGGTACTGGATACGGAGGTGCCCGACTGTTGTACAGGCTGCTGGCTGAGCGTGGCATTCGGGCCTTGACCGGTTCGCCATCGACCGGTGTCCGCAGGGACGATGTGGAGCTCGCGCCGTACCGCGCGGAAGACCAGGAGAGTTCGGGCGGGGACCGTCATCCGGCTACCTGGCTGCCTGCTGCGCCTCCGGGTGGGTACTCCGTCCGGGGACCCGGTGTCTAGCACCGGCACGTAGTGCTCGCCGCATTCCGGGCCTGGGAGCGTGACCGCGATCGGGTTGGCGCCAGCGTGCATCACTATCAGCCACGAGTCGGTGGCCGGTTGCGGCGGGTGGGATCGCACGTCGGTGCCGTCGATCCACATACCAAGGGTCTGCCGGTGGCCGCCTTGCCAGTCGTCGAGCTCCATGGGCAGGCCGTCGGGACGAAACCAGACCAGGTCGGGGGTGGTAGTGGGGGTGGTGCGGCCTTCGAAGAACTCGGGTTGGCGCAGCGCGGGCGTCGTGTTGCGCAGCGCGAGCAGGCGGCGGGTGAAGGCAGTCAGCGTGTCGGCCGTGTCGTTCTCGGGGTCTGGCGACCAGTCCAGCCACGAGGTCTCGTCATCGAGCAGGTACGGGTTGTTGTTGCCGCCCTGGGTGTTCCAGCGCTCGTCACCGGCCAGCAGCATCGGAGTGCCGGTGGACAGCACCAGGGTCGCCAGCAGGTTGCGGGCCTGGCGCGCACGCAGCTTGCGCACCGCTGGATCGTCGGTTTCCCCTTCGACGCCGCAGTTCCAGGACCGGTTGTCGTCGGTGCCGTCGGCTCCGTTCTCGCCGTTGGCGTCGTTGTGCTTGCGGTTGTAGGAGACCAGATCCCGCAGGGTGAAGCCGTCGTGAGCAGTGACGAAGTTGACCGACGCCCATGGCCGGCGCCCGCCGGCCGTGTAGAGATCCGAGCTGCCCGCCAGCCGGGAGGCGAGCTCGCTGACGCCGGGGATGCCGCGCCAGAAGTCGCGCACGACGTCGCGGTAGCGCCCGTTCCACTCGCTGAAGTCCGCGGGGAACCCGCCGACCCGGTACCCGTCGGCGGTGGCGTCCCATGGCTCGGCAATGAGCTTGCGGGTGCACAACAGCGGGTCGGCGGCGATAGCCGTGAGCAGTGGTCCGCCCGGGTCGAACGGCCCGCCTCGGGGTCGCCCCAGCACGCTGGCCAGGTCGAAGCGGAACCCGTCGACGCCCAGCTCGCCCGCCCAGTACCGCAGCGCGTCGGTGACCAGCCGGATCACCGTCGGTGAGCCGGCGTCCAGGGTGTTACCGCAGCCGGTGAGGTCGTGGTCGAGGTAGTAGGCGCGCGCGTCCAATCCCCGGTAGGCGAGGGTGGGGCCGTCGACATCGCCCTCGCAGGTGTGGTTGGCCACCACGTCGACGATGACCTCGATGCCCGCGGCGTGCATCGCGGCCACCATTGTGCGGAACTCTTCCACTTCAGCACCGGGTACCGCGGCGTACCCGGGATGCACGGCGAGCAGGGCCAGCGGGGAGTAGCCCCAGTAGTTGCGGGACCCGGTGCGCAGCAGGGGCGGTTCGTCGCAGAACGCGGACACCGGCAGCAGCTCCACGGCGGTCACACCCAGATCGGTGAGGTAGGAGATCACCGCGGGGTGTGCCAGGCCCAGGTAGGTACCGCGGTGCTCGGGGGGCACCTGCGGGTGGGTGTGGGTGAAGCCGCGCACGTGCAGCTCGTAGATCACGGTCTGCTCCCATGGCACGTCGGGCCGGGTGCCGGTGGGCGGCCCACCGGGCGCGGTGACCACCGACACCGGGACGCTGCCCAGGGAGTCGACGTCGGAGCGGGGCCCGCCGGGATTGTCCTGGTAGCCCAGCGCGACCTGCAGGTTGGTCACGGTCCCCTCGATCCGCCGTGCGTACGGGTCGACCAGCAGCTTGGCCGGGTTGCACCGCAGGCCGTGAGCGGGGTCCCAGGGACCGTGTACTCGGTACCCATAGCGCTGCCCGGGGCCCAGGCCGGGCAGCAGCCCGTGCCACACCCCGAAGGTGCGCTCGGTCAGCGGAACCCGCAGCTCCGCGCCGTCCGGCGAGAGCAGGCACACCTCGACGGCCTCGGCGACCGCGGAGGCCACCGCGAAACGCACCCCACCGCCCTCGGGGTGCGCACCGAGCGGGAACGGTCGGCCGACCTGAAGGAGTGGCAGTGGGGTCACGAACAGCAATTCTGCCTGCCCGACCCGGACATCCCACCCGGCTGCGGCGATCAGCACAATGGCCGGGTGAACGCGCTGGGTGGGTATCCTCCGGTCGAGCTGGCCGATCTCGTGGTGCGGATGGATGGCGTGGGCGTCCGGCGCGGCACCACGGCCCTGCTCGACCGGGTGGACTGGCGGGTGGAGCTGGACGAGAAGTGGGTCGTCCTGGGACCCAATGGCGCCGGCAAGACCACCTTGCTGCGGCTGGCCGCGACCGAACTGCATCCGACCTGCGGGACGGTGTACGTGCTCGGGGAACGGCTGGGCCGCACCGACGTGTTCGAGCTCCGCCCGCGAATCGGGTTCTCCTCTGCATCGCTGGCCAGCCGGATCCCCGGTGAGGAGGTGGTGTCCGATTTGGTGGTCAGCGCCGGCTACGCGGTGCTCGGCCGGTGGCGGGAGCGCTACGAGGAGCTGGACAATGCCCGGGCCGCCGAGCTGCTGGCCGCGCTCGGCGTCGTCGGGCTGGCCGGGCGGCGCTTCGGCACCCTGTCCGAGGGGGAACGCAAGCGGGTGCTGATCGCCAGGGCGTTGATGACAGATCCGGAGCTGCTGCTGCTGGACGAGCCCGCCGCCGGGCTCGATCTGGGTGGCCGGGAGAACCTGCTGGCCCGGCTGGCCGACTTGGCCGTCGATCCGGATTCGCCCGCCACCGTGCTGGTGACACACCATGTCGAGGAGATTCCGCCCGGCTTCACCCACGCTATGCTGATGCGCGATGGAGCGGTGGTCGCCCAGGGCCTGCTCGATGCGGTGCTGACCGAGGAGCACCTGGCGAAGACCTTCGGCATCGATCTTGTGCTGCGGCGCGCCGGAGATCGCTACTTCGCCTACCGCAGGTAGCGTGCGTAGGCATGGCGGTGGACAGCGAGTTCGTCAGGCTTGAGGTGGACGGCGGGATCGGCACGATCCGGCTGGACCGGCCACCGATGAACGCCCTAAACGGCAGGTGCGCCGACGGGATCCGGTCCGCCGCGCAGGAGGCAGCAGACCGGGAAGATGTCCGCGCGGTGATCGTCTACGGCGGCGAGAAGGTGTTCGCTGCGGGGGCTGACATTAAGGAGATGGCGACCCTGCCGGCCGCGGGGATGGCGGCGCAGGCACAAGCGCTGTCTTCGTCGTTCAGTGTGGTGGCGGCCATCCCGAAACCGACCGTGGCCGCGATCACGGGTTTCGCGCTGGGCGGTGGCTACGAGCTCGCGCTGTGCTGCGACCGGCGGATCGCCGGGCACGACGCCAAGGTCGGGCTGCCGGAGATCCTGCTCGGGATCATTCCTGGTGCCGGTGGCACCCAGCGCTTGCCCCGGCTGATCGGCCCGGCCCGGGCCAAGGA
>DASYIL010000255.1:0-13469 GCA_035997545.1 Pseudonocardiaceae bacterium
TAGTTCGGAATGTGAGACCATGGCTGATTCCCGGCCGGTGGTTGGTTGAACAGAATTGTGAAGATTTCGTGACCGATACGAGGGGCGAGAAGAATAGTGATCAACCCGATAATTGCCTACATGTCGGACGTCGGTTCGCACGATGAGGCGCACGCGTTGTGCAAGGGGCTGATGCACACCATCGCTCCCGGTGCCACCATTGTGGATATCACCCATCAGGTAACGCCGTTCGACGTACGCGAGGGCGGCTTGTTCCTGGAAGACGTCCCCGAGTCCTTTCCCGCTTCCACGATCATCTGTGCCTATGTGTATCCCGAAACCGGCACGTCGACCCGGACCGTGGTGGTCCGGAACGAGAAGGGCCAGCTGCTGGTGGCACCGAACAACGGTCTGCTGACCCGCGCGCTCCGCGCGGTGCCCGCGGTGGAGGCGTACGAGGTCACCTCCCCGGACGTGATGAACCAGCCGGTCACGCCGACCTGGTACGGCAAGGACATCGTGGTAGCGTGCGCCGCCCACCTGGCGGCGGGTGTGGCGCCGTCGGCAGTGGGGCCGAAGATCGACGCCGAAGACCTGGTGCGGCTGCCCTATGCCGTGGCAACGCACAACGACAACGGCGACGTACAGGGCGAGATCGTTCGGATGGACAAGAACTTCGGCAACGTCTGGACCAACATCCCGGTGTCCATGGTCACCGGGGGCAACGGCGGCCTCACCGGCAAGACTGTCTGGCTGCTGGTCAACGATATCGCCGTGGAAATCCCGTACTGCACGACATTCGGGGAAGTGCTGATCGGGGAGCCACTCGTGTACATGAACAGCCGCGGCAAGCTCGCCTTCGGGCTCAATCAGGGCAGCTTCGTCGAGAAATTCGCGGTCAAGACCGGCGCCAAGCTGACCTTGTCCCTGAGTAATCCCGGGACATGCTTTTCACACTACGAGAGAGGCCCCTTGGCGAAGTCGGTACAACAGAAACGATACGACGTCGGCGGTGCGCAGGCGCTCGGTTCTGAGTCGCTCGCGGCTGGGATACTCGCGGAGGTCCGCGTGGTACCTGACTTCCCCAAGGCGGGTGTCTTGTTCCAGGACCTGAACCCGGTTTACGCACAGCCCAAGCTGTTCGGCGAGGTGGCCGACGCTGTGGCTACCGCGTACGCGGACGAATTCGACTGAGTGGCCGCGATCGAGGCGCGTGGTTTCCTCCTCGGTACCGCGGTCGCACAGCTTGTTGGCGTTCCGCTGGTTCCGATACGCAAGGCCGGAAAGCTGCCCGGTCCAGTGAACACCCGCGGCTACGGCTTGGAATATGCCTCCGACGTGCTGGAGCTGCAGCATGGTGTGCTGAACGCCGATGACCGCGTGCTGGTTATCGACGACGTGCTGGCCACCGGGGGAACGCTCGAAGCAGCGGCTGGGCTGATCGAGGGTGCCGGTGCGCGCATTGCCGGTCTCGGCGTGGTGCTCGAGCTGACGGCGTTGGACGGTCGGCAGCGGTTGGCTTCGTGGCCGGTGTTCGCGCTGGCTGGCGTCGACGGCTGACCGGGCGTGCGCTCATCCACCGGTAGCCGGCACGAATCCGGTTGCTGCCAAGGCCAATCAATGTGGGAGTAACGGCGGTGCGTACTTCGTATACGGAAGCGGAAATCGGTGTGATCGGCGGGAGCGGCTTCTACACTTTCGTGGACGATGCCTGTGAGGTGGCCATCACCACGCCCTACGGCGATCCGTCCGATCGGCTGCTGGTAGGTGAGGTCGGCGACCGATCGGTTGCTTTTCTGCCCCGGCACGGCAGGGGACATCGGCTTCCGCCACACAAGATCAACTATCGGGCTAATCTCTGGGCGCTGCGATCGGTCGGAGTGCGTCAAATACTCGCGCCGTGCGCGGTCGGTTCGCTCCGGCCGGAACTGGGCCCCGGCACCATGCTGGTACCTGATCAACTGGTCGATCGGACGATCGGCAGGCCGCAGACCTACTTCGACCACGGCGGCGTACACGTAACCTTCGCCGACCCGTACTGCCCGGTCGGACGGGAGGCCGTGCTGCGTACGGCACAGCGGCACGACCGCACGGTGGTCGACGGCGGTGCCATGGTGGTGATCGAAGGGCCACGCTTCTCGACCAGGGCGGAGTCGCAATGGTATGCGGCACAGGGCTGGGCGCTGGTCAACATGACGGGACACCCAGAAGCCGTGCTCGCGCGCGAACTCGCCATGTGCTACACCTCGGTTGCGCTGGTCACCGATCTGGACGCGGGTATCGACGAGGAAAGCGCGGTGGCACAGGAGGACGTTTTCCGGGTGTTCGCCGAAAACGTCGATCGGCTCCGGGGACTGCTCGGCCGGGTGATCGGAGAACTGCCGGACACCGAAAAACGGGACTGTATCTGCACACGTGCACACGACAGGTTGGACATATCCCTTGCGTTGCCAGGTGGTTGACGGCGACCGGGGCGGGGCTGAACCCCCCCGGTCGCCGTGTCCGGTCACGTCTGCTCGATCAGCGAGCCGCCGGTATGTTCCTGCTCTCGGTACGTGCTGACCGTGGTCCTCGTGCTGTCCAGCCGGCACGGTCACTTCCTGAGGAGGTATCTGCCTTGCGTATCACCGTTATGGGCGCCGGTGGACTCGGCGGTTTCTTGGGTGCCCGCTTGGCGAGTATCGGTCATCAGGTCACTTTCATCGCGCGCGGGGAGAACCTGAAAGTCCTGCGCGCACACGGGATCAGGCTCGAAGAACCGGCCTCGGACGTAGTGCTTGATTCGGTCTTGGCCACCGATGATCCGTTGGCCACCGGTCCGGCGGACGTGGTCATCGTAGGGGTGAAATCATGGCAGGTGGCCGAGACCGCGCCACTGCTGAAGCCGTTGGTCAGTGATCGGACCGTGGTACTGGCCATCCAGAACGGGGTGGAGGCAGCCGATCAACTTGCCGGTGTACTCGGCGAGCACCACGTCCTTGGCGGCGCCTGTGCCATCACGTCCTATCTTGTCGGACCGGGCCACGTGTACCACTTCGGCGGCAGGCCATGGATGACGCTGGGCCGGATCGTCTCGGTGCCCGATTCGATCGACACCGTCGTCGAACAGCTCCGGGAGGCGCTGTGCTCGGCGGCCGTCCAGTGCACGTGCTCCTCGGACATCCGCAGGTCGATCTGGCGGAAGTTCCTGCTCATCACCTCCTACGGCGGGATCGGTGCGGTCACCCGGATGCCGGTCGGGGTCACCCGGTCGCTGGCGCAGACTCGCCAGCTGATCGAGGAGGCGATGAACGAGGTCGTGCTAGTCGGGCGCGGGCACAACGTGGCGCTCGACGAGGGAGATGTCCAGGCGATGATGCGCCAGTTCGACGAGTTGCCGCCGGATGCCACGACATCGATGCAGCGAGACATCGCCGCCGGCAGGCGATCGGAGTTGCCCGACCTGAACGGTGCGGTGGTCAGGCTGGCCGCGCAAGTGGATGTGGTGCCGAGGATTCACCAGTTCATTTACTGGTCGCTGCTGCCGTCGGAACTCCGTGCGGTGGGTGAACTAGGCGGCTGAGCCCGTGCCGTTCGGGTCAGGTCGGGTCAGGTCGTCCGCGCCGCTGGTCTCCCAGCCCGCGCGTGGCCAGCGTGCGCACCATCGTTATCGCGGAGACGACCGCTATTACCGCGGCGAACAGATAGAAGGTACGCGAAAGGCCAATCCGGGTGGTCAGGAATCCGGCGGCGACCACCGGAATCGAAAAGGCCAGGTAAGCCACCACGAAGTAGGCGGCGAGCGTCCCCCCGCGACGGGCGGCCGGCGCCATCTGGGTCACCCGGCGGGTACTGCCCATGAACGCGAGCCCGAACCCAACGCCGGTCACCACCGCGCCCACGAAGAACACCGCAGGACTGCCGACCAGCAGCGACAGCGCCACGACCGGCATGCCCATTAGCAACGCGGCGCAGCCGGCCACGGAGGCGACGGTGTTGGACACCGAACTCCACCGCAGATTCCACATCAGCTGGGCGAGGCCGGCTACACCCTGCATGCTCAGAATCACTAGGCCAGTGATGAAGTGGTTGTTGCCCTGAAGTAGTTCCTTGGCGAGGCTGCCACCAAGCCCGAGGTAGAGGCCGCCCACCGACCACGCGGCGGTCACGCCGAGGCAGGCGATGATGAACTGGCCGCGGATCTCGACCGGGACCCCCAATCGCTGCAGGTAGATCAGGCTTCCCCAGCCCCTGCTCGGATCGGGCACCGTCTCGGGTACGTACAGCGCGATCGCGGCGAGCAGCACAAGCGAGAGCGCGGCGATCACGAGGTAGGGGGTTCGCAGTGGCATCGGCCCCCACTCCGCTAGCGCGCCGCACAGGGTGGCGCCGACCGCGAGCCCGGTCGGCATGGAGGTGCTATTCACCAGCCCGGCGGTACGGTGATCGGATCGAGGATGCAGATCGACCAACGCCGCACCCGCAGCGCCGGTGAACAGCCCGGTGGCCAAGCCTTGCAACGCGCGGGCGAAATACAGCCACACCACCCCGTCGGCGAACAGAAATACCGCATAACTCGCAATCAGCACGGCGAGGCCGACCAATAGAACCGGGCGGCGCCCGATCCGGTCGGACAATCCACCGGCCAGTAGCAGCGTTACCAGGATCCCACCGGAATAAGTCGCGAAAATAGCGGTGAGCGTGGTCGAGGTGAAACCCCACCGCTGCTGGTAATCCACGTACAGCGGGGTTGGGGTGCTGTTGGCAGCCAATACCACTCCGATGGTCGCGGTAACCGTCCAGAATGCGAAGGCCGAGCGCCTTTGCGCGCCGATTTTCGCGCCTGCCCCCTGAGTTTCTGAGCGGGCACCCACCCTCATTGGTCCGACCTCTTGTCGGCGAGTTTAACTGGTTTGCTCACGGATGTCACCCTGCTCGATGATTTCTTCGCCGGGTTCTGTTCCAATGATTCAAAAATTCATAACTCCCCGTCCGCCAACCCAAATTAGCAGCAACAACTACAGGAAGGAGAACGAGCAACGCCCGATAAGTACCTCATGCTCAACCCCGATCGTGTGAACTTGTGCGGCGAGGGGAGAGGTGCGGCGGGCGAAAACCTACCTGGTCTGCCACACATCCAGGTTGTAGAACTTCGGTGGGCCGTCGCAAAGCTTGGCCATCTCAGCGGAGAACTCGCTGGTCTCCGGCCGGTTGGAGTTCTCCATCGCCGATTCGTACGAGTCGAACTCGATGATGGTGAGGTAGTAGCCGGGGCGGTCCCGGTCGGCTGTGGCGGTGAACCGCCGCACCGTACCGGACCCCGCTCAGCCCGCTGAATGCGAGTTGGGCGCCGGGGGGTTGGGGCTCCCGGGATCCGGGCGAGGGGTTGCGGCGTCGAGGAAGCGGAGGAGTTCTACCGGGAAGGGCAGGATCAGCATCGAGTTCTTCTCCGCGGCGACCTGGACGACGGTCTCCAGCAGCCGCAGCTGCAGGGCCGCCGGGGTGTCTGCCATTGCGGCGGCCGCCAGGGATAGCTTCTCCGATGCCTGCAGCTCGCCCTCGGCGCTGATCACCCGCGCCCGCCGCTCACGTTCGGCCTCGGCCTGGCGCGACATCGACCGCTTCATCGACTCAGGCAACGCGACGTCCTTGATCTCCACCCGGTCGATGTGCACGCCCCAGCCCAGCGCGGGGCTGTCGATCAAAAGCTCCAGTCCCTCGTTGAGCCGCTCGCGGTTGGACAGGAGGTCGTCCAGCTCGCTCTTGCCGATGATGGAGCGCAGCGAGGTCTGCGCCACCTGTGAGACGGCCTGCAGGTAGTCCTGCACGTCGACCACCACCCGAACCGGGTCGACGACCTTGAAATACACCACTGCGTCGACCCGCACCGACACATTGTCGCGAGTGATCCCGTCCTGCGCGGGCACCGGCATGGTGATGATCTGCATGTTGACCCTGCGGAGCTGATCTACCCCCGGCCTGACCCAGGTAAGCCCCGGCCCCCGTGGTGCACTCGTCACCCGGCCGAACCGGAACACCACACCGCGCTCGAATTGGCTGACCACGCGGAACCCGGACACCAGCCACAGTGCCCCGAGGGCCACGATCGCGATCAGCGCCACGATGATGACGTTCATTGCCGCGCCCTTCATCCGGGAGGGAACCTGCCCAGATCACTTCACGTTACTCCGGCGCGGGTGCTCGGGCATGGGGGGTGGACTGCGGCCCGCAGTGCGGGCAGGGTGGAGTGATGCGGGCGATATGGAAGGGCGCACTGGCGTTCGGGATGGTCAGCATCCCTGTTCGGCTGTATTCGGCCACCGAGGACCGGGATGTGTCCTTCCATCAGGTGCACGCCGAGGATGGTGCCCGGGTGCGTTACCACCGGGTGTGCACATGCTGCGGCAAGGAGGTCGCCTATGCCGACCTCGCCAAGGGTTTCGACCTGCCCTCCGGTGAGACGGTGATGCTGACCGACGAAGACTTCGCCAACCTGCCGCTGCCCAGTACCAAGACCGTGGATCTGCTGGCCTTCGTGCCCGCCGACCAGGTCGACCCGCTCTCGCTGGCCCGTGGGTACTACTTGGAACCCGAGCCGATCGGCCGCAAGCCCTACGACTTGCTTCGCGCCGCGCTGGACCGCACCGGGCGGGTGGGCCTGGCCAAGATCGCGGTGCGGACCAAGGAATCGCTGGCCGTGCTACGGCCCCGGGGGGAGGTGCTCGCGCTGCAGACGATGCTGTGGCCCGATGAGGTCCGGCAGGCTCAGTTCGACGTGCTCGACCGTGCGGTCTCGATCAGCGATGCGGAGCTGACCATGGCCGACACCCTCATCGAGGCGATGGCCAGCGACTTCGAACCCGGTGCCTACCACGACGGGTACCGCGAGGCGCTGCTCGCCGTCGTCGAAGCCAAGAGCAACGGACGGGACGTCGCCGCCACGCCGGCACCGGCGGAGCCCGCGCCCTCGGTGGACCTGATCACCGCGTTGCAGGCGTCGGTCGAGGCCGCCAAGGCTGCTCGTGGCGAGCCGGTGGATGTGCCGAAACAGCGCAAGTCCGGCGACGCGGCAGGCAAGCGCAGTCGCCGCACCTGAGCCGGCGAAGGAGAAAAGGCATGCCATCAGACCTGGTCAGTCCCATGTTGCCGACAGCGGGGCCGCTGCCTGCCGGGTCGGGTTGGGCATTCGAGTTCAGCTGGGATGGGCTGCGCGCGCTGGCGTGTGCCCAGCCTGACCGGACGTGCCTGTACAGCAGCACCCACCGCAGCATCTCCGCCGTGTACCCCGAACTTGACGTGCTCGGTGCGCGACGTCGGATGCTGCTGGACGGCAAGATCGTTGCGCTGGATTCCTGCGGTCGGCCCAGCTTCGCGCAGCTGCAGCTGCGGATGAATGTGCAACGCCCCACGCCGTCGGTGCTGCACCGCACACCGGTGGCCTTCTACGCCTTCGACCTGCTGCGCCTCGACGACCAGTCCACCATCATGCTGCCCTACCAGCGCCGTCGTGAGCTGCTAGAGGAGCTGGAGTTCGCCGGTGGACTGGTCCTGCTGCCGCCCTCCTTCCTTGATATCGACGGCCACGTCGTGCTGGACACGGCAGCTCAGTATGGCCTGCACGGCGTGATCGCCAAGCGCGTAGACGCCCCATACCGGCCCGGTCGCTCGCCAAGCTGGGTGCAGACAGCGCTGCGGCAGACCCAGGAAGTGTTTATCGGTGGGTGGGTGCCTCAGAGACATCATGACCATCGCGCCGCCGCGGTCGGTGCTCTGCTCGTGGGGGTGCCCACCGAACATGGCCTCCGATACGCCGGCCAGGTCGGGACGGGCTTTACCGAGGCGGCCCGCCGAGAGTTGCGGGGTCTGTTGAGTGAGCTGGAACAGCGTGAGAGTCCCTTCGCTGACGAGGTACCGCGGGAGTCCGCCCGGGTCGTGCACTGGGTCGCGCCGCGGCTGCTGGGCGAGGTCTCCTACCGGCAGTGGACTTCCCATGGCCGCCTCCGGAATCCCACCTGGCGCGGTCTACGACCCAGCAAGCATCTGGCGGCGATCCAGGCGCCGGTCGTGCTGCAAGCGCGCGACGGCGGGCGCGAGGAGGCTGACCAGCGGCTGCTCGCCGACCTGGACCGTGCCGTACAGCAAGTTCGCGCCGAATTGCGGATGCTGCGCGGCCAGATCTCCCCGCACTTTCTGTTCAACACGGTGAGCACCATTGCGGCCTTCGTCAGCACCGATCCGTCCCGAGCCCGTGACCTGATGATCGTTTTTGCCGAGTTCGCCCGGTACTCCCTCCGGTCCGTCACCGAGACCACGCTTGGCGAGGAGCTGGAGAACATCGAGCGTTACCTGACGCTGCAACGGGCTCGCTTCGGTGAGCGACTTCGGGTACAGCTGCACATCGCACCGGTCGTGCTGCCGGTCGTGCTGCCGTTTCTGGCCGTCCAGCAGCTGGTGGACAACGCGGTCCGCAACGGCATCGAGCCCAAGCAGCTCGGCGGCACCGTCACGATCTCCGCCGATGTCGTCGATCACGACTGCCTGATCACCGTCGAGGACAACGGGCCCGGGAAAGCCGATGCCGACCTGTGGGCGAATCTCAGCACGATCGATGACCAGCTGCGTTCCCGGTTCGGCGACGACTACGGCTTGGTCGACGACATCGTCCCGGGTTCCGGTACCAAGATCTCCCTCCGGGTGCCGATGGTTCCGGGCGCCAACAGATCGGGTCAGATCTGACCGGTGAACAACGCCACGCCCTGCGGGGTCTTCACGGCCAGGGTGAACTGGCCGCCGCCACCGAGGAATACCTTGCTGAGGGTCACCGAGGTGCGCGAGACGATCGGGGTCGAGTACTTCCAATCGCCCTCGTTGGACTCCTGCAGCATCGCGTGGTCGAGCGTCCCGCCGAACGTGGTGAAGACCGGACTCCACTCCTTTTCGTCGTTGTTGGTGAGGGTCACCGCGACCCGGATCACCGACGCGCCCGGACGCAGCGCGGAGTCGGAGAGCCCCATCTTGGGTTCCCCGGCGATGATCGTATTGCCGTTGCTGGAGGTCCAGACCTGATCGAAGGCGACGGTGGAGCCTTTCGGGGTCGGCGCCGCGGGCAGCGCGGGCACCGGAGGGGCGGCGGCGACGTGCTGAACGGCGCCGCCACCGGCGGTTACCCCGGCGAGGGTTAACCAGGCTGCGTACATCATGAGTCCGCTCATGGCCAGCAGGCCGAACGCGATGCGTGCCATGCCGGAGCGGGTGATGCCGACGGGTGCGATACCGGACCGGTGCATCGGTCGCGACCGGCTCGGCGGCGCGAAGGAACCGTACGGCGATGCAGGCACGGACACAGAAGCCTCCCATGAGTGAGTGGAACAGCTGCCGCCACGTGCCGATTACCGCACGTACCTGTCACCTTGGTTTCGCTTCGCAAGTCCAACTTGTTAGCAGCTCGAAGGAGTGAAGTAGTTACTTCTTGTAGTCAGCGACCATGCCTGCTAGACGGGCACGAGCGGTGCACTCCGCATTCGGCAGGCTCAGCGGGGTTACCGGCGCTCGGTGTACCCCGCTGAACGGGGCAGGTCGAAGGTCCGAGCGGCGGCGAGGAACGCCTCGTTATCGGTGGGGTCGCTGACGGTGACGCGGGCGCCTTCAGCGGGGAAGGGGCGGATCACGATCTTGTGGTCCAGGCAGTGGTTGTTGAAGGCGGCGGTCCGCTCACCCAGCGGCAGCCAGACGAAGTTGGCCTGCGAGTCCGGCACGGAGTAGCCCATCGCGAGCAGTTCGGTCCGCACCCGGTCCCGCTCGGCGGCGATCTCTTGGCAGCGGGCCAGCAGCTCGTCAGCGACGTCAAGGCTGGCCAGTGCGGCGGTCTGGGCCAGCGAGTTGACGCTGAACGGCACAGATACCTTGCGCAGTGCAGTGATGATCGGCTCCGGTGCCACGCAGTACCCGACCCGCAGGCCGGCCAACCCGTAGGCCTTGGAGAAGGTCCGCAGCACCGCGACGTTGTCCCGGCCGACGTTGTCCCGACCCAAGTTTTCCCGACGCAGCGCCATGCCGTCGGGCACCGCGGGATCGGTGACGAACTCGTGGTACGCCTCATCAAGGGCGACCAGTACGTCGTCGGGCACCGCGTCGAGGAACGCGACCAGCTCGTCGCGCCGTACGGCCGTGCCGGTGGGGTTGTTGGGATTGCAGACGAACACCAAGCGGGTCGCCGGGGTGATCGCGTCGAGCATCGCGGGCAGGTCGTGGGTGTGATCCGGGCGCAGCGGCACGGCGCGCTGCCGTACGCCGGCGACCTGGGTGAGCAGCGGGTATGCCTCGAACGAGCGCCAAGCGAAGAGCACCTCATCGTCGCGCCCGCAGGTGACTTGCACCAGTTGCTGGCACAGCATCACCGATCCGCAGCCGGTGGCGAGGTGAGACTGCGGCAGGTCCAGCCGGGCGGCGAGGCGCTCCAGCAGTGCGGTCACCCCGTTGTCCGGGTAGCGGTTAATGCCCGCAGCGGCGTCGACGATCGCCGCGACGACGCTGGGCAACGGGCCCGCGGACACCTCGTTACTGGCCAGCTTCACCGCTCCCGGGATGGTGCGACCGGGGACGTAGATGGGCAACGACTCCAGGTCAGCCCGAACGCGCGCGGTCATCGCGGCTCCTCTTCGCGGTGGCGTGGCGGCAGACGGGGCGTATTTCACCCTAACTGCTGAGATGCCCAGGTCGCAGGGTAAATGGTAACGTCAAGTCTTCCGAGAGCGTCCTGATGAAGCTACGCTGCCCGGTCACCCGGTGTTCACCGTCGAGTAGTGGGGTGGGCCATGACGCAGCGGACACTCGAGCAGATCCCGCTTTCCGACGGCAGCGAGCTGCGTCTGACCGTCGCTGTGCCGGAATCCGCGGTCCGCGGCGGCATCGTCGTCGTGCCTGAGGCCCGCGGCGTCACCGACGCCGTCTGGCAGCTCGCCGGTGACCTGGCCGGCGAGGGCTGGCTGGCCGTCATCCCGCATCTCTACCACCGAGACGGTGCCGATGAGCTGCCCCAGGACAGCGATCCGGAGCAGGTGCGCAGCCACGTTGAGCGGCTGTCCGGGGAGTCCTTGCACGCCGACACCGACGCCTCGTTGCGCTGGCTGGCCCGGCGCGGCGTCACCGCCGACCGGATCGGTATGGTCGGCTTCGGGCTGGGAGGTGCAGTGGCGCTCATCGTCGCTACCCAGCGCGATCTCGGCGCCGCGGTGACCATCGACGGGATCGGGATTGTGCAGCCGTTGGCTCCGACGTTGCCGACGCTGGCCGAGGTTGCGCCCGACCTGCGTTGTCCTTGGTTGGGCATCTACGGAGCGGACAGCGAGGTGCCCGACCCGGAGGTGGACAAGCTGCGGGACGCGGCGCATTCCGCCCAGGTGGCCACCCACCTGGTGCACTACTGCGTCGACACCGACCAGTCCACCGTCGAGGAGACCCGGGCGCGGACGCTGAACTGGTTCGACTGTCATCTGCGCTGACGCGACCGCGACCGGGCATCCAGAACGCCGGGCACCTGCGCTCGATGCGCTAGGAACGGGATATGAGCGAGCCCCGGATCCTCTGGCAGCCCGATCCTGCCACCGTCGCGCGCTCGCGAACGGCGGCGTTCCGGGAGTGGCTAGCGTCGACGCGGGGGCTGCAACTGGCCAACTACGACGCATTGTGGCGCTGGTCGGTGGCCGACGTGGAGGTGTTCTGGGGGGCGTTCGTCGAGTTCGCCGGGGTCCGGTTCCATGCAGTGCCGCGGCGGGTGCTCGCCGACGCCTCGATGCCTGGAGCACGGTGGTTTCCTGGCGCGACCCTGAACTACGCCGAACACGCCTTGGCTCCCGGTCCGGGCAAAGACGACGACGACCCTGCGGTCGTGTTTCGCCGTGAGGACGGTTTTCGGGACCAATTGAGTTTCGGGCAGCTGCGGCAGCGGGTGGCTGCGGCGCGGTCGGCGCTGGCGTCGCTGGGCGTCTCACGGGGGGACCGGGTGGTCGCGCTGGCGCCGAACTCGCCGGACACCCTGGTGGCCTTCCTCGCCACGGCCAGCCTGGGGGCGGTGTGGGCGTCATGCTCGCCGGACTTCGGGACCCGCGCCATCGTCGACCGGTTCACCCAGCTTGTGCCTACTGTGCTGATCGCGGTGGACGGCTACCTCTACGGCGGCAGGTACTACGACATCCGATCCACTGTGGACGCCTTGGGTGAGCAGATACCATCGCTGCGCGCCACGGTGACGCTCGAGCATTGGGGCAACCTGCTCGCCGCGAACTCCGGTGCCGAGCTGGTGTTCGAGGCCGTGGACTTCGACCACCCGCTGTGGGTGCTCTACTCCTCGGGTACCACGGGGCTACCCAAGGGCATCGTGCAGGGCCACGGCGGGATCGTCGTGGAGCACCTCAAGGCGTTGCTGCTGCAGGCCGATCTCGGGCCGGGGGAGCGGTTCTTCTGGTTCACCACCACCGGTTGGATGATGTGGAACTTGCTGATCAGCGGCCTGCTGGTGGGTGCAACGATCGTGCTCCACGACGGCAGCCCGGTGCACCCCGACATCGGCGCGCTGTGGCGGCTGGCCGAAGCCGAGGGCGTCACGTATTTCGGTACCTCTGCGCCGTTCATCCAGTCCTGCCGCAAGGCCGGCCTGCGCCCGGAGGCCGAGCTGGATCTCGGCGCACTGCGGGCGATCGGTTCGACCGGGGCGCCGCTGTCGCCTGAGGGGTTCCGCTGGATCGCCGAGGAGGTCGGCCGGGACGTGCAGATCTGCTCGGTCTCCGGGGGGACCGACTTGTGCACCGTCTTCGTCGGCTCCGCACCCGATGTACCCGTCTGGGAGGGCGAGATCTCCTGCCGCGCGCTCGGTGCCGCGGTGGTGGCGCTGGATGAGGCCGGTGCGGAGTTGGACGATGACGTGGGCGAACTGGTGATCACCAAGCCGATGCCCTCGATGCCGTTGTTCCTCTGGAATGATCCGGACGGCACCCGGCTGCGCGAGGCGTACTTCGACGTGTACCCGGGCCGGTGGCGGCACGGCGACTGGATCAAGATCACCCCGAGAGGCTCGTTAGTGATCTACGGTCGGTCCGACGCCACGCTCAACCGCGGTGGTGTGCGGATGGGCACTGCTGAGTTCTACGCGGTGGTCGAGGGCCTGGACGAGGTGCTCGACTCGCTGGTCGTCGACACCTCCGGCGCCGGCCAGGAGGGCGAGTTGCTCTGTTTCCTGGTGCTCGCTGCGGGGGTACCGCTGGACGGCGTCGAGCCGCGGCTACGCACGGCACTGCGGCGCGATCTGTCGCCACGGCATGTGCCCGACCGGTTCATCGTCATCGACGAGGTGCCCCGCACGCTCAACGGCAAGAAATGCGAGGTGCCGGTGAAGAAGATCCTCGCCGGCGTCGACGCTGCCCGTGCGGTCAGCTTTGACGCACTGCGTAATCCGGATGCGCTTGCGCCATTCTTGGCGCTGCGCGCCCCGTGAGTGGCGGTCCGTGCCCAAGCAC
>DASYIL010000256.1:0-38951 GCA_035997545.1 Pseudonocardiaceae bacterium
CGACCGCGGTCGGCAGGATCATTCGGGATCCGAGCGTCCGTGGCCAGTAGCTCTGCCCACTGACCCCACGGCTCGCCGGACGCTGCTCGGCGGTTCGCGAAACCGGGCCGGCCCACGCTGACCATCGACGACTTCGACGCTATGTCGGATGAGCTCTGGGCCGCGTAGCCGGCGGAGAAACGGCCGGCACGCCGTACTCGGCGGCGCGGGCGGCGTCATCGATTTCCGCGACGGGCCGGACCAGGCTCGACTTGACGCCGAACACGGCGTCGGAGTCCAGATACGGGCTGCCGGCGAGGAACATATGCGTGGTCACCGGCTGGTAGCCCGGGATGCCGCCGATGAAGTGGATGTGCGGGGTGGCGGCCGGTGGCGTGCAGCAGGTGGCCGACCGGGCCGTCGTCGGGGATCGAGTAGTGGCGCGGGACAACGCTGCGGAACCAGAAGCGGCCCTCGTCGTCGGCGGTGAACAGGCCACGCAGGTTGAGTTCGGGCTGCACGCCGGGCTGCTGCACGTCGTAGCAGCCGTCGCCGTTGGCCTGCCAGACCTCGACCAGCGCGCCGGGAAGTGCCTCGCCGTCGACCCCGAGGACCCGGCCAGCGACGACACACGGGATGCCGTGGTGGTCCAGGAAGATGTCCGCGCCGAGTTCCCGCACCGACGAGTCGACCACGTGGAACGGCCCGAGCACGGTGGATTCGGTGGCGCCCGGGGGTTTGCGGTTGTTGATCGCGTGGACGAGCATCGAGACACCCAGGATGTCGGAGAGCAGGATGAACTCCTGGCGCACGTCGTCGCTCTTGTGCCCGGTGGCGGTGAGGAAGTCAATGGCCTGCTGCCATTCCTGATGGGTCGGCTCGACGTCGCGGACGAAGTCATGCAGGTGCGTGACCATGCTTTCCAGGATGGTCTTCAGCCGCTCGTCGGACGTTTTCGCCCAACTGGCGTTGACCAGGGTGGTCGCGGATTTCTCGTTGAAGTCGGCAGTCGGTTCGGCGGGCGGCGGGGTCGGCCACGTCGGCGAGGACGGGCTGCGACATCGGATCGAGCTTTGTTGCGGTGCCCGAGTTCATTGGTGACCAGGTCCACACCGCTGGGAGATGACCATGTGATCGGGCTGGCTGACCGGCCCCGGAACATCGCCGCTTATCGTGTTGGGACAGGGGGCCCGGCTGCCACCGGGCTAGGTCCTTGCCAGTAGGTCCTTGCCAGTAGCTCGCGCAGGGCGCTGTCGCTGAGATCGGTGGAGGCGGCAGCGACATGGCCGTCGGGGCGGACCAGGAACGCGACATCGGTTGGGCTCTGCCCGATCACCAGATTCTGGTGCTCGGGCAGCGACATGGTGGCGTCGTGGCGCGACGGCGGCAGGAGCAGCGCCCAGCGGAGCGTGATCGCCCACGACCCGTGCGGGGGCAGGCGGGTGCCGACCCAGTCGTCCTCCTCGGGCGTGGCGTAGCTGATGTCGAGTTGGGCCATCTTGAGCGCGAGAAACCCAGGCAGTTCCTTCACCTCGCCGGCGACATGCAGAAGCTGATCGCGCAGACGCATCGCGGCTGGTTTGTTGAGCTCGGCCAGCGCGGTCAATTGGGCGGTGAAACCCAGCAGTGCGGCGGCGTTGGGGCGCCGCTCGGAGTCGTAGGTGTCCAGCAGGCCCTGCGGGGCGGAACCGTGCAGAACAGCGGCGAGTTTCCAGGCTAGGTTGATCGCGTCCTGGATGCCGGTGTTCATGCCTTGCCCGCCAGCGGGGCTGTGCACGTGCGCGGCGTCGCCGGCCAGGAAGATCCGTCCAGCGCGGAAACGCTCCCGCCAGCCCGGTAGTCACCCGGTACGGGCGGGACTGCACGACATCTTCCACCCGCAGTCGCGTGTCTGTCGGGCCGCGCTCGTCCAGTAGCTGCTGGATGGCGTCGCGGTGGTAGCTGGTGGCGGGGTCGTGCACGGTGGCCACCACGCGCAGCACATCATGGGGCAGGGAGAAAGCAGCAGCATCCCGGCGGGGGAAAAGGTGAACCGCACCGCGGGCGGCCCGTCGAGGCCGGTGGCTGCCGACGTCGGTTGCCGACGCCGACCGATCACGGCTGAAGAGGTCTGTCGGGCTCGCCCGGATCCAATCGACGACCCGGCCGGCGTCCTCGGGGGTGAGGGCGCCGTCGATCAGTACCGCGTCATGCTCGCCGCTGATCGGCGAGACCACCGGGTCTCGCCGGCCGGCGATGATCTGCACCGACGTCTGGATCTCCGGCAGCAGATCGGCGAGGTCTGGAGGGCCGGTCGGGTAGGTGCGCACGTAGTGCATCGACTCGACGAAGCGGTCGCTGCCGGCGACGCACATCACGAACTCGCCCATCGCCCGCGGCGACAGCAGCGCATCGCGACACTGAGAATGACCGAACCCCGGCAGGTCCATGGCCACCAGATGGGTGTGTTCGGCGAGCCGTGCCCAGGTCGGCTCGAAGGCGAGCAGGCTCTCCGGCCACGGGCTCAGCAACAGGGCGTGGTCTTCGCTCTCGGTGAAGCGGATGGACAGCCCGTCAATGGTCCGGAACTGCATCGGGGGGGTGTTCAGCCAGGTGGTCACGGCGTAGCTCCTAGCTGCTTGTGGTGGTACCGGTGGCCCGTCACGCATCACTCCCGGCTTGCACCAGCGACTTGTCGATCGGCGAGTGCATCCAGACCATCGTCGGGTCGGGGGGCGCGCTCGCATCAGCCAGGGGACAGTGCGGGTGGACAGTCGTGGCCTAGCACCCGCCGATCGGGGCGCCGCCTGGCCAGCGGGGCTAGGGCTGTCGGACGGTGTCCGGGACGCCGGGCAGGACGCGGTCGAGCTGGTTGCGGGAGCTGATGTCGACCTGAGCTGGTGCCGACCCTGGTCGTGGAACCAGAACGGGTCCAACGGCCCGCCTGACGACACGCAGACTGCTCCCACGTTACGCCGTGGAAGGCCGCCAATCTTGGGCCGTTTCGCAACTCACTGGTAATGAGATCCCGAACACCTCAGCATTGCCCACTGGTTTTACGCCTGCCGTGGGTGGGTGTCCAGTGCGTTCCCGCGTTTAACACCCGCCCCGGCGGGCTGTTGTCAACGCTGCGCCACCGCCGTCCGTTGCGGTGGTGAATGTGACCGTGACCTCGTCACGCTGCTCGCGGAACCAGTCCGGGTTGCCGCTACGACACTGTGGTCAGCACGGAGATAGCTCACCGACAGCGTCTTCGACTCGCCTGGTCCCAGAACATTGATCGGCAGCGGCTACATCGAGCCCAGCTTGCCAACCAGGCCTACCAGCTCCAGGACCTGGCCGCGCGCTACCCAGCGCGAAGCCCACATCGTTCTGGTGCGCCGATCAGCGGCGAATCTTCGGGCTCCGCCAGGTCCAGGAGCACGAACAGGAGTTCCCCCTTCAATAAGCGCGGCCCGCACAAGGCGTCCCACTTGGCTACCACCAATAACGGCATACGAATGTCACTGCTGGCGGCCGGCGCGGTGGTGTCCTCCCGCCGGCGGCCACCAGAGCCGTCGCATCTGACCTGTTCGCGGATCGGAGTCAGCCAGCTGGTTCATCAGTGGGCGAGGTCGGTGGGGTCGGTGTTGGCGCCGCAGAGCAGGATGGCGATGCGCTCACCTGCGGTCGGCCGGTACGCGCCGGAGATCAGCGCCGCGAGGGCCGCGGCGGTGCCGTGCTCGATAACGATCCGACGGTGATCCCACAGCAACCGGCGGGCGGCGACGATGGCGTCGTCGGAGACCAGCACGCTGCGCACGCCGGTGCGGACGGCGACGTCGTAGGCGATGGCGCCGACCCGGCGGGCACCCAACGAGTCGGCGGCGACACCGGACACCTCGATGTCGACCGGCTGCCCAGCAGCCAGGGCGGCGTGCAGGGTAGGGATCGTCTCCGGCTCGACAGCAACAACCTTCGCCTGGTCTTCCACCGCGGCGGCGACACCAGCCATCAGCCCGCCCCCACCGACGGCCAGCACCACAGTGTCGAGCGGGCCGATCTGGTCGAGCAGCTCCAGCGCGAGGGTGCCCTGCCCGGCGCAGATCTCCGGTTGGTCGTAGGCGTGGCAGAACAGGGCGCCGGTGTCAGCGGCTCGTTTGGTCGCAGCCTCGTACGCGTCGGCGTACTCGTGACCGACCTGGACCACGGTGGCGCCCAGCGCGTGCAGCTTGGCCACCTTGACCGGGGGCGCGGTGGTCGGGACGTACACCTCGGCCGGGACCTGCAGGGTCGTCGCGGCGTAGGCGACGGCCAGCCCGGCGTTGCCACCGGACGCCGCTATCACACCGTCGGCAGGCAGCTCGCCGGCCTCGGCCGCAGCCAGGATCCGATTGAACGCCCCGCGGGCCTTGAACGACCCGCTGTGCTGCATGAACTCCAGCTTGAGCCACACCTGGCCACCCGGAGCGAACGTACCGGGATCAGCCTCCGCCACCGGCGTGCGCCGCACCCGGCTAGTGATCCGCCGGGCGGCTGTCTCGACGTCTGCCCGAATGATCACTTCGAGTTGCCTCCCAACTCCGGAACGCGGCCAGCACAGGTCCTCGCAGTCACGAGCCTAGGCCAGACAGTGAACTGGCCAGCGCAGCCATGCATCGACCGGCTGCAAGCGATCCGGCAACGAGTGCAGTCGGCGCGGATGACCGGCGCAGGTCACCAGCGGGCTGCGGCCGCGACCGGCGCGATACTCAACGCCTATCAGCACGGGCAGCGTCTGCAGGGCGCGACATACAGGAGGGGAAGCATGGGCGGCACCGGGCTCGAGCAGCGCGTCGTGCGGGCGGCCGAGGCGGCCCTCGCAAGGCAGCGGTACGTCAGCGCGATCGACGTGTTCCTGGGCCTCGGCTGGCTGGCGCCGACACACGTCGACGAGTGGCGCCAGGGCCGGGTCCAGTGCCTAGAACGGGTGGTGCAGGCCAGCCTGCCCAAGCTGTCCAATGCCATGCGACTGTTCCGCCGCTGGGCGCAGGGGCGCGGCCTAGTGCCGAGCGAGACCGGCTACGTTGCCCGGACTCGCGACCGCAGGCCGCTGCGCTTCAGCGTCAGCGGAGCGACCGAGATCGAGCGCGCGTACCGCACGCACTGGGTCTCCCCTGAGCTGTCCGCCGCCAAGCGCGAACGACTCGCCGAGCGCCAGAGCCGCCCGCCGGACTTCGTCGCCATCTCGCCGCTGAAGGACTGGACGTGCACGACCTGCTCCGGAACCGGAGACCTGTTGATCATGAATGACACCGGCCCGGCGTGCCTGCGTTGCGCGGGCATGGACCACCTGGTTTTCCTGCCCTCGGGCGACGCCGGGCTCACCCGTCGCGCTCACCGGGCCAGCGAGCTGTCCGCGGTCGTGGTCCGTTTCAGCCGCAGCCGCAAGCGCTACGAGCGCCAAGGGCTGCTCGTCGAAGGCACCGCGCTGACCCAGGCGGAGCGAGGCCGCCACGGGACCGATTGAACCGTCCCGACGCAGCGGGAGCACACGGCCTCTCCGAGCCTGCTGGATACGGTCGGCACGCTATTGCGGCAGGAGTCATCGCCAGGCACTACGCAGGGCGTGTAGCGTGCAGAACTCCGGCGTACCTGGGGGAGCACCTTGACAGCCGCTGACGGCATTTCCCGGTTGCAGGAGGACCCGCTGCAGGAAGAGTGGTTGTTCACTGGCCGCCGCGAGATCTTGGCGCGGATCCTGGCCTGGATCCGCGCGGAGGTACCCGGTGCATTCGTGGTGACCGGATCAGCGGGCAGCGGTAAGTCCGCCGTGGTGGAACGCATCGTTGCGCTATCCGAGTCCTTGCAGCGACGAGTGTTGCTTGAGCACGCTCCCCTTGAGCCGGAGGATCCGGACCCGGGCCTTGGTGGCATCGATGCGGCGGTGCACCTGCGGGGCATGGGAGCCCACGACCTCGCGACCGTCCTGGCAGACCGTCTCCAGCTGCCCGCGCCGGCAAGCTGCTGGCAGTTGGTCGAGGCCGTGGCGACGATGCCCTACTCGCCGATCCTGGTGTTCGACGGGTTGGACGAGGCGATCCCCGAGCAGGCCACCGAGATCGTGACAGACCTGCTGGTCCCGCTCAGCGTGCTGGCGAGCGTGCTGCTCGCGACCCGGCATCAGGAGTTCGGGTGGCATCAGCCACCGCCCGGCCAGGAGGCCGTCCGGCTGGGTGAACTGTTCGGTGGGAACGCGTCGGTCGTCGATCTGGACGCCGAGTCGGGCACCGGGCAAGACATCGAGCAGTACCTGACCCGCCGGTTGCGTTCCGCTGGCCGGGCCGATCTCGTGCCGCGGGTGGCGTCGGTGCTCGCCAGGAAGGCGGCCGCCCAGCGGGGCGGGTTCCTCTACGCCCGCACCGTGGTCTCCCAGATTGTGCGAGGCGTCATCGACGCCCATGCGCAGGGCTGGGAAGGACAGCTTGCCGCGACGACAGTCGGGGCGCTGGAGCACGACCTGTCGAGCAGGACCCGGGTGCGTGACGGGGTGGAGCTTCCCGACACCGCCAGGGACCTGCTGCGCGCGCTCGCCTGGGGAATGGGCCGGGGCCTGCCGGGACGAGGGGTGTGGGAGGCCGCAGCCACCGCGCTGAGCCCGAACGGTGCCGAGTACCGTGCCGCCGACCTGGACTGGGTGCTCGAACATTACGGATGCCACATCGTCGAAGACGAACAGGACGGCGAGGCGGTCTACCGGCTCTCGCATCGCACGTTCGTCGAGCACCTCGTCGCGTCCTCCCCGGAGGTGGCCGGTCGCGCGGCGGGCCAGGCACTGGCCGAAGCCCTGGTCGCGTTCGCCCAGAAGCAGACCATGCAGACGCAGACCAGTCACGGCGGGGCGGCAGATCTGTGCAGCCCTTACCTGCGACGTCACCTGCCCAGGCACGCCGCGCACGCAGGCTCCGCCGGGGTTGCCGCGCTGCGCAGGCTGGCCGAGGCCGACCCCGAGTTCTCCCTGCCTGGCCTCGCGGCCGCGCTGTGCGATTTCGTCGCCCATCTGCTCTCGATGGGCAACCGCGAGGCTGCGCTGATCACCACCCAGCACGCCGTCGAGACCTACCGGGCACTGGTGGACGCGAACCCCACTACCTACCTTCCCGGCCTCGCGGCCGCACTGGGCAGCCTCGCGGCTCAGCACGCCGAGCTGAGGCAGCACGAGGCTGCCCTGACCCCCGCCCAGGAGGCAGCTGACATCTGCCGGCGGTTGACCGAGACGTCCGCCGAGGTCTACTTCACCCACCTCGTCATGTCGCTGAAGAACCTCACCTACTACCTCGCAGCACTCGACCGGATCTCCGCTGCCGTCGATGTCTACACCAGCTGCATCCAGATCTTCGTCGCGTCGCCGGCCGTCAGAGATGCGTTGCTCATCGAGCGGGCCGAGTTCCACGTCAACCACGGTGACGCGTCCACCGGCCTACGCGAGCTTGTCACCCTACTGACGTTGGATGACGGCCAGACGCCGGACGCCATCGTGCTGGCCGCGCGCACTTTCCTGCGCGCGCACCGCTTTCGGGACTCAGCCGCCGTGAACCGGGTCTGGCAAGAGGTCAGCGGGACCGAACAACCGGACTGGCTTGCCCTCACCCTGAGCCAGATTGGCCTTGTCACCGAGTGGCTCACGGCGCCGAGCTGGGCGGAGTCGAGGGACTTCTTCACAGCGCATGCCGGGGAACTGCTGGACCACCCAGCCACCGTCGTGCTCGACGAGCTGGCGCTGGTCGCTGCGGCGCAGGTCGAGTTGCACCAGCATCTTCTCGACGGGGTGCGGGAACTCGGCCTCGACGCGGCCTACCGGCCCATGCTGCTCAGAGATCTGGTGACGGACTGGATCAAGCTGGAGGACTGGCAGGACTCGCGATCCTTCGCCGAGGAGCACGCAACGGATCTGCTCACTGTCGAGGCCGAAGTCGCGCTGATCTACCTCGGGAATCCCATCGGCACCCTGGTGCACGTCGCGCTGCTCCGCCTCGCCCGGCGGGACGGCCTCAGAGCCGCGTACGCCTGCGTGACCGACCGCCAGATGGCGGCCGAGCGGATGCGGCGGGCGCTCGCCGAGGTGGAGCCGGACCCCATCGCCGAGCTGGCTGCGCTGGAGGGGCAGGTTTTCGGTGAGCGGTTCACCGCCGCCGCGCATCTTGCCGTCGCCGCATCGCTCATGGGTGAGGTGGTGATCGACCACACCAAGCTGGAGGAGCTCGCCGAGCAGGCCGACCCAGCCGATCGGCAGCGGGTGGCGGCCGAGATCGCCGATCTCATCAGCCGGGTCCAGGATCGGGCGGAGCTGTTCGGTACCCTGCCCGAGATCCTGCTCAGCCCGGAGGGGGGTAGAGGAGTGATGGGGAGCGCGGCTGAGGCAGCAGAATCCTAAACCTTCCGCGGCGGGTCACGTTGATCACATCTTCCAGTCGTGAAGGGGTCACATTATGGACTACGTTCGACTGGGCTCATCTGGTCTCAAGGTGTCGCGTATCTGCCTGGGCATGATGAGCTACGGCGATCCACAGTGGCGCAAGTGGATACTTGATGAAAGTCAGGCCGAGCCGATCATCCGGCGAGCAGTCGAACACGGGGTCATGTTCTTCGATACGGCCGATGTCTACTCGAACGGTGTGAGCGAAGAGATCACCGGACGACTTCTCAGTAAGTTCTTTTCCCGCCGGGACGACTATGTTCTTGCAACCAAGGTAAACTCTCGCATGGGGCCTGGCCCCAATGATCGCGGCCTCTCCCGCAAACACATCCTGAGTGCAGTAGAAGATTCCCTCAGACGCCTTGGCATGGACTACGTGGACCTCTACCAGATCCACCGTTGGAATAACGATACACCCATCGACGAGACCATGGCGGCTTTGCACGACTTGGTGCGAGCTGGCAAGGTGCGCTACCTCGGCGCTTCCAGTATGTTCGCCTGGCAGTTTGCGAAGGCGCAGCACACGGCAGAGCGTCATGGCTGGACCCAGTTCGTCTCCATGCAAAACCACTACAACCTGTTGTACCGCGAGGAAGAACGCGAGATGATCCCGGTCTGCCTGGACATGGGCGTTGGCGTGATCCCCTGGAGCCCGCTGGCCCGCGGATGGCTCACCGGCAGCCGTAGTTGTCACGGTACCCGTCACACGACCCGTGCCAGCAACGATGACTATGCCAACCAGCTCTACGACGAATCTGACTTCGACGTGGTCGAGGCCGTAACCGAGCTTGCGGCTGAACGCGGCCTACCGCCAGCGCGGATCGCCCTTGCCTGGCTGCTGCACAAGCCAGGTGTGACCACACCCATCGTTGGAGCCACGAAGGTGGAGCACGTTGACGATGCGCTGGCCGCGCTCGACGTGACGCTGAGCGATACGGAACTTCACCGCCTCGAGGAGCGGTACCGGCCACATGGAGTGAGGTGGGCGGAGCTCATGCGCGGTCTGCCGCATACCGCCCGATATCCTGCCCGAGGAACCACCGGCTGACCTCAAGCGGCCCGCACCTCACCTCGGGGCGACACGGAACGAGGCGCGCAGCTCGTGCTCGCCGGGGGCCGGGCTCCACGCTCGTCCGCACTGGCCTCGTGTCTCCTCCCTCGATCGGGTGCACTTGCCCGCGCCGCGGGGGAGCACCCAGCGCGTGCCGCTGCAGACGTTAATGCACGTGCATCTGCCCGAAGCAGGCCTGGGCGAGACAATCTTGCCCGACAGTCGTCGTCCATTCGAGTGCAGCAACGATTGTGACTTACAGCAGTCGAACAGTTACTCTCCGCCGCCATGACTACACTCACAAGAACCCCACCAACCACACTCGTCCCCGATCCCGGCGTCAGCGTGTCCGAGCCGCTGCAGGTGCGGACCGAGCCCCCCGGCGATCACATCGCCGACCCCGGCCCGCTGGGCCTAGCCGGGTTCGCGATGACCACCTTCGTGCTCAGCTGCGTTAACGCCGGCCTGGTCGCCAAGGCGATCGAGCCGGTCGTGCTACCGCTGGCGCTGTTCTACGGCGGACTCGTCCAGCTGCTGGCAGGCATGTGGGAGTTCCGCAAGGCGAATACCTTCGGCGCGCTGGCGTTCACTTCTTACGGCGCGTTCTGGTTGTCCTTCGCCGCCTACGTCAAGTTCATCGCCCCGGGCCTGCCCGCCGCGACCACGGCGTCCGCGACCGGGCTGTTCCTGCTAGCCTGGACGATCTTCACCGCCTATATGACGGTAGCGTCGCTGCGGGTCTCCGGCCTGATAGCTGCCGTGTTCGTCGCCCTGCTCGCGACATTCATCTTCTTGACCATCGGGACGTACTCGGGTGCTGCCGCCATCACCCACATCGGTGGCTACCTCGGAATCGTGACCGCCGCCCTGGCCTGGTACGCATCCTTCGCCGGGGTCACCAACGCGACGTTCAAAAAGGAAGACTGTCAAAAAGGAAGACTGTGCTGCCGGTCTTCGGGTCGGCCGACGTTGATCGCGTGAGCGGCGCGCCCGTCCACTCCGGTGGCGATGACGCTGCCGACGGTGGCGGCCAGATCACGGATGGTCATGCCGCGCTGCGCCGCGAGAACGGCAAGTCGGTCGCGCACCGAGCTGTCGACCTTGATCGTGGTATCGGCCATCACGGAAGCACGCAGTCGGGCGGATCGGCGGCCAGCGCGGGCCCGCTAGCCGATCCGGACCCGACGCGGGTAACCATCACCGATGCCGGGTAGCCCCGAGCTCGCCGGCTTGCGCGGCGGCCAGCATCGCGCGCCACTCGGGAAGGGTGAAGGACAGCACCGGGCTGTCGGTGCCGAGCTTGCTGTCGCGGACACCGACCCAGCCGGGCAGCTCGGTGGCGACCTCCACGCAGCCGTTTTGTCCCTGCGAGTAGCTGGACTTGCGCCACGCGGCTGCGGTGGTCAGCTCGGCGAGCGCCTGGTTGTGGTTCATGTCAACTCCTCTATGCGGCGGACCAGCAGGGTCCGGGTGTCCTGGGGCGTGCGGGCGTGAATCTGGATGCGCCGCAGCGTGTTGTGATAGGTCATGATCTCGGCCGAGTCCTCGTGGTAGGTGGCCTTGGTTCGCGCCTCGGTGTAGGCGATTCCGGGGTCGCCTTCGAGTTCGGGTGGAAACGTCAGGATCGTGAAGGTCCCTTCGATCCCGGCGTGCACGCCCACGTCCAGCGGGAGCACTTGAATGGTGAGCGTGGGCAGGTCGGTGAGTTTGACCAGGTGTTCCAGCTGCTCGACGAGGACCTGCGGCTCACCGGCGGGCCGGTGGAGCACGGACTCGTCCAGAACGCTCCACACGATGGGCGGGTCCGGCTGCCGGGTGAGCACGTCCTGGCGGGCCATGCGCAGCTCGAGGCGGCGGGCGACCTCGGCGTCGGCCAGCTCGGGCTCGCCGGCCCGGATGACCGCCTTGGCGTAGGACGGCGTCTGGAACAGACCCGGAACGATCATCGAGTCGTAGCTGTCGATCTGCACGGCCGACGACTCCATGCCGAGAAAGAGGTCGAACCACTCCGGCGCGGCGCCCTTGAACGGTAGCCACCAGTCGTGGCCCTTGCGGGCGGCGTCAACCAGGTCCAGGAACGCCGCGGTGCGCTCGGCGGCGCCATAGAAATCGAGCAGCACCTCCAGCTCGGCGGCCTTCGGCAGGTTCCGCATGGTCTCCAGGTGCGAGATGTGCGAGACAGCGCAGCGCAGCCGTCCGGCCACCTGCTCGCGCTTGAACCCGGCGGCCTCCCGTAGCTGGCGCAACTCCAAGGCCACGTACCGCTTGAGCACGGTCGGACTCGATGACGCGACCATCCGGAACTCCTTGCTCTCCTCCCTGTCGGGTGTCGTGGACCGGCGTGGATGGTCAGCCTGCGCGCACACACCACCCAAACGGACGCACCCGCACCTATTCCGCAGTATCGCGTCACGGCGTAGCGTGATACAGCGTCACGGTGTTCCTGGAGTGTTCACGTACACCGTAGCCCCTGGGAAGCAGCCGGTTCTACCAGCGTTGCTCGCCGGATCTGCCAGGGTCCACAGCCCGGCGGCGGCTCCGTTTGCGTCTCCCCGACACTCGGCGGGGCCGCTGCCTTCCCAACCGGCTCGGGGAGCCTGCGATGTGGTTTTTTGGCCAACTTCCGGGGCGTGCGCGAGGTGGTGCTGGTCTCCAGCGAAGGCACAGCACTGGCCTATCGCACCCGCGACATGTTGGACCCGGACAGCCCATTGCACATCACCGACACACGCCTCAGCCGCCGCACTGGAAACCCCCGAACAGGCGGCGATGAACGCGCCGGGGCAACCGGCCTCGTATGGGCGGGAGCAGTCCGGTGAGTGATCACCTCCGCACCGCCGCGCGGCCGGCTAGCAATCAGCCAGCCCGGGGGTGACGCACACCATGCCAACTCGACCCTACGACCCCTGGCGCGACGCCGACGGCGCCCCGATCCCGCAGCAGTGCCGGATCGAACAAGTCGTGGTACATAGGGAGCACGGGGCACTACCGTCCCGGCTACACAAGCAAGGCGAGGTCCTCGGCCGCGGCAGCATCCGCCTGACCGTGCGGTTCGACGGCGAGAAAAGAGTGGTCAGCATCCGACCCCACCTCGTGCGCGTGCTCACGACACCGGGCGGCTGCTGATACCGCGCACCCTTCGAGCTCGGATGCAGCCCCTCGGCCGCGAGCAGCACGCCGGAGCAAACCGGTCGCTGCCTGGTTCCAGCGCCGTCAGTATTGTCGGAATTGTCAGACTCGTCCGCCAAGCTGAGCTGACCGACACGGGACAGGAGCCACCGATGACTCACGCGATCTGGGCCGAGGGGCTGGTCAAACACTTCGGCGTGACCACGGCCCTCAACGGGGTGGATCTCGCGGTCCGCGCCGGCACCGTCCTCGGCCTGCTCGGCCCCAACGGCGCGGGCAAGACCACCGCCGTTCGCGTCCTTGCCACCCTGCTGCGGCCGGACGCCGGGCACGCGACGGTCGGCGGTTACGACGTGGTCCGTAACGCCCATCAGGTGCGCCAGCTGATCGGGCTGACCGGGCAGTACGCATCGGTCGACGAAGCCCTCACCGGTACCGAGAACCTCCAGCTCATCGGCAGGCTGCTCAGAATGCCGCGGCGCGACACCAAGCAGCGCGCCCGCGAGCTGCTCACGAAATTCGGTCTGGCGGACGCAGCCGGACGACCGGCGAAGACCTACTCCGGAGGCATGCGCCGCAGACTCGACTTGGCGGCGAGCCTCGTCGGCCGGCCGCAGCTGCTCTATCTCGACGAGCCGACCACGGGCCTGGACCCGCGGAGCCGCCTCGACCTGTGGAGCCTGGTGCGCAGCCTGGTGGCCGACGGTGTCACGGTGCTGCTCACCACGCAGTATCTGGAGGAGGCCGACGCGCTCGCCGACGAGATCGCGGTTATCGACCACGGCCGGGTCATCGCGACCGGGACGCCGGACGAGTTGAAGGCCAGGACCGGCACCCAATCCCTCGCCGTGCGACCGGCGGATCAAGCCGATGTGCCCATCGTGATCTCCGTGGTGAGGGAGCTCGCCGGTGTCGCGCCGGAGGTGGACGGCCAGTCGGTGACCGCGCCGGTCACCGATCCCGCGGTGCTCCCGGCCGCGGTGCGCCGGCTCGACGACGCCGGAGTGGTCATCACCGAACTCATGCTCCGCAATTCCAGCCTGAACGAGGTTTTCCTCTCCCTGACCGGGCGTCCGGCGGAGGAGTCCACGCAGACCGAAGAGACCGAAGGGGCCCTCGCATGACCGCCGACGCACTCCTCCCCGCGGAGGCGGCGTTATGACCGCCGCGACCGCCACCTCAACCCCGACCGCACCCGCCGCACGGGAACTGACTTCCCGGGTCAGTCCCGTCGAAGGGCTACGGCAGACGATGACCCTCGCGTGGCGCACGCTGGTGCAGGTCAGGCACAACCCGTGGGAGCTGGCGGACTTCAGCATCCAGCCGATCATGTTCGTGCTGCTGTTCACTTACGTGTTCGGCGGCGCGATCTCGAAATCACCTGGCGAGTACCTGACGTTAACGCTGCCCGGGATCATCGTGATGAACATGTTCTTCGTCACCATGTACGTCGGCATGGGACTCAATACGGACCTGACCAAGGGCGTGTTCGACCGGCTGCGCTCGCTGCCGATCGCGCGATGGGCGCCGCTGACTGGACGCATCGGCGCGAACTTGGTGAAGCAGGCCTGGTCAATCGCTCTGCTGCTCGGCATCGGTGTGGTCCTCGGCTTCCGGACCGGCACTTCGACAGTCGACGTCCTCGCGGCGGTCGCCCTGATCCTGGTCTTCGCGCTCGCCTTTTCCTGGGTGTCGGTGCTGGTCGGTGTACTCGCCAAGGACCCAGAAAAGGTGCAGCTCTTCGGCATGACCACGCTGTTCCCGATCACGTTCGTCAGCAACGTTTTCGTGCCGACCAACACGATGCCAGGCTGGCTGCAGGCGTTCGTGAACGTCAACCCGGTGACGCTACTCGCCGACGCATCCCGCGGGCTCCTGGTCGGCGGGCCCGTCGCGGGGCCGGTCCTCGGGTCGCTGCTGTGGACGGCCGTGATCCTCGCCGTCTTCGCGCCGCTCTCGTTGTGGGCACTCAAACGTCGGGTGTGAGCGAAGCCACCACAGTGTCGCGACGAGATGAGGTCGATCACTACGTCCGCGCTGCGCTCGACGAACAGGGCCAGGACCATACTCCTGTGTTGTGTTCCGGGCACTGACACCGGTCGTCACGACGTCCACGCTGATCCGCCTCGCCACCGACGGCCGCGCACTCTGTCGTTGTCCTCGTATGGTGCAGCCTGTTTGTAATGTTGCACATATCGCGCACAGAATCGCCGATTCCCAGTGGCCATGAATGCACGCAGCTCGAACCGCCCGGTTGGCGTCCTGCCGTCCGGTGTCCCGGCACCGGAGGAGAACACGCTCCGCCGGTGGGTACGGCTGCACGCGGCTGCAGTTGGCTGGACGGCCGCGGTCGGGCTCGTAGCGGGCCTCGGCCTGTGGGGGTTCCTCGTGTTACCAGTGCCGGCACCGCCTGGGCCGCCACAGCGGCTGGCGCCGATCGACGCCTGCTACCGGACTCTGCGGCTGTTCACGTTGAACATGGACCTGCCGCCCGGCGCCGGGCCGCCGCCCCAGCTCTGGATCGCGGCGTTCGCCGCTCCGCTGCTGACCCTGCGGGGCATCCTTGAGCTATTCCGTGACCAGCTCCGCGGTGCGCTGAACAGCTATCTCCTCCGCCGGCAGGTCGTGGTCTTCGGCGCCAACGAGCGGGCCGCGGCACTGATCACGGCGCAGGGCCACGTGTCGAGGTGGCGGAACGGGGTCGTGGTAGTCGATCCAGACCCTCAGCGGCTGGCGACCATGGTGGAGCTCGGTGCGTGGACGGTGCGCGGTGACGGGATCAGCCGGGTGTCGCTGCGCCGCTGCGCGGTCCGGCGGGCGACAAGTGCCGTGATCGTCACGGGTGACGACGAACAGAACGCGGCGATCACGCGGCGCCTGTACGGACTCGGGCTGCAGCAGAAGCTCGAGATCTATGTCGAGGTCGAGAAACCAGGCCTGGCCCGGATCCTTGAGCAGGGCGGGTACGACGCCGGCTTAACGATCACCCCCTTCAGCGCCGCCACGATCGCCGCTGAGATCGTGCTGACCGACCTGGACACCGACCTCGCTGCCGCGGGGCGCGGTGGGCTGCTCGCATCGGGCAACAACGGCGCAGCGCCCTCCCTCGTGCTCTTCGGAACCGGAGCGCTGATCGACGCGTTCGTGCTCGACGTGCACCGGCGACGGCGCGTCCAGCTACTCGAGGATCCGGCGAGCGGGCCACTGGCGCCCAGAATCGCGCTGTTCGGCCCCGACGCCGCTGAACATCGCCAGGGGCTGGCGACCCTCATGGGCACCGAGCTGCAGCTGCTCGACATCGACGTGTTCCCTGTCGACCTCAGCCAGGCGGTCGAGGTCGACGTCAACACGGCCCGGCATTTGCAGCGATACGCACCGTTGCGGCATGTGCTCGTGCTGGCACCCAGCGATCGCGAAGCCGGCGGCATCGCCATCACCTTGTCCCGGCACGTCGGACGCGGGACAGGTGTCACCCTGGTCACCGAGAGCTCCGGAAGCCCGTTCGGCGACGAGATCGCGGCCCAGACGGCCGTCCAGGAGACCGTCGCCCCGGTTCAGGTGGTCCGGGTTCCCCAGCTCGCGTATCCCCTGCCCCGGCTGCAGGAGCAGCGGACTGTGGACCGGCTCGCACGGGCCGAGCACGAGGCCGGGCACCCGCCTGCAACCCAGCGGCGGTGGTCCGACCTCGACGACCAGCACCGGACCGCGGCGCGGCGCCGCGCCGCCGACCGGCTGACCACAGCCGCAACCGATCGCATCCCGATCCGCCGGAACATCTTGACGGCCTTCGACGGCCCGGAGCTCCCGGTCGTCACGGCGCTGGGCTTTGACCGTCCGACCGCACTGGCGAGGGCTGGCCTCGGGATCGACCTGCGCTCCACGCTCGCGCTCGTCCCGGCGGCCACGGCGCTGCTGCGCTCTGGGGATCCCGCCGCGTTCGGTGTGTGGTGCGAGGTTGCCCGGCTGCGCACCGACTCCGTCCTCCTCGCCGACACCCTCGCTGAGGCGACCGCGGACCACGGCCACGCATCGGCCGAGCAGCTCGCCGACGTCCGTCAGCTCCTCCTCCTGCGTAGAGCCATGTACGGCGACGCTGACGCCCGGCTCGAACTGCTCGCCCGGCACCGGCCGTCCGATGCCGGCCCGCTCGTTGACGACGTTATCGTCCTCCTCGGACAGGGCACCCCGGAAACGTCCGCGGTCGTATCCGAGCTGCTCCAGTGGGCGCTTGGACGTCCTGCCGTCACGGGATCCGTCCTAGCTAGCGCGGCCAATGGCGCGGACCTCGCAGTCACCTGCGGCGTGACCGTCCACACGCCACCGGATCGGCAGGCCGCGAGCCCTGGGCCGGGCCGCGCCCTCGACCTGTGGACGCTGGTCGTCGCAGCGCACCAGCGAGCCGCCGACATCCGGGTGCTCGCGCTGCCCGCCGCGAGCACCGACGAGATCCTGCTGGCGCGCGCGCTCGGGGCCCGCGTCGGCTGGCTCCGGTGGCCCGACCGGCGGGGACCGGACCTGGCGCGATCGCTGCTCAACGGTGCGGTCGGCACCGTCGCGCTCCCGATCGACCGGATGAGCGTCCGCGCCTTCCTGCGGCGGACGTCATGGACGCGGTCCGCCGCAGAACGGGAGCACGTGGCCGCGGCGCTGCACGAGCGGTATGTGAAACGACATCGGCCTCGCAAGCCGGCCGGTGATCCCGCGCTGGGCCCGTGGTCCGAATTATCGGTGTGGTTGCGAGCGTCGAACCTGGCCGTTGTCGACGACATCCCGAACAAGCTCGCCGTCGTAGGACTCCAGCTCTACCCGCTCGCCGACGGTGGGCGAGCCTGGCCGCCGGAGTGGCCGGAGAACTCCGAGCTGATGCTGCTCGCAGAGATGGAGCACGGCCGGTTCACCGTCGAGCGGCTGCTGAGCGGCTGGGCGCGCGGTTCCCGGGACCCCGGGCGGTTCCTGTCCCCCTACCTGCGGCCCTGGGAGGACCTCGATAACGGGACCAAGCAGTACGACGTCGAGGTCATCCAGGACCTGCCCGTTGTGCTCACTGAGGTGGGTCTGGGACACGCGCCCCTGCCACCCACCGGCTGAGGTCCGCGGCCTTCGGGTGCACGCCGAGAAGTCGGGGATCGCACCGCGTGCGCTGATGCGCGACCCTTCGGTTCCGGCCGAGCAGCTCGAAATGCCCTCGTCCCATTCGGGACAACATGAAGTGGCTGACGATGAGAACTCATCGGTGAGCGGCGGCGGAGTCCAGGCTTTCGAGCCAGGCCTGCCATGCCGGCCGCTCGCGAGCTGCGAGTTCGAGCACGGCGACGGTGAGCTCGTCGGCGAAAGCGGCGCGGTCCTCGGCCGAGCGGAAGCGGATCTCGGTGTCGATGGCCATGGTGGGCAGTCGCTTCCCGGCGGCGCCGGCGCGGCGAGCGAGGCGGCCGACCTCGCGGACCACTCCGCCGGCGAGCGCAACCAGGTAGCGAGCCGAGAATCGGTCGGCGGCCCGCTCGGGGTCGGCGGCCGAATCGCCGAGGGCGGCAGGCGAGACCACGTAGCTGGCGGCGGTGGCCCGCAGTATCCGTTCGATGATGCCGCCCGCCTGCGAGCGGCGGGGGCGCCGGGTCCGGCGGTGGTGGCGGCGCCGAGGCCTGTCGCCGGGGAGCTTCGGCGGTTCGGGTACCCGTGGCCGTCGGGGCGGAGGCGGGCGCTTCTGAGGTAACGCAACGACGTGGCGATGAGTTCAGCCGTCCGCCGTGGTCGTAGGAGTGTGCGGCAAGCAGGCACCGACGCGAGGGTGGTCCTCCTCCGTGGTGACACCGAGGTGGCGAGCTGGCTGCTGGCGGGGTGGGACCGTCCCGATCTCGCCGTGGTGGACGAGTTGGCGAGGTTGCAGCTCGCAGCCCGGCTTCTGGGTTGCTCGATCCAGCTGCGTCATGCCTGCGCCGGGCTGTCGGCGCTGCTCGACCTGGTCGGTTTGGGTGAGGTCCTGCTATGCCGGGAGGTGGGCGGGGAGGCCGAAGGCGGCGAACAGGTTGGTGTCGAGGAAGTTGTGATGCCCGACGATCCGGTCGCCTGAAATCTCGATGATCTGGAGGGCGAACGGCTGGTAGCCACCGTCGGCATCCAGTCGGTACGAGCCGAACGCAGCGCAGCCGTTGGCCGCCGTCGGCACCAGGCGCGAGCCACGGCACCCGCTGCCCTTACCGAGGAACCACCGGCCCATCTCGACCGGCCCGCGCAGCCAGAAGTCGTAGGGCGGCATCGACATGACGGCGTCGTGGTGCAGGAGCGAGACGAGCGAGGTGATGTCGTAACGCTCGAAGGCGTCCACGTAGCCGACGAGCAGTTCCCGCTGGTCGGCGTCCACCGCAGGCGCGTGGGACGCAGTGACGTCGCGGGCCGCGAGGGTGGCCCGGGCCCGCTGGAGCGCGCTGTTGACCGACGCCACGCTGGTCTCGAGCAGTTCCGCCACCTCGGCTGCGCGCCAGCTCAGGACCTCGCGCAGGATCAGCACCGCTCGCTGCCGTGCGGGCAGGTGCTGCAGTGCGGTGACGAATGCCAGGCGGACAGTCTCTCTCGCCGTTACCAGCTCGGCCGGATCACCGTTGCCGGGCAGGACGCGGGCGTCCGGGGCGGGCTGCACCCAGGCATGCTCGGGGAACATCGGGCCGAGGGATCCCTCCGCCGTCGAGGACGGCCCCAGGTCCACGGGTAAGGCCCGGCGCTCGCGGCCCCGCAACATGTCGAGGCACACGTTGGTGGCGATGCGGTAGAGCCACGAGCGCAGGGCCGACCGACCCTCGAAGCGGTCGAGGCCCCGCCAGGCCCGCACCATCGTCTCCTGCACGGCGTCATCAGCCTCGAAGAACGAACCGAGCATCCGGTAGCAGTAGCCGGTGAGCTCCCGGCGGTACTGCTCCAGGTCCTCCGGCCGGACCTCACTGCTGCCGATGGTGTCAGGGCGCACGGGCACGGACGCCGATCCTACGCCGACGCTCTCGATCCACTGCGTGCTCGCGCAGCCGCACGCCAACCAAGACCCTATCTGCGAAAGTCACATGTTTGGACATGTATTCTCATATGGCAGTCCCGAGATGTAGCGGGCCCATTCGTCGCGATTGAGACCGCCTTCGGTGGTGGAGCAGGCGCGCTCGGCGGCATGGTTGCGGATATCATTGATGCTGTTGAGATCCCATAGAATCGTCGTGCCGTAGTCACTTCCGGTAGCAAGAATGTGTCCGTTGGGAGCGAAGCCAAGCGACCGCACTACACTGTTCTCACTGGTGAGGGGTAATCTGACGGGGCGGGGTTGGGTTCGGGTGCTGAGATCCCACAGGGTCACTGTTCTGTCGGAGCTGGCGGTGGCCAGAGTGCGCCCGTCTGGGGCAAAAGCCGCTCCAACTACCGAGTAGGTGTGGCCAGTTGAGAGAGGCGGACCGAGCTGCCGGACCGCGTGGGGATCGCTGAGGTCCCACAACTTGACGGTCCGATCGGAGCTGGCGGTGGCCAGGGTGCGCCAATCCTTGGCAAAAGCCACGGCGTACACCTGCCCGGGGTGGACGGTGAGGGTTTCCACCGAAGGAAGAGCCATGCGGTGCAAGCCGGTGCGTTCAGAGAGGGTGTCCGCCGGACTGGGCTGGTGTGGGTCGGTCAAGTCCCACAACCTGACGGTCTGGCCGGCGTCAGCGGTGGCAAAGGTGCGTCCGTCTGGGCTGAACGCGACCACGTTGACGGTACCGCTGCAGCCGGTGAGGGTGGCCACCTCAGCGGGACGGCGGAGGTCAGTCACATCCCATATCCGCACCGTGCGGTCGCTGCTGGCGGTGGCCAGGATGTGCCCGTTGGGGGAGAACACCACGGAGTTCACCGGTCCACTGTGGCCGGTGAGAGTGTTGGAGTAGTGGTTGTTGGTCAGCAAGTCGATCAGGCTGGACTGGGTCTCTCCATCGGGGTGGATGCGCAGAGCGGCGACGCTAAGTTTCAGCGCAATACGTGAGTCGGTGCTCCGGGCCACCTCGGCTTGGGCGATCGCTTCACCCAGGCCCGCATCGAGGTCAAGAGCAGCGGCCAGGTCGTTGACTAAGGTGCGATGCTGGGTTTCCAGCCACTGGTCCACTGCCTTCTCTGGGTGGGAAGCGAAGTCACTCATTGTTCATCCTCCGTGGTGACCAGGTGCTGGGCGAGCGTCTTGCGGGCTTGCTCCAGATTGGCGAGGACTGTGTCACTGGTGATCTTCAACTCTTTGGGCCAACTCCCGGGACGCGACCCGCCGCACCCAGGCATCGGGATCGCGGATTGCCGACCAGTACTTATGCGCCTTAATCATAGTCACCTGGGTGATACCGGCGGCGTCTGGCAGCCGCACACCTTGCCACATCAGGAACGTGACCGACCTGGGGAAGAATCGCCGGTAGAAGGCGTTAAAGGCCGCGAGGGCTGGTTCCCGGGTAATGTCTTGCTGACTCTGTGTGTGATTATGCACGGCCGGACTACTGGCCGACAGTTCGCGCTCATCCATGATCGCACTCACCAAGCCTCGTCATGATCGGCTCCTTGCATCCTCGGCGACTGTCCACCCCTTGCCTTGTTAGAGGCACCGCCGGGCGGCAACGTGAACCCAGCGCACAGAGTTTTTCGGCTCATCTCGGGGGTGTCGATAGCCAGGAGCACTGCCAGCGGATCCGGGGAGGTACGACGGAGTCAGGGACCAGTCAGGATCCAGCAGCCGAGCAGGTCAAAGGGCAGGCCGCGACCCGCTCGGTAGCGCGTCCTGGGTTGCCGCCGCGTGGGGCTGCTCGCCGGCGAGGCGGGCCACTCCGGCAACCTTCTCAAGAATATTCACCCTTGAATGATGCATCTTAGGGCAGACTCTTTGCCGAATTGAAATTTACCGATAAACTCTCGCCCCGCCCTAGGGTGCGGACTAGCCCGCTACAGTCAGAGCTGCTATATAATTCGATCGTCCCACTGGTTTCGTTTGTCGCGCGGACAGCGTTCAGGGTACGCAAGCACGCTCCAGGCGCAGGATTGGTGACGGAGCGGCTCGTCCCGTGCGCTTCATAACGGAATACGCCGGTAGCTGCCTGAGCAGAGACGGCTAGGACCACCGCAAGCAGGGCAGCAGCACCGACAGCGGCCACGATGGTCACCCAACTTGCCATGACACGCTGGGCTGCGATAGCAACCCACTGGATCGGTCTCGTGGCACTGACATTGTTTGACCTGCCGGGAATTCCAGGTCCACGGACCGCCAGCTTGCACAATAAAGACATGGCTACAGTTCTCCATTACTTCCGGGCGCGAGGCTGGGACCATCATTAACGATGGTTCCGCTCCCGTTACTACTGGAACCATCGCAGGTGACGTAGGTCTTACCAAGGTAGGAACCCTGTTCGGTAACCACGACGGTCACGCCGCCTTGGTGGCGTTGGACGCCAAGACGGGGGATGGTGTAGACATCCTGCATGGTCTGCTCGGCCCCGGTGAAGGTCATGGTCTTACGCACGGGCGGCTGGCTGGAGAGACCGCCGTCCGGTTGCCAGGTGTAATCGACAGTGCCCGAGCCGAGGGCGCGGACAGTGAAAGTAAACCTCATGGGGGTTTTCGGATCGCAAGTGCCGACATGGGATAGCGTGGTGACCCCGTAGTCCAGAACTACCAGTGCAGGCGCCGCGGTCGTCGGTGGTGGCGAAGTTAGGGTCTTCCAGATCGCTGTGGCGGTTAGCGCGACAAGCGCAATAGCCACCACGACAGCGGCGATGACGCGGTCGTGGACACGGCGAGGATTGAGGGCAATGCCTGTGCGGTTGAATACGGAGCGGGTTCGCTTGACCAGAAATGTTTCTGGCCTCAGTGTTTCTGGCCTCCGGGATGCTGCGGCCGGGGCGAACTCCGGTCGCTCAATCTTAGCGTGGTCAGGACCTGTCGCAGCGACCTGCTTGGCGCCGGCGCGGTGAGAGCCGGAAGTGACCGACTTGTTCGGCGGCGTCACGCCCGTAGTGGCGGGCACGATGGCGGCCAATCCGGCCTCGACATCAAGGGAACGGCCCAGGTCAGCAACGAGGTCGGCGTGGCGGGGGTGGATCAGAGCCGCGCCCAGGCCTGCCTCGACGTCAAGGGTGGCAGCAAGGTCGACGATCAGCTCGTGATGCTGGTCGGCGAGCCACCGGTCCAGTCCATCTGCTGGGTGATAATCGAAGTCGCTCATCATTCGTCCCGTGGTGTGCTGAGGTATTCGGCGAGCGTGCGGCGGGCTTTCATCAGGTTGGCCCGAACCGCTTCGGCAGTGATCTTCAGCTCGACGGCGATCTCGGCAGGGGTGTAGCTCTCGAGAGTCCAGGCCATGACCTCCCGCTGTCGCGGTGGCAGACGATCGAGCACACGCAGGACCTCGTGTTGCTGTTCCCACCTTTCCGCGTCGATCGACGGTGGTAAGAGCGGGTTGAGCTCAGGCAGGTGTTCGACGAGGTCTTCCTTGTTGCTGGTAATGCGGCGCACCCACGCCCGAGACGCCACTGTCCGGGCCCACGCCTTCGGGTTGTCGATCTCTGACCAGCGCTGGTATGCCTTGGTCATGGTGTCTTGGGCAACCTCAGCGGCGTCGGGACGGCTCGCGCCCTGAAACATGAGGAAACCGACCAAGTTCGGGAGAAACTCGCGGTAGAACTCACAGAAGCCCGAACCGTCGAAGCCCGAACCGTCGCCTGTGTTGGCTGCGTCTGGCGAATGCAGTGTAGTCATAAGGAGCGCCCGAGTGGAGTGACGGCAAGGTGGGTCCACGTGACGCCGGAGCGGCTCTCGCGGAGCTGGCCAGCGTCCGGCAAGGCCTGAGCCAACGTGGCGAGGCCCTGGTGGTGTGCGTGTTCATGCTGGGTCTGCCAGCAAATCCGTAGCCACGACGTAAGCAGCTTCAACCTCGTCTCAACCTCGTCCCCGTCCTCCTCATCCGTGCCCGCCCCTTCACCGTGTTAGAGCCGCGCCAGGCACGGAACGTGAACTCGTCTCTTGACTAGCTAGCTAGGTAGGGCGGTTGAGCCTTCCGTATCCGAGTTCGTGAACCAGGACCAGGGTTCTAGGGCCGTGTCTCGTACGATCTTCGGGCTGCGTGGGATAGACGGCCTCGGGGGATAATAGTCCGAATTGTGTTGATTGTCCGATAAAGGAGTGGGCACCTGGAAGAGGATCCTGGATGGGCTGCGGGTCAGCTGCGGGCGCTGCGCATCGGGGTGGCCAGCTTTACCCTGGTCGGCGCCGATGACAGCAATGAGCCGGACATGCCCCCGTACGAGGACCTCGATTACGCGGTCGAGTGCACCCGCGATCTGCATGCGGCGCTGGTGGCGGCTGGCTATGACGCCAAGCTCATGGTCAATCCTGCCGCGCTGGGGGCGAAGCAGCTGGGCCAGCGCGTGGAACAGCACCTGGCCGACGGTGGGGTCGCGGTGGTTCATGTGCTCAGTCACGGTGACCACACCCCCGACGGGGGCGTGTATGTCGTCGGATCGGACGCGACGCGGTCCAGGCAGACCCGGGTGGAAAACTGGCGGATCGCCGTGAACGACGACCCGTCGGCGCCAATAACACTGTTTTTACTAGACCTGTGCCATGCCGGCGCGGCCAACCGGCACTGGCGCCCCCCAGAGCCCACGGCACGGGAGCGGGCCTGGGTGATCGCGGCCACCAGCGCCGACCGGCCAGCCTACGCCGGGCGGCTCACCCGCGCCGCAACCTTGGTGATCAACGGGATCAGCTCCGGTGAGCTCGACTTGGCTCCCACCGTGCGTACCGTAGGATTCGACGTGCTGTTCGAGCGGATCCGCAAACAGGTCCAAGCGCTGGCCATCACCGAAGGGGGCCACCTGCAGGACCCAATGGCGACCCCAGTGATGGGCGCCCAACCCGAGCTGCCGTTCTTCCACAACCCTCGCTACCTGCCCAACCCGGCCGCCGAAGCGGCAGCAGCCGTGGAGCCGGCGACGGCGCCGTTCCTCGACCCGGCCCTGGATGAGGAGCACTTCCGTAACCGTGCCGCCGGCCACGGCCCCGCCGCAGGCCGGATTACCGCAGGCTGCTTCATCGGCCGCGCGCCGCAGCTGCGCCAGCTGGCGGCGTGGATGGACGGCGACGGCCAAGGTGGGGTGACCGTGGTGACCGGCAGCCCCGGCGCCGGTAAGTCCGCGCTACTCGGGCTGCTGGTGTGCGCCGCCCACCCCGATCTGCGGAGCGCCACCCAGGACCTGTGGCGGGCCACCGCCGCCCGGCCCTCGGAGAACCCAGAGCTGGCCGCGGTACACGCCCGCCAGCGCACGCTGCCGGTGATCCTGACATCACTGGCCGCGCAACTACGCCTGGACCTAGTAGACGCCGCCGAGGGTGCGCCCACCCCGCAGCGGTCATCGATGCGATCGCCCGGCGGTCGAGGCCACCGGTGGTCGTCATCGATGCTGTCGACGAGGCCCCCGACCACCAACGGCTCGTCACACAGCTGCTCGTCCCGCTGGCCCGCGCCCACCTCAGGGACGGCACGCCGGCGTGCCGGCTCCTCGTCGGGACGCGGCCGTGGCGCGAGTTTGCGGTGCTGCTCGACTTGGCCACCGAAGTCGGGGAGGTGATCGACCTTGACCACATCCCCGCCGAGCAGCGCCGTCGAGATGTGGCTGACTACGTCACCGGACTGCTCGAACTTCTCCCCGGTTACGCCACCGCCGTGCACAGCGCGGGACGACGCGCCTTTGCCGCCGCGGTCGCCGAGACACTCGTTGCCCAGTCAACGTTGCCCCGGGCAGACGGACCCAGCACGCAAGAGCCGGAGGAACGGTGGGGCGAGTTCCTCGTCGCCTCCCTCTACACCCACACCATCAGCCTCGACAGCCCCGACCAGCTGAGCGACCCGGCCGCCGCCACACGCCTGGGCGCGTCCGTCCCCCGGACTCTCCCCGAGGTCCTCGAACTGGATCTGGCCGCTCGCCCAGAGTCGCGGTGGCGACGGGCGGTATTGACCGCGCTGGCCTACGCCCGAGGTACTGGTATGCCGCGCAGCGTGTTGCTGGCGGTCTGCGCGGCCATCGCCGGGGAACCGGACGCACCGTCCGTCGAGCAGGTCGCCGAGAATCTGGACTCGTTGCGGTTCTATCTGCGTACCGGCGCGGACTCCGACGGCTCGGCGTTGTACCGGTTTTTCCACCAGGGCCTCGCCGACCACCTCCGCGGCGGCTGTGACGGCGACCCGGCCGACGTGTCCGGGCGAGTGGTGGACAAGCTGCTGGCCACCGTCACCGTCGTGCGTGGTGTGCGGCGGTGGGATCTGGCCGAGCCGTACCTGCTCAGACATGCCGTGCAGCACGCCGCCGACGTCGGCCGAGTGGACGAACTGCTGGTGGACCCGGAGTTCCTGGTGCACGCCGACCCGAGCACCCTGATTCCCGCGCTCGACCAGGCCGACAGCGAGCTAGCCCGGCTGGCAACCGCGGTGTACCGGGTGTCGGCGGGTGGGCATCCGCGGTGGTCTGCTGATCAGCGGCGCGGCGTGCTTGCGGTGGATGCGGCTCGCTATGGTGCCGCATCCCTTCTCCACGGGCTCACGTCGACTCGCGGCCCGGGTCGGTCGCGGTGGCGTCCGCGGTGGGCAACCGGTGGCCAGGTCAGCACCGCGCTGCGCGTTACGCTCACCGGCCACACCAGCCCGGTGCTAGCGGTGGCCTGCACCCAGCTTGACGGCCACCCGATCCGCCCGATCGCCGTCACCAGCGGCGGGGACGCGACGGTGCGGATCTGGGACCTGGCGAACGGCACCCCGATCGGCAACCCGCTCACCGGCCACACCGGTCCGGTGGTGGCGGTGGCCTGCACCCAGCGCGACGGCCACCCGATCGCCGTCACCGGCAGCGCTGACGCGACAGTGCGGATCTGGGACCTCACCACCGGCACCCCGATCGGTGACGCCCTCACCGGCCACACCGACACCGTGCGGGTGGTGGCCTGCACCCAGCTGCACGACCGCTCGATCGCTGTCACCGGCAGCGAGGACGCCACGGTGCGGATCGGGGATCTCACCACCGGCACCCCGATCGGCGACCCCCTCACCGGCCACACCGGCTGGGTAGCCGCAGTGGCCTGCACCCAGCTGGATGACCGCCCCATCGCCGTCACCGCCGGCGGTGGGGACGCGACAGTGGGGATCTGGGACCTCACCGCCGGCACCCCGATCGGCGACCCCCTCACCGGCCACACCGGCGCGGTGACGGCGGTGGCCTGCACCCAGCTGGATAACCGCCCCATCGCCGTTACCAGCGGTCGCGACGCGACGGTGCGGATCTGGGACCTAGCCGCACGACGTCAGGTCGACGAGATTAACCTGCCCACTGCCGTCGGTTCCCTCGCGCTGACGTCGCTCGGCCAGGTTGTGGCCGGGCTCGGCTGGGACATCGTGGTCTTCGAACGAACACCGGACGAACAGCCATGACCAGGCGAGTCGGGGGCTTTGTGAAGGGGCATAGGGGGATCGGCGGGGCGGGGATGCGGATCAGGTTCGGTATGTTGCCGGTGTGGCAGACCAGGCAGCCGAGCGGACCGTGGACATTTACACCGACGGTGCATGTAGCGGCAATCCGGGGCCGGGCGGGTGGGGCGCCGTTCTGAGGTACGGCACGCGCGAGAAGGAAATCTACGGAGGCGAGCCGGCTGAGACCACCAACAACCGGATGGAGCTGATGGCCCCGATCCGGGCGTTGGAAAGCCTGACCCGGCCTGTGGTGGTGCGGCTGCACACCGATAGCAAGTACGTGCTGGACGGCGTCACCAAGTGGCTGCCGCGATGGAAGACCAACAGCTGGCAGACCTCCGGAAAGCAACCTGTCAAGAACACCGACCTGTGGCAGCGCCTAGACGCCGCCGTGCACCGGCATCAGGTGCAGTGGCATTGGGTCAAGGGTCACGCCGGAAACCTGGATAACGAGCGCGCCGACCAGTTGGCGGCCAGGGGCCTGCAAGAGGCGCGCAGCGTAGCGGCCCGCCGATGAGCCGTGCGCAGGCTCCGCACGTAGTCAGCGAATCCCGCCGAGGCACCTACCCGTTCGTAGCAACGAGGGCGAGGCCGGCGCGCGACTCGTATCCAGCGTGATGTGACTTCGTGGTGCGTACTCCGCGTCGGGGCGCGGGCTGGCCTGCTCACCTCCGACCGGCGCGCACCTCGGTAGCGCGGCTGGGCTATCCAGGGCAGTCAGAAAGGCGGCGGTTCGTCGGGGTCGACGGCACGCGCCGGTGCTGGTATGGGGTCCGGCTAGGGTGGTGGCCGGTACAGGATTGGCCAGTTATCGTCGACAGTGACCGGCGGTGCATGGTCGGGGTACTGCTCGGGGCGGGGCAGCGGACCGGGCAGGTCGGTCGTGATGGGCTGGCGCCGGGTGTGGTTGTTTGCTGATGAGGGTGTCCGGGACAGCTTTGGGTCGGGATGGGTGGCTGCCACCGCGTTAGAGCCGGGCACCGCGGCGGCGGGCCGATCTACGCTGCGCCAGCTCGACACGCAGCTGACAAGCCTGTGCCGTGCCTAAATTCGGTCTGATGTTCTGACGCGGGATTCGCTGGGCTTGTCCAGCGGCTCGGTCGTACTCGTTGATCAAACCGCCGAGGATCTGGCGGCGGTGAATGGGGGTGGTTGTGGAGGCTACACTGTGTTGGGGCTATCGCTGGGGGCTTTGTGGCCCAGCGACTGGTGCGGTCGATGGCCGTTGAAGTGGTGGACGTAGGAGTCGAGCACCACGGCGGCGTGCCGTTCGTTGTAGATCAATATTCGGTCGGTGCACTCGCTGCGGACGCTGGAGATCCAGCGTTCGGCGTAGCAGTTCGCCCGCGGACAACGCGGAGGGATTTTGACGACGTCCACACTGTCGGCGGCGAAGATCGCGTCGAAGGTGTGGGGGAACTTGCTGTCGCGGTCGCGGATCAAGTGTGTGAACTGGTCGACGTGATCACCGATGTCAATCAGCAGGTTCCTTGCCTGTTGGGTGACCCAGCCGGCGGTGGGATGCGCGGTGATGCCCAGGATGTGCACTGTCCGGGTCTTGACCTCCATGACGAACAGCACATACAGGCGACGCAGACCGATCGTGTCGAGGTGGAAGAAGTCTGTGGCGATCAGACCAGAGGCCTGGGTGCGCAGGAACTGTTGCCAGGACGTGTCCGTCCGCCCCGGGGCTGGACCGATTCCACCGCTTTGAAGGATCCGGATCGTGCCGGCACCAACGCGGTGACCCACTCGGGAGAGTTCACCCTGGATCCGTCGATGGCCCCAGGCGGGGTTTTCCGCTGCCAGCCGTAGCACCAAGTCTCGGACCTCCTCAGGGATGGGTGGGCGGCCCGACCGGTTGGGGTAGGTCCACTTCTTGGACAGCAGTCGACGGTGCCAGCGCAACAGGGTTCCCGGGGTAACGATCCGGTGCGCTCGGAGCCTGCCAGGCAACAACCGTGCCAGGGCGGCCAACACCGCTCGATCCGGCCACGAGGGACGCGGCGTGGTGACCTGCCGGCGCAGCACTGCCACCTCATGGCGCAACGTCGGTAGCTCTACGGTCTTCACTACATCACTACGGCAGAGCAGGACAAGCCAACCAAACACCCGAACCGTGATCAGATAGAGCAGTCGAAACGCCACGGACGGCGAGCATGCCGTAGCCGTCTGCCCGACAGAGATGCAGGCCAGCGGTTCAGCCGAGTTCTGGTACCACACAAGGACCGCCCGTAGTGCAGATACCAGCGCACCGCCACCGTGATCACCTCGGGTGGGAAACGGAAACCAGCGAAGCCAGACCTCAGCGCTGGCACTCGGGCAGGGCAACGATGCATCAGCCTAGCCTGCTCGCCCGCAGTGAGCCGTCGATGCAACTGTGCCACCGCCACAGCCAGGGTCCTCTCCCGAGGTCACCGTACGTGACCACCACTTGCTGCCAGAGGCACTGTCAACTTGGGCGGGGATGGGTGTGCGGCGGCGCGTGTCAGTGCCCCGTGGTGATCCGCTCTGTGGTTCTGTCAGGCTGCTGTGGGCAGGCCGACGACCTCGTTCCAGGTGGCGAACCGGGAGGTCATTTCGCGGCGGTAGGCATCGGCGCCAAGCCGGTGGCGGCGGGATCGAAAGTGCGGGGAGATGCCGCTGAACGCAGAGAGGAACCGCTGCGCGTGCCCGGGTGAGGTGAACTTCTTCATCGCTCGTTCCCGCGCTCGGGTGGGCTGGTGGGAGTCGGGTAGGTGCGGCGCATTACTGCGTCGCACCCCCCTAAGAGTGAAGTAGGCCGCCGGCGAGGTACCCGTGGTGCGGGTCCTTTTCCGTCGGCCCCTTCGCCGGCACACGCCGCTCCTCACAGTTGCGTTGGCGGATGACCGTTCGGGCCATCAAGGGCATCAAGGGCATCAAGGGCATCAAGGGCATCAAGCAAAACATTGCTCATAGTACATCACATGAACACTCACAGTCGTCAACGACAGCATGCGACCCCACACCCGCTACTGCTGACTTAATTGGGGATTCTCCAGACACACAATCGCAGCTAAGATGACTACCATGAACGTACGGGGGTGGATCAACAATCTGTTGAGAATGAGCATCGGAGCCTACCTCCTGCTGCCTATAGCCATGGGCGCGTGCAGTGCTGGCGGTAGCGGGACTAGTGGGGAGATAAACCCACCCCAACCGCGCGCGTCGACCATGACGAACATACCGACGAGTACAGTGTCTGGCGAAGCATCAGCTTGCCCCGAGAGCGAGTTTCGTCCCGTGATAATACGCGAGATACACCCTGCCGAGGGAGTGACAATCGGCAGTACGACGCTGACCCATTGCCGCAACGGGTATGCAAGGGTCTTAGTCGCACCGTTACCCCCAGGCAGCACGGACAATCTCCAAGTCTTCTTACGAAGGGTCGACGATCGCTGGGTCATTGTAGTGTTCGGGACTGCTATTTGCGGCATCGCTGAGGACGAGATTGCTCCGGAAGTCTTGGCGGCATGCCAGGCGCTTGGCGAGCGTTAGATGACGCGGACGAGACCCCCGGCTCGGCCATGGGAACGACCCCCAGGGGGGTGTTGCGTTAACTGGCGGCGCGCAAACTCGACGCCGTAGACGCGCCATTTAGATAGCGAGTGCAAGCTCAGCGAAGGCTGCCGCCAGCTGATGTCTCGGCCCGGCGCCCAGACCGAGTTCGTAGTGGCCGCGGCGCAGGTTCTGGACGAACGCATGTCCCATGCCGATCACGCGTGCGGACCGCAGCCGTTTCAGACCGCGCACCGGCCAGAGCCGGGATTTCAACCACCCATGATCGGCTTCGATGTGGTTGTTGGAGTACTGCTCGACGATATGGCAGGCGGCGGGTAGCAGCTCATCAAGCACCCACGGGTAGGCGGGTGCCCGGTCGGTGGCGACCTCGATGGGGCACTAGGCGCACTCTCATCGGCAGAAGAGGACATTGTGGTGATCACGTGCGCCCGGAGCCGACCCGAGACACGATCCGGCCACGAGGCCGGGGGCGGGCAGTGGGTCGGGTGTCGTGTGGCGTTGGGGGTCGCGTCGGGCACAGTCGGTTGGGCAGGGTGTCTGGGAGCGGCCGCGCAGCCCCCACGGCGTTTCCCTTACGAGCTGCTCGCCCCGGCACCCGCGCGCGGACAGCGGCATGAGCGGAGGTGTACGAGAGACGTCGGTTGCTCGATGCGCGTCGGCTTGCTGGCTGTTCGATTAGTCCGTGGCCACACCCAGAGAATCACTGACCGGTTGCAACAGTACCTCCCGCACGCCAACTGATCAGTTGGCCAGTGCACTAATCGGCTGCGTTCGCCTGCTCCGTGATTTCCTGTACCACTGCGGTCTTGGCGTCGGCGTAGTGCTGCACGTGCCGCTACGTACGCTTAGCCAGATCACGCTTGACACGCGCATAGTAGTCCCGATCGGCGTCGGTGGCCCGCAGCCAGTCGCGGAAGTGCAGCATTCCGTCGATCTCGGATGCACCAACACTGAACACATGCAGGTTGATGTCGGTGTCCGGGCCCTTGAAGAGACGGTGTTCGAACCAATCGGGCTCCCGGATGCGCAACACGTACCCGGCCGCTTCCAGGTTTGGTACGTACGACGGCTCATCGGCGGAGTGGGCCACGATCAGCAGGAGGTCGATGATGGGCTTGGCCGCCAGTCCTGGTACCGAGGTCGAGCCGACGTGCTCGATATGCAGTGCCGTGTCACCAAGCACGATACGGATCCTGTCGGCTTCGCGAGCGAACAGCCGTGGCCAATTCGGGTCGTACTCGACGAGGGTGATCGGGGCCTTGTGCGGCTGCAACAGGAAGCCCGAGCCGTAGTGTCTGCGCTTTTCTCCCCGAAGCCTTCATCAACCGGGATGCCGACGCAAAGTCGCCGACCTATCCGCGGCCCCATCCAGGAAAGCCTAGATCGACGACACTCCTCACCCGCTGCCCGCGTCGGCACGAACACCCCGGCCGCGCTACGCGGCATGTGCGGACGTTCCGCGGTTCGGCCTCGCCGGCAGACGTGCTGGATATTGCTATTGATCAGATGCATCGTCCAAGGTTTGCGCGAAAACGTTCGCGAAAGTCCTGACGGTGTGCATTATTGATCGCCCGATACCCCCGGCGATCGCTGTGGGTCAGACTGGTCCGTGGTGTGGGCGGTGTCTGCCTGGTCGAGTGTGACGACCCAGCTGGCGAGGAGGTTGAGCGCGTCCTGGGATGGGGAGTTGGGTTCGGCGGTGTAGGCGAGAAGTGTCAGTCCGCTGTCGGCCGGGAGTTCCATGGCCTCGAAGGTCAGGTCCAGGTGGCCGACGACTGGGTGGTGGAGTTGCTTGGACCCGGTGCGGTGGAAGCGGACGTTGTGGTCGGCCCAGCGGGTGCGGAAGGTCTCGCTGCGGGTGGACAGCTCGCCGATGAGGTCGCTCAGATTCCGATCGTAGGGGTTGCGGCCGGCCTCGGAGCGCAGAATCGCCACGATGTCGTTCGCCGCGCGTTCCCAGTCGACGTAGAAGTCGGTCGCGCGGGGTCGAGGAAGACGAACCGGGCGTTATTCGCGGGCCGCGCCGGACTGGCAATCAGGGGTGAGTAGAGCGCGTAGCCGAGCCGGTTGGCGGCAAGGAAGTCCATGCGGCCGTTGCGCACCCAGGCTGGTGCACCGGTGATGGCGTCGAGAATCCGCTGCGCTCCGGGCCGGATCCGCTGCGGTGACGGACGGCGCCGGGTGCTGACGGTCGCGTTCGCCGCGCGCGCGAGGTCGAACAGGTGCGCACGCTCGGCTTCGTCGAGTTGCAGCGCCCGGGCGAGCGCTTCGAGCACGGTGTCGGAGACCCCGTTGAGGTTTCCCCGTTCGAGGCGCGTGTGGTAGTCGACGCTGACCCCGGCCAGTAGCGCGACCTCCTCCCGGCGCAGGCCGGGGACGCGTCGGTTGCCGCCGTAGGCGGGCAGGCCCGCGTGCTCCGGGGTGATCCTGGCCCGTCGGGAGGCTAGGAAGTCACGGGTGTCCTTCCGGTTGTCCACGATACGTCCGCCTCAGACCACGTGGGGGGTTCTGTCAATACCTGGATCAACAGGGACTCCCACGCTGCCGCCGGCGGCGGTTACCTGGCTAGTGCCCGGGTACCCAGGGACATCCGACCGCTACCGCTGGCGGGGAAGCCCCGCCCGAGCCCGTCCGGTGAATCTCAAGGACTGAAGAACAGTGACCGATGAGAAGCTACTGCTCACTAGCGGCGATGGCGGTCGCTCCGTCGTTGCCGGAGCCGGCTCGCCGCCGTACGCCGGTGCTGGTGATCATCCTCGCCAGCTACCTGATGATCGTGCTGGACATCTCGATCGTCATCACCGCGCTGCCGAAGATCCGCGACAGTCTCGGCTTCTCGGCCACCGGGCTGTCGTGGGTGCAGAACGCCTACACACTCGCGTTCGGCGGTTTGCTGCTGCTCGGCGCCCGCGCCGGTGACATCCTAGGAGCCGGCGCCGCATGTTCGTGGCCGGGTTGGCGGTGTTCACCGCCGCTTCACTGGCCGTGGGCCTGGCGCAGTCTCCGGCCTGGCTGCTGGCTGCCCGCGCGGCGCAGGGGGTGGGCGCGGCGACCCTGGCCCCGTCGACGCTGGCTCTGCTGTCGGCGAGCTTCCCGGAGGGACCGCAGCGCACCCGGGCGGTCGCCTACTGCGGCGCCGTCGTCGGTGTCGGAGCCAGCGTCGGGCTGGTGCTCGGCGGCGTGCTGACCAGCTGGCTGTCTTGGCGGGTCGGGTTCTTCATCAACGTGCCGATCGGGATCGCCATGATGCTGGCCGCCCGGCGCTACCTGGTCGAGACCGAACGGCGCGCGGGCAGATTCGAGGCGCCACGCTCGGCCCGCTGACCGCCTCGGGCATCGCCGGGGTCGCCGCCGAGGACGCCGGGGCGGTCTCTGGTCTAGTCAACGTGGCCCACCAGCTCGGCGGCTCGCTCGGATTCGGCGCCCTGGTCACGGTGTTCGCCGCCGCCAGCACCGGCACGCGCAGTGCCCGGGACCTCCTGGCGCACGGCGTCGGAGTCTCACTGACCGCTGGCAGCGCAATGCTCACCCTGGCCCTGGGTGCTCATCGTCGTGCTGATCGCCGGGCGCCGGGCGCGGACCGCCGTTCCCGACGACACCCCGGCCGGCGCACGCGCAGTTGACATTGCCGACCAACCCGGCCCGGCAATCGCCACCCCGAGCGACGCCTGCGCCTCGGTGATGCCCACCGAGGCGCAGGACGAGCAGTGTCGATGATCGCCTGGACCAGCGACGAGCTCACCACGATCGGCACAACGGAAGAACTGCAGATCGCCTCGCTGCGACGAGACGGCACGCTAAGCAAGCCGGTGACGATGTGGGTCGTCCGACACGGCGAGTACCTCCACGTCCGCTCGGTGAACGGACCCACCGCCGGCTGGTTCCGCGGCACCCAGATCCGGCACGAAGGCCACGTCCAAGCCGGCGGCGTCAACTGGGACGTCACCTTCGCCGATGCAGACCCCGATGTCCACGACGAACTCGACGCCGCGTACCGGTCAAAGTACCGCCGCTACTCGGCCACCACCCTCAACCGCATCACCAGCCCTCAGGCCCGGTCGACGACGATCAAGCTGGTGCCGCGCCGACAAACGAGGTCAACAGAACCCCGCAGTCCTCGGCGACCCGACATTCCGACCGCGGCTGAACCAGGGTTGGCGGGCAACCCGACAGATTTCGTCGCCGGCGCCAGTAAGAGCGCCAACGCCGACGGCGTCGCACCGGCCTGAGACCACCGCGCATTGAGCCGGTGCCACTGGTTCACACGACACCACAAGGAGACAGAGTTGGAGATCCAGCCCAAGCAACCGTCCACTAAGGCACCGGCCGAAACGTTCACCGGCGACGCCTGGTACGACGTGATCGACAAGGGCGAGGAGCCCTGCCGGATACGCGTGAACGTGGTGCGCTTCGCACCCGGCGCGCGCAACGCGTGGCACTCCCACGCCCTCGGGCAGACCCTACACGTCACCGAAGGAATCGGACTGATTCAGTCCCGAGGCGGCGATGTCGCCACAATCCGTCCCGGCGACACCATCTACCTACACACCCCCGGGCGAGTGCCACTGGCACGGTGCCGCCTCCGACCACTTCATGACCCACATCGCCATGTGGGAAGGCCCCGGCGAGGGCCAAGGCCCGGAGACCGAGTGGGGCGATCACGTCAGCGACGAGGAGTACCAAGCCCGTCCGACTCGCTCTGGCTGATCGTCCGGGTACTTTTGAATGACGAAATCACACCGTCTTGGAGGGAAATTATGCGAGCCACGTTGATGTACGGAGCTGGCGACGTGCGGGTGGAGGACGTGCCCGACCCGACGCTGCAGGAACCCACCGACGCCGTGGTGCGGGTGCTGCGCTCGTGCATCTGCGGCAGCGACCTGTGGCCCTACTGGTCCATGCCGGCCTCGGAGCACGGCAGGCGCATGGGGCACGAGTTCCTCGGCATCGTGGAGGACATCGGCTCGGAGGTGTCCGGGCTCAAGGCCGGTGACGTCGTGGTCGCGCCCTTCGCCTGGGCGGACAACACCTGTGACTTCTGCCGCGAGGGCCTGCACACGTCCTGCCGCCACGGTGGCTTCTGGGGCGACCCCGGCGTGGACGGCGCCCAGGGCGAGGCCGTGCGGGCGCCGCAGGCACAAGGCACACTGGTGAAACTGCCCGTCGGCGAGGACTCCGTCCTGCTGCCCTCGCTTCTTACCCTGTCCGACGTGTTCTGCGCCGGACATCACGCCGCGGTGAAGGCCGGGGTCGGGCCACGCAGATCGGTGGCGGTGATCGGCGACGGCGCTGTCGGGCTGTCGGCGGTGCTGGCCGCCAAGCGGCTCGGCGCCGAGCAGATCCTGCTGATGGGCAGGCACAAGGAACGCACCGATCTGGGCCGCGAGTTCGGCGCCACCGACGTGATCGCCGAGCGTGGCGACGAGGGCATCGCACGGGCACGGGAGCTGACCGGCGGCGACGGCACGCACACGGTGCTGGAGTGCGTCGGCACCAAGCCGGCGCTGGAGATGGCGCTGGGTGTGGCCCGCGACGGTGGCGTGGTCAGCAGAGTCGGCGCACCGCAGTACGAGGAAGGCCCGATCGGATTCGGAATGTTCATGCGCAACATCACCCTCACCGGCGGCGTGGCGCCGGCCCGGGCCTACATCGAACAGCTACTGCCCGACGTGCTCGACGGCACGATCGAGCCCGGCCGGGTGTTCGATCGTGCCGTCAGCCTGGAGGAAGTACCGGACGGCTACCGCGCCATGGCCAACCGCGAAGCGCTGAAGGTGCTCATCCGCCCCTAAGCCACGCCGCGTCGGCGCAGCAACGACTGAGAGCATGCCGGCGCTGCCCCGCACCCGCATCACCAAAGACCAGCGACAGACTCGTCCGGGGCGTCGTCGCCGAGGCTGTCGAGCTGTGCGGCCCTGGCGAGCCCGGCCTTAAGCGCCACGCGGGCGCTGGCGTGGTTGGCCGGTCGCACCCTGGCGATGACCGGACGGCCCGGATGGAGCCGCGGCGACCATTCGACGACGGCCATCGCCGCCTCGCTGCCCACGCCTTGGCCCCACGCGCACGGATCCAGTCGGTAGAACAGATTCGACACCGGGCGGGCGCGCAGCGTCATGACCTTCACCTTGCAGGGTACGACGACGTGGGGCAGCGTCGGTAGGACCTCGGGCGGGCGCTGGATGTCGGCGTCCTTGAAGGCGGCGACCGGGCCGCCGATGACTAGCGTGGGTGATCAGGCAACGCGGGGGCGGGTTCTGGATCCAGCGGATCTAGTACGTCGTCGTTGTCTGGGTTCCAGCCAATTAGTTGGAGAAGCGGAGGTCTGCGGGTGCGCGCAGCCGTCTATCATCGCGTGGGTTCGGCCCGTGAGGTCCTGGAGCTCTGTGATCTGCCTGAGCCCGAGCCGGGGTCCGGGGAGGTGCGGGTGCGTCTGGCGTTCTCGGCGGTCAATCCGACGGACTGGCGGGCTCGGGGTGGGTTCCTTGGAGGTGTTCTGCCGTTCCCGATGCAGATACCTGGCCAGGACGGCGCGGGTGTGATCGACGCGGTCGGTCCGGACGTCGACGATGCGCGCATCGGAGATGCCGTGTGGGTCTACCACGCCGCCTGGCAGCGGCCGGCTGGGACAGCTGCTCAGAGTGTGGTCGTCCCCTCCGGGCAGGCGGTCGCTGTGCCGGAGGGCATCGGCCTTGAGCAGGCCGCGGCCTTGGGTATCCCGTTCATGACCGCCCACCGCTGCCTGTTCGCCGACGGGCCGATCAATGACCGTTGCGTGCTTGTCGCGGGCGGCGCTGGCGCGGTGGGTCAGGCCGCGATCCAGCTGGCCAAGCGCGGGGGCGCGGATGTGATCGCCACCGTCAGCACGCCGGAGAAGGCCGCGCTCGCCGAGGAGGCCGGCGCCGACCTGGTCGTGAACTACCGAGAGCTCGGCGCCGCCGATCGCATCCGCACGGCAGCGCCCACCGGTGTCGACCGGATCCTCGAGCTCGCGCTGGCCACCAATCTGGAGCTCGACCTGACGGTGATCGGACGCGGCGGGACGATCATGACCTACTCGCCCGAGCGTGCCGATCCGGAGCTGCCGGTGGCGCGGCTGATGCGCGACGGGATCCGCCTGAGCTTCATGCTGATCTACACCACCCCCCGGCAGGCGCTGCGCACCGCGGTCGAGGCGATCACCTCGGCCCTCATCGATAGGGCGCTACGCCCATTGCCGACGACCGTGTTCACGCTTGAGGAGATCGCCGCCGCCCACGAGGCGAGCGAGCGGGGCATCACCGGCAAGGTCCTCATCGACACACGCTGAGCCTCGGTGCCCGGCAGGCCCGGGCCACCGCGCGGCGGCCGCCCTCGCCTCGCTTTCTGGAGCGCCACCGAACGAACAATCAGAAACCGAGCAGGCGACAGCCCGCCGGCGAGGTAAGCGACGAGACGCCGCTGGCCTGACCCGAATCCAGACAAGACCGACAGGGAGGGACCGAGATGGAGATTGATCTCACGAACAAAGTTGTCGTGGTGACCGGCGCCGGGCGCGGACTCGGTCGGGCGCTCGCGCTCGGGCTCGCCGAGTTAGGCGCCCGGGTAGCCGTGCTGACCCGCCGGCGCGAGCAGGCACAAGCCGTCGTGGCCGACATCAACGAACTGCCTGGCGCTCCGCTGGCGCTCGCGGTCGAGGCCGACGTAGCCGACGAGGCAGCGGTGATCCAGGCGACCGCTGAGATCGACAACGCATGGGGACGGATCGACGCGCTGATCAATAACGCCGCATGGATGCCACCGCGCCAGCGAATCCTCGACGTGGAAGCGTCCCTGCTCGAGCGAGTACTGCGCTCCAACGTGGTGGGCAGCTTCCTGATGACCAAGCATGTCGCTCCCGTCATGATCCGCGAGGGCGGGGGGCGCATCATCTACCTCAGCAGTGCCTTGGGTGTGCAGGCCAACCCCGGGCTGGCTCCCTACGGCGCATCCAAAGCAGCGGTGAACATCCTGGCCAACGTCGCCCACCAAGAACTCGCCGGCTCCGGGATCAGGACCGTCGCCCTAGCCCCAGGGCTGACCGACACACCCGGAATGCGAGACAGCGTCGGCGACGAGTACATCGAGCGCATCTCCCAGACCTACCCCGGCCGACGGCTCGGACAACCAGAAGACATCGTGCCCCTGACCGCATTCCTGTGCAGCTCCGCGGCCAGCGAGCTATCCGGAACCGTGATCTCAGTGCGCCCACCCGCCACCGGCTGAGCCCACTCCAGCGGCTTGCCCGGCTGAGCGCGATCGGCAACACTGCTGACGCACGCACCGACCACCTCACATCAGCCTGCTGCTCAGTCCGAAGCACAGATCAA
>DASYIL010000257.1:0-10320 GCA_035997545.1 Pseudonocardiaceae bacterium
CACCCAGGTGTCCTTCGCGCCGCCGCCGCGCGAGGAGTTGACGATCATGCTGCCGCCCGACGCGACCCGGGTCAGGGCGGCCGGTGCCACCTCGGCCCGCTCGCCGAGCAGAACGAACACACGCAAATCGACCGCCCGCGGCTCCAGCCGGGTGCCGGTGAAGGTGGGGTGGGTGGACAGCGACACCAGGTCCTGGGCGATCCAGTCCTCGGGGTGCGCCGCGACGGTGCCGGCGAGCTCGGCCAGCTCGGAGGAGTCGGCATCCGGTCCGATCACGACGCCGTGACCGCCGTAGCCGTCCACCGGTTTGAGCACCAGCTCGTCGAGCCGGTCTAGTACCTGTTCGAGGTGCTGCGGGTCGGCACACGAGTAGGTAGGCACGTTGTCGAGCAGCGCCTTCTCGCCCAGGTAGTAGGTGATCATGTCCGGCACGTAGGCGTAGACCCGTTTGTCGTCAGCCACCCCATTGCCCAGCGCATTGAGGAGGCTCACCCGGCCGCCGGCCACGGCCGCACAGATCGCCGGCCCGACGGACCGACCGTCGGCCCCGGTGGAGTCGAGCAGGGTCTGCTCGTCGAGCCGCCGGTAGAGCACACCGAGGCGCCGACCGTGCGCGTACACCCCGCTGTGGGTGACTGTGAGGTCTCCGGGAGTGACCAGCGGCAGATCCATCTGCTCCGCCAGCAGCTGATGCTCGTAGAATGCGGCGTCGATGGGGCCGGCACTCAGCACCGCGATCGCAGCGCCATCGTCACCGTCGCTGTCTCCATGGGGAACCGAAGCCAGCAGCGTCTTGCGCAGCAGCTCGGGTACCCCCTCCAGCGGTACCACGCCGGCGGGTGGCTCCAGATGGGGCAACACGCTGCGCACCAGCCGCCGGCTGATCATCGCGTACCCGATGCCAGAGGGCACCCGCAGGTTGTCCTCGAGCACGAACCAGTGATGCGCGCTGTCTCGCACCAGATCGATCCCGCTGACGGCGGCTCGCACCGTGCCCCGGCTCAACAGCGCCCCGAAGCGGCTCCAGCCGGGCGAGCCGGTGACCACCGACGCCGGCAACACGCCATCCCGGATGATCTCCTGCCGGCCGTAGGTGTCGTGTAGGAACGCCTCCAGCGCGCGCACCCGCTGGATCAGCCCTAGCGTCAGCATCGCCCAGTCCTCAGCTGTGACGATGCGCGGCACCAGGTCTAGCGGGAACAGCCGGTCCGGCTCCTCGTTGGCCACCCGGAACGTCACACCCCGCGCCCGCTGCTCGGTTCGCAGCGCGCACACCGCCGCCGTCATGCCGCGGGCTCCCAGCCGGTCAAGCGCCCGGAACATCCAGCCGTAGTGCGGCAGGACTCGGCCGTCGGGCCCTACCGCCTCGTCGTAGGCGGCCCTGTGGTACTCGGCACCGCGGTAGCCGTCGAGCAGCGCCGGCGTCGTCGGCACCGTGGTAGGCGCATCGCGGTGCAGCGACTCGCCGCGGGTCTGCGCGAGCAGGCCGTCAACCACGTCGGTGAGCTCGCCGCGCCGGCCGAACATCCGGCGCTGGCGGGCCGCGGAGCTGCCCACGGCAAGGGCCCGCCTCGACAGCTCGAGCACCTGCTTCCAGTCGCCGGATGCCTCCAGCTCCGGCCGCGACTCTCTGACCAGCCGTTCGACGAGCCGCGACGGTGGCACCAGGGTCGGCCCGGACGGGTTGGCAAGGTCGACGAGGTCACCCTCCAGTCCGGACCGGGCCGCCCGCCAGGTTGCCGCCCGCAGCAGCTCGTGGCGGGTCGGGGGAAACGGTTTGCCCTCCTCGACCCACCGGCGGGCCCGCTGCACCAGCGCCCGGAACAGGCCGGCAATGAGCACGACGTCGTCCACCGCGGGGCAGCCATCGCAGATCCGCAGTTCGACGGTAGGCAGGTGCGCCGACGGGCGGATGTCGAAATAGACCATGCCAGGGTCACTGATCGTTCCCGAAGCGACCAGATCGGCCACCATGGCGTCGTATTCAGCGGCGGTACGCATCGGCCCTGGCGGGCCGGCGGTCGGCCAGCGCTGCCAGACCATGCAGCGGTAGCTGGCGTAACCGCTGTCGATCCCCCGCCAGTACGGAGAGCTGGCCGACAGCGCGAGGAAGGTCGGTAGATGCAGCGCCAAGTGCTGCACGACGGCTATCGCGACGTCCCGATCGGGCACGTCGACGTGCACCTGAGCGCCGCAGATGTGCTGCTCGTGGACCAGCAGCTGGTAATCATGCTGCATCCGCTCGTAACGGGCGCCAGCCGAGATGTGAGAGCCGAGCAAGTTGACCAGCGGAACCGTTCCGGCTGCCACCACGCCTAACCTGAGGGGCTCGGCTACCTCGTTCAACCGGCGGCGCAGCCGGCAAAGATCGGCGCGCAACTCGTCGAGGCTCTCGCAGGGCGACGTATTGGTCTCGACCAGGGAGCGCTGCAGCTCCGGTGCGAACGAGTCGCCGTCCAACTGGGCGAGTAGGGCATTGACCGCCGGCACCGCTCTTCTGGTCCGCAGGTCGACGAGATGGAACTCCTCCTCGACGCCGATCCGCGACACCACGAAGTCACCCATGCGCCCTGACGCTAGGCGATTGTTGTTACAGCCACTTTGCCGTGGCTCCCGTCCAACCAGTCTCACAGTCGCCGCACGACCTCACTGTCCACCACAGCCACCTGGTAAACCTGGACCGACCGCTCACCGTCAGTGCACCGCCCGGGCCCGGTGTGCCGGCCGAGGAATTTCGCACTGCAGCCGATCACCGCGGGCATCTGTATCGGGCAGGTTTCGACCCGGTCAACAGGGTTGTCGCCAACCGTCATTCTCCGAATCGCACTGGCTGGCCGGTGGCTTCCAGGACCGACATCCACAGATCACCGTGCGGGTCCACCTGGTTGCGTTTGCTGACGGCCAGCGCCATCGGGATGTGCACGAAACGCCGGCGCCACCGGCCGACGACCATCTCGGTCCGACCAGACATCGCGGCGTGCACCGCAGCCTGCGCGAGCCGCACGCAGTAGACGCTGTCGTAAGGGTTGGCCGGCACACTCCGGATGGCGTAGCTCGGGTCGATGAACCGGATGCTGGCCTGGATACCGGCCGCGGCGAAGTGCTCGGCGAATCGCCGTCGCAGCAACGTGCTGATATCGCGTAGCCCGGCGTTGCCGGAGGCGTCGTTTGCGACCTCTTGGCCGTCGAGTAGGTCCTGCCCGGCGCCCTCGGCGACGACCACGACGGCGTAGCCACGCTCCCGCACCCGGTGCTCCAGGTAGTGGAGCAGGCCGCCGCTGCCGTCCAGCTGAAACGTGACCTCCGGGATGAGGACCACGTCGGCGTCGTTGCGAGCCAGTGCGGCGTAGCAGGCGATGAACCCCGAGTGCCGGCCCATCAGCTTGACCAGGCCGATGCCGTGGGGAATGGACTTGGCCTCGACGGTGACCGCGTGGATCGACTCGGTGGCACGCGCGAAGGCGGTCTGGAACCCGAAGCTCTGGTCCAGGTAGGGGATGTCGTTGTCGATCGTCTTGGGCACCCCGACGACCGCGATCCGCGATCCGCGTTCGCCGATCACGTTCGCGATCTGCATCGCGCCGCGCATGGTGCCGTCGCCGCCGATCACGAAAAGGATGCTGAGACCGAGTCGCTCCAGGCAGTCGACGACCTCGTGTGGATCCTGCGGTCCGCGGGAAGTGCCCAGCATGGTGCCGCCGTCGACGTTGATGTCGCGAACGCTCTGCGGTGTCAGGTCCACCACGTCCTGCCGGTAGGAGGCGATGAAACCCCGATAGCCGTTTCGGAAGCCGACGACTCGCCGCACCCCGTAGTGGTAGGTCAGGTTGCGGACCAGGCTACGGATGACGTCGTTGAGACCTGGGCAGAGCCCGCCGCAGGTCACGATCCCGGCCCGGGTCTTGGACGGGTCGAAGAAGATCTTGCGTCGGGGTCCAGCCGGCTCGAAGCTGGGCAGGTCGCCGACCGAATCTCCACGCGCCATGACCATTCTGAGCGTGTCGTCGAGGAGCACCCGATCGTCCTCGTCGACGTAGTGTTCGGTGGTCTGCCTGGTGTCGAGCAGCACCGCCAGCGGGGACTCGATCCGGGCCTGCCCCAGGGTCTTGATCGACAGATCCGGGCCGCCCGCGACGGTGATCCGCTGGCGCGTAGCACGCCGGGCCGCGATCTCGTGCACCTCACCGGTCATCTGATGCTCCCCGCGCTTCGGCCATGGTCACCCCGTGTTGCGCATCCCGGCAGCGATCCCGTTGACGGTCCGCAGCAGGGCACGAAGCAGATCCGGGTCGGGCTCCTTCAGCTCGCGACGCCGGGCCAGCAGCGAGACCTGCAGGTGGTGCAGCGGCTCCAGGTAAGCGGCCCGCACCTGCAAGGTGTGGCGCACCATGGGATGCCGGGCCAGCAGGGTCGAACCGCCGGTCAGCCGCAGCACCTCACTCACGGTCAGATCGTGCTCGCTGACGATAGTGTCGAACAGCGACTGCAGACTGGGCTCGACGAGGACCGAGACGTAGGACTCCGCGATCCGCAGATCGGTCTTGGCCAGCGTCATCTCGACGTTTCCGAGTAGGTTGGTGAAGAACGCCCAGTCCCGCATCTCCTCGAGCACCGGGCCGAGCCCCGCGTCACGGGCGGCCCGCAGGCCGCTGCCGAGGCCGTACCAGCCGGGCACGACCATCCGGGTCTGGGTCCACCCGAACACCCAAGGGATCGCCCGCAGCCCTTCCAGTGTGGTCTTCCCGCTGCCCGGTCGCCGCACCGGTCGGGACCCGACATTGAGCCAGCCCAGCTCGTCGACCGGGGTGGCGGCGGAGAAGAACTCGCTGAGCCCGGGAAGGCCAACGAAGTCGCGATAGGCCGCATAGGCGGCCCCGCTCACCACGTCCATCGCCTCGTCCCACCGGGCCAGCACCTCCGACGGCACCCGCGAGGTCTGGTGCAGCAGGGTAGCCTCCAGCACCGCGGCGAGAAGGATCTCAAGCTGGTCGTGGGCCAGCGCGCTCAGCGAGTATTTGTCGGAGATGACCTCGCCCTGTTCGGTTACCTTCATCGTCGCGTCGACCGTGCCGTACGGGGAGGCGGCCACCGCCTCCGCGGCCGGCCCGCCGCCCCGTCCGACCGAGCCACCGCGGCCGTGAAAGAGCCGCAGCCGGACCCGGTGCGCGGCGGCGGTGTCGCGCAGCTGACGCTGCGCCTTGTGGATGTCCCAGTGGGAGGTGGTGATCCCGGCGTCCTTGTTGGAGTCGGAGTACCCGAGCATCACCTCCTGCAGGTCCCCCCGGGCTCGGACCAGCTGCCGGTAGGAAGGATCCCGCAGCATCACGTCGAGTAGCTCTCCGGCGCAGCGCAGCTCAGTGGTTGTCTCGAACAGCGGCACGAGATCCACCGTGCACGTGCACCCACCGGCCGCCGGGCCCCCCAGTGGTGCCAGTGCGACCAGACCAGCTTCCCGGGCCAGCACCGCGGCGGCCAACACGTCGTCCACGCCCTTTGCCATCGAGACGATGTATGTGCTGGCAGCCCGCTCACCGAAGGTCTGCTGGGCAATCCGGATCGCGTCGAAGACCGCGAGCACGTCTGCTGCCGCTGGTGGCAGCTCAGCGGAGCGGGCGGTCAGCGGCCGCCGTCCGGCCAGCTCGCGGGACAGCAGCGCCGCCCGCTCCCCGCGGTCGAGCTCGGCGTAGGACCGTGGGAGCTCACCGAGCGCATCGTAGAGGGCCGCGAGGGCGGCGTGGTGCTTGTCGGCGTGCTCGCGCACGTCGAGGGCCGCGAGATGCAGGCCCAGCGCTCCGGCGCTGCGCAGCGTCCTGGCCAGCGTTCCCTCGGCGATGCGTTCCCCGAGATGCCCGCGCAGCGAGGTGTCCATCACCTCCAAGTCGGCGACGTAGGACTCCGCCCCCAGGTAATCCCGTCCCTGCTGGTGCGGGACGCCGTCGCGAATCCGCTGCTGGGTTCGAGTCAGGCGGGCGTGGATGAAGGAACACTTCAGCCGGTAGGGCTCGTGCGCGTTGAGCCGGATGTAGCGGTCATAGACCTCGGGCAGCAGGCGCCGGTCACGGGCGAGGCTACGCCGCAGTCCCTCGGAGACGCCGGCCACGCGGGTGGACACGCTCAGCTCCTGGATGAGCTGGTCGATCAGCGCCAGCTGGATGTTCAGCGCCCGGTCCGCGTAGAGCCGCAAGACGTCGAGGGTGACCTGCGGTGAGACGTTGGGGTTGCCGTCGCGGTCCCCCCCGACCCAACAGCCGAGCACCACCGGATGGGACCGTGACGGCAGCACGAACCCGGCGCGGGCGAGCTCGTCCTCGAGGTCCTCCAGCAGGTCCGGCACCGCGTTGGCGCCGAGCTGCTCGAGGTAGTAGGCGACCGCGCGGGCCTCGTCGAGAACCGTCGGCGGGCCGGGACGGATCTCGTCTGTCTGCCACAGCTGGTCGACCAGTCGTGCGAGCCGCCGTTCCAACTTCTCCTCGGGCAGGTCCTGGTCAAGGACGTCGGCCACCCGGCGCAGGATGTCCTGCACCGACCGGCGAGTCACCTCGGTCGGGTGCGCGGTGAATACCGGCCGCAGCTCCATCCGCGCCAGCACCGCCTCCACCTCGGCCCGGTCGACGTCCCGGGCCAACCGGTCCACCACCGCGCGCAGCGGTCCATGCCGCCCGCCGACCTGAGCGCGCTGCTCCCGCGAGCGGTGCAGCTGCTCGGCCACATTGGCGAGCTTGAAGTAGGTCGAGAACGCCCGGGCTAGCTGGATGGCTGTGCCGACGTCCAGCGTGGACAACAGCGACCTGATCTCCGCACTGCCCTCCAGCAGGGCCGCCCGGGTCAGCTCCCGTACCTGTTTCACCAGCACGAGCAGTTCCTCGCCGCACTGCCGGACCAAGGTCTCGCCGAGCAGCGTCGACAGCAGGCGGATGTCGGCTCGCAATGCGTGGTGCTGCGACTCCGAGACGACACCGGCGTGGGCGGCCACCGAGTCCAGGCGCTTGCCTTGTTCGGCGCTCAGTTCCTGTCGGGCTGACGACGTCATCGGCTCCTCGACGCCGATCCGCGACACCACGTCACCCATGCGCCCTAACGCTAGGCGATTGTTGTTACAGCCACTTTGCCTTGTGCTCCAACCAATCTCACAGTTGCAGCACGACCTCACCATCCTCCGCGACCACCTCGTAGGCCTGGACCGACCGTTCGCCGGTGGTGCATTGCCCGTCGGCCAGCCGGAACGCGTGGTTGTGCAGCGGGCACACCACCTGTACTCCGTCGATGAGGCCGTCGGCGAGCGGACCGCCGCGGTGCGGGCAGATCGCCTGGAGCGCGTGCAGCCCGCCACCACGCGGTCGGAACACGGCCACCTGCTTGTCGCCGACGGCGAAAGCACGTCCTTCGCCGACCGGGATCTGGTCCATCGGGCCTAGCCGCCAGCACCCCGACCCGCTCACCGGACCGGCACCTTCGGCAACTCGACCAGCGGCAGCGCATCGCGGAACTGGCCCTCAGTCACCGGTTGCCGGTGCTCCTGCCACGGGTCTCGGTAGGCGTCCACCGACTGCTGCATGGCCTCGTCCAGCTGGCCCGCGATCCCATCCCGGTCCTCGACGAGGATTGCCTGCAGCTCGGCCAGCCCGATCCGGGGAACGAAGTCGTAGCTGCGTTCCAGCCACCTGGCATGTTCCCGGTAGTACTGCAGGAACCGCCCGGTGAGCGTGACGGCGTCGTCGTGGCTGTCCACGGTGGCCAGCAGGTCACCCTTGCGGACGTTGGCCCCGGCCGCGCCGCCGACGTAGATCTCCCACCGGCCGCCCTCGACCGCGACGATGCCCACATCCTTGACATAGGACTCCGCGCAGTTGCGCGGGCAGCCCGAGACCGCCAGCTTCATCTTCGCCGGACTCTCCAACCCCTGGTACCGCCGCTCGATGTCGATGCCCAGTTGGGTGGAGTCTCCTAGGCCGAAGCGGCAGAAGTCACGGCCCACACAGGTCTTGACGGTCCGGAAACTCTTCCCGTAAGCGAAGCCCGACGGCATGTCCAGATCGGCCCACACCCTGGGCAGGTCCTCCTTGCGCACCCCGAGCAGATCAATGCGCTGACCACCGGTGATCTTAACTATCGGGATGTGGTAGCGCTCCGCGACGTCGGCGATCCGCCGCAGCTGCGCCGGGGTGGTGACGCCGCCGGGGATCTGCGGCACCACCGAGAAGGTCCCGTCCCGTTGGATATTGGCGTGCACCCGGTCGTTGATGAACCGGGCGTCCCGCTCGTCGACGTACTCCTGCCCCCACATCATCTTCAGCAGCGAGGCCAGCGCCATCTTGCTGCCTGCGTGCTCAACGCCGTCTTCGGCGAGTGCGGCGAACACCGCCGACGCCGAGCGCAGCCCGCGTTGCCGGATCTCGGCCATGAGCTGCGGCTTGTCCATCGGGATGCACGGCACGTAGTAGCCCTCGGCCGGGTCGGTCTCCAGATCGGCGCCCAGGGCTGCCGTCACGATGTCGGCGACCAGGTCCTCGCACGAGCCGCAACCCTTGCCCGCGCGGGTGGCGGCCATGACCCCGCCGACGGTGCGCTGCCCGTCCCGCACACAGGCCACCAACTGGGCCTTGCTTACCCCGTTGCAGTTGCAGACCTGCGCCTCGTCGGCCAGCTCCGCCGCGCCCACCTCCGGAGACGGCACGCCGATGTCGAAAAGCAGCTTGATCCGCTCCTCGGGCAGCGGCACCCGCCGGTCGAAGGCCTGGGTCAGCGAAGCGACCTTGCTGACGTCGCCGAGCAGCGTGGCGCCCACCAGCATGCCGTCGCGGATAATCACCGTCTGGTAGACGCCGCGGCCGGGCTCGCTGAACTGGACGAACTCATCGTCGGGCCGCTCCGGTACCTTGAGCCCCATCACCGCCACATCCACGCCTGCGACCTTGAGCTTGGTCGCCAGCCGCGAACCGTGATAAGCGGCCGCCGGGTTGGTGCCGGTGATGTGGTCGGCCAGCACCGTTGCCTGCTCCCACAGCGGGGCAACCAACCCGTACACCTCGCCGCGATGCTGCACGCACTCGCCGACGGCGTAGATGTCGTCATCGTCGACCGACCGCAGCTGGTCGTCGACCACGATACCGCGCTGCGTCTCCAGGCCGGAGACCATGGCCAGCCCGATGTTCGGGCGGATGCCCGCCGTGATCACCGCCATGTCGACGTCCAGGGTGGTCCCGTCGGCGAAGGTGACGCCGGTGACCACGCCGTCGCTGCCGCGCCGGACCGCTGTGGTGCGGGTACCGGTGTGCACGATGATGCCGAGCCGTTCCAGCGAGCACCGCAGTACCCGGCCCGCTTGGGCGTCTAGCTGCTGGTTCATCAGCCCATCCGCGCCGTGCACCACGTGCACTGCCAGACCGTGCGCCTGCAGGCCGCGGGCCGCCTCCAGGCCGAGCAGGCCACCGCCGATAACCACGGCACGCTGCTTGCCGCGGGCATGGCGAATCATCGCCATGGTGTCGTGCAGCGTGCGGAACCCGAACACTCCCGGCGTCAGCGTCTTGTTATCCGCCCACAGCCCCTCCATCGGCGGGAAGAAGGAGCGGCTGCCGGTGGCCAGCACGAGCTTGTCGTACCGCACGATCGACCCGTCGTCGGCGTAGACCCGGTGGGCGAACCGGTCGATGCGCACCACCCGAACCCCGGCGTGCAGCGTGATCCCGTTGTCCTCGTACCACTCCCGAGGGTTGAGGAAGAGATCGTCCAGCGGCGCATCCGATTCCGCGCCGCTGGCGAGCAACTCGGACAGCAGGATGCGGTTGTAGTTGCCGTGCGGCTCGTCACCGACCATGGTGATGGTGAACTGCTCGGCACCGTTGCGGGCCAGGATCTCCTCGACGGCCCGAGCCCCCGCCATGCCGTTTCCGACCACGACCAGTTCTAGCATGGTGTTCACACCTCCAGCAGGCCGAGATCGACAACCACGATTCCCGCGCAGCCCTCGGGCGCGGCAACGTGTAGTTCGACCTGGGTGTAGCTGATCAGGTCCTCCACCACCCGCAGCGGCACATGGGTGCCGTCCCGAGCTCCGATCGGGAAGTAGCGCATCGGCTTGCCGTCCCGCATGAGCAGCACAGCGATCATCTCGTCGGTGCTGTTTCCACCACGGAAGTAGAGGGCCTGGCCGGTCACCCCCGGGGGGACGGTGTAGGTCAGAGCGGGATCGATCGGGACAGGCTTACACAGGCCCTGCCCTTCGAAGTGGTAGGTGCCCTGCAAGAACCGCGACGTGGTGTCCATAGGGTCTCCTTTGTGTATAACCCGTGAGTGGCGATGCGAGCCAGGGCTCGCATC
>DASYIL010000258.1:0-19590 GCA_035997545.1 Pseudonocardiaceae bacterium
GACCACGCACTCGGTCGACCCGGCGGTCGCGCCGGTCTCGACGATGACGCACCACGTCTTCGCGGTCAGCGCCGCCGACAAGCCCGACGTGGTCCGCCAGCTCGCCTCCGGGCAGGAGCGCAGCCTGCTGTTCATGCGCACCAAGCACACCGCGAAGAAGCTCGCCAAGCAGCTGACCATCGCCGGGCTGCCCGCGGTGGAGCTGCACGGGAACCTTTCGCAGAATGCCAGGGAACGGAATCTCGCAGCGTTCAGCGAGGGTAGCGCGCGCGTGCTGGTGGCTACGGACATCGCTGCGCGCGGTATCCACGTCGACGAGATCGGCCTGGTGGTGCATGTGGACCCCCCGGCCGAGCACAAGGCCTACCTGCACCGTTCCGGGCGCACCGCCAGGGCCGGCGCAGAGGGGATCGTGGTGACCCTGTCCACCCCGGAGCAGTCGAGGGAAGTGCGGACACTGACCCGGCTGGCCGGCATCAAGCCGGTGACGGCGCGGGTGCGTCCCGGTGCCGAGCAGATCACTGCACTCACCGGCCCGCCGGCCCCGCTGGCCACCCCAGCGGCCCCTGCCACGTCGGCACCGTCCCGGCGCGGCAGCAGGGGCGGCGTCGTCGACGCCTCCCGTCGCGGACCACGGCGGCCCACCCGGCGCCGCTCCACCCGCCGCGCTGCCTGAGGAGCTCGCCGCATGAGAAGTCTCGGTGCCCTGAGCTCTCAGGCGGTCAGCTCTAGGCCTGTTACGCCTGACTCTCATCGGTCGACCCGACGGGAGACCGTGCGGCCAGTCCGCTCGCCGGTTCCGGTGCACCCCGCAGGTGTGCCCACAGCACCCGCAGCACTCGGTCCGGCCGCAGCAGGCCCTCCGGCCGGTCGACCATGCCCATCACTCGGATGAAGGCACGCCCGAGCGAGCTGTCGGTACTCGATGCGGCATGCAGACGAGGGACGTAGGCATTGACTATCCGCACCTTGGCAGTACGCCGCCCCGGTACGCCAGGAAAGGCCAGATCGGCGCCGACGGCGATGTCCCACGGTGTGTCGATCATCTTCGCGATCCGCTGGAAGTACTGCCGGTGCGCGGGTGACGAACCGTTGCCCAGCAGGTCGCGCAGCGTCGCCGCCTCCATCGCGGCTACCGTCATGCCCTGCCCGTAGATGGGATTGAACGAGCACACCGCGTCCCCGATGACCAGCAGGCCGGCCGGGAAGCGGCGCAACCGCTCATAGCGCCGGCGCACGCTGGCCGGGAACCGGAACCCCACCGGGTCGTCCAGCGGGGTGGCGCCGACCAGTGCCTCGGCGATGTCAGGAAAGCACATGCTGGCTGCGAACGCATCAAACCCGGCCGGGTCGAGCGGCGGGTGATCACCAAGGATGCCGGCCAGGGTAACGATGTGCCGGCCGCCCTCCAAGGGAGCGACAATCCCGGCTCGAGGGTTGTCCAGGGTGGGCCCAGTGGCGATGCCGAGGTCGTCACCCAGCGCACCCGCGCGCAGCCGGTAGCAGCGGGTGGCGTAGCCGAGCCCGATCTCGACCCGGTTCTCCGCGGGGGGCGGGTAGCCGAGCTGCTCCAGCCAGATCGGCGCGCGGGAGCCCCGGCCGGTGGCGTCGACGATCAGATCGGCGGACACCGTCTGCTCCGGACCGCCCTCGTCGCGGTGCGCTATTCGCACCCCGATGACTCGCCGCCGCTCGCTGTCGGTGACCAGACCGAGCACGTCGCAGCCTTCCTCGAAGTGCACCGACGGCAGTGTCCTCACCCGTTGGCGGACGTGGCTCTCCAGGAATGGCCGGCTGGCGGCCAGCCCCGGCAGGCCGATGTTGGCCTGGCGCAGACGGTGACCCGACAGCTGCAACCGGGTGGTGCCCAGAGTGTCTCCGACCGCAGCGCCAGCTTGAACCACCTGCTCGGTGAAGCCGGGGAACAGCTCGTCGAGCAGCTCCCGGCCGCGGGCGTGCAAAAGATGCACGTGACGACCGTGCGGTACTCCTCGGCGGTGAGCCTCGCTATGCGGCAGCACGTCTCGCTCGACCACCGTCACCCGGTCGTAACCATCCGCCAGGACGCGGGCGGCCAGCAGGCCGGCCATGCTGGCGCCCAGCACCACGGCACGGCCACTGACCAGAGTCGTCTTCATGATGATCTCCTATGGCGATCGTAGCCAGGTGGGTGGCCGTGGCGATAGTGGTGGTGCTTGCAAGCGGCGGAATGCAGAGCAACAGCCATCGTCGCGCCCGGCGCAGCACGAATCCCTGGCGGTGGGCGTGGATAATCCCGGCATGACCACTGCCCGGCTGGTTGCAGGCATTCGTCAAAGTCACATCGAAACGAGTCGGGGCGGAGCGGGGTCAGGGCTTGATGAAGCCGATGTCTTCGTAGGCTCTGCTGGCGATCCCGAACGCGCCGAAGTTGGCGAGGTTCGTGTTCGTCGCCACGATGTCGGGTCGCTGGTAGAGGGTAAGTGAGTGGACCTCCTGCCAGATCTTCGCATCGATCTCGTTCGCGAGCTGGACGGCCTGTGTGCGGTCGAGCTCGGCGGTGGCCTGATCGAAGAGCCGGTCGATCTCGTCTGAGCCGACCCGGGCGTAGTTCTGCTGGACGTCGAGTTGGCCGTCGGGGCCGGGCTTCGGGTTAGCGTAGATCGGCTTCGACGAGCTGATCGAGAACGGTGTGCCTAACCAGACGAACGAGACGAAGTCGAAATTCCCCGACGCGATGAAGTTGTGGAATTTGTTGGCCGGCACGCTCTCGATCCTCACCTTGACGCCGATCTTGCTGAGCATGCTCTTGACGAGCTCGGCAGTGTTGGTCACCTGCGTGGGGATCACAAACCGGACAGTGAGATCCTCACCGCCTTTGGTCCGGACACTGCTGGTGAGTTTCCAGCCTGCCTCGTCGAGCAGCGCCCCAGCCCGTTGCGGGTTGTACCTACCGACGTCACCGGAGTTGTCCTGATACCCCTTCTGGTTGGCCAGGAAGATGTGGTTGTCCAGCGATACTGGCGCACCGCCGAGCGGCGCGATCTCAGCTCGGGCAATCCGCCCCCGGTCAATGCCCATCGCGAGCGCCCGACGCACCCTGACGTCCTTGAGCACCTCGCTTGTGCCGTTGATCGTGATGTGGACGAAGTTCGATGCGCCGGCCCTGCGCACCGTGACGCCCTGGACGGCCCTGGTGCGCTGGAAGCGGTTCACGTCGGACGCGACGTCGATGAAGTCGATCTCACCGTTGGCCAGCGCGTCGACCTGCGCGTCGGGATCCATGACCCGGTAGATGATCCGCTCGAGTTTGGCCGGCAGGCCCCACCACTTCTCGTTGCGCACGAGCGTGATCGTCTTGGCAGTCTGGTCGAGGCTGGCGAGCTTGAACGGGCCCGCGGTTGTGAGTGGCTGTTGCTTCCAGCCGGTATTGAAGGTGTTCGGGTTGGCATTCGTCGAGGCCGGGTAGATCATGCTGAACAGGGCACGCCAGTCGGCGTATTTGGTTTTGAAGGTGACGACAACCTCACGCTGGTCGCGGCCGGCAGCCACGTTCTCGATCTTGTCGTAGCCCTGGGTCGAGGCGACCCGGAAGGCGGGGCTGCTGCCGTTGAGCGCCTTCCACTGCGCCTGGAAATCCGCCACGGTGAGGGGCGTGCCGTCGTACCAGAACGCCTTGGGGTTGATGCGGTAGGTGACAACCTGTTTCGGCTCGGTCGAGGTCAACTCGACGGACTCAAAGTACTCTTTCCGCACCCTTGGACGGCCGGCGGCGTCGAAGGTGAACAGCTGGGGCAGTAGCGCCCCCACAACCGCCGCGTTCTCGATATCGGGCCCGTAGAGTTCGTGGTAGTTGAAATTGGCTGGGAATCTGAACAGCGGCCAGCGCAGCGTCTCGCCGTTGGCCAGCTGGTCCCGAGCGACCGGGTTGATGTCGTTCGCGGTCGCCGACGGGGCGTCGCCGCCCGAAAACCGCCCGCTGCCGCCACCGCAGCCAGCCATGACCAGGCCCAACATCAGCAGCGCAGTGAGGATCGCTCGGGTCCGCCGTAAACGCCTCATCGTCTTACCTTCTTGTACGAATCAAGCACGCACGGCGGCCACGTCCCGGCCTCGCGCGGCAACGACACCCTCAGGTCGGTCACCTCTAGGACTGGTGCCATCAGTGGGTCTTCGCCGACGCGGTGTCAGGGCCCAGCACATCCCGCAACCCGTCCCCCACAACGGAGACCGCCAGCACGGTGACGACGAGCAGACCGGCGGCGAAGTAGAACAACCACGGGTACGTCAACGCCGACGGGGTGCCGTCAACGATGAGCGTGCCCAACGACACGTCCGGCGGCTGCACACCGAACCCAAAGTAGGACAGTCCGGTCTCAGCCAGGATCGCACCGCCGACGGTGACCGTCGCGTCGATGATCAGAAACGACGACATGTTCGGCAGCAGATGCCGGAAAATGATCACACCCGACGCCACACCCATGAACCGAGCCGCCTGCACGAACTCGCGTTCCCGCAGACTCAACGCCAACCCGCGTATCACCCGAGCGGTGATCATCCAACCGAATCCGGTGAGCAGCACGACCAACCACAGCCAACTCTTGCTGCGCAAGCCGGGACTGAGAACCGCAATAATCAAAAACGCCGGCAACACCAACAGCAGATCCACCAGCCACATCAACACGCGGTCCACCCAGCCACCGAAATAGCCGGCGCACGCCCCCACCACCGCCGCGACACCGGTCGAGAACACCGCGACCAACAACCCGATCACGAGCGATTTCTGCAGCCCGTGCATTGCCCGGACGTACACGTCCTGACCGATCTGGGTGGTGCCGAACCAATGCTGCGCCGACGGCGGCGCAAGAAACGCGTCGAAGTCCGGCGCCCCGTACCCCCACCGGGACAACGACGGACCCGCGAACGTGAACACGAACAGCCCGACGAGCACGACTACCCCCGCCACCGCCAACCTCTTCCGGGCAAAACGCCGCAGCATCAGACGGCGCCGCGAAACACACTGTCCGTCCTCAGCATGACCGGGCGTAGCAGCAGACGACGCCGACCCGCCGGTAGCGCTAGGAGCCGGCGCACTGGTCGGCGTGCTCATCGGACCCGCACCCGCGGGTCGAGCGCAGCGTAAGCCAGGTCAGCGAGCAGCCCCGCGATCAGCACCAGCACCGCCGCGAACAGCGTCACCGCGGCCACAACGTTCACATCGCTTGTGGTCACCGAGTCGATAAACCACTCGCCCATCCCATGCCAGGCGAAGATCTTCTCCGTGAACGCAGCGCCGACCAGCAACAGACCGAACTGATAGGCAAAGAACGTCGCCATCGGGACCAGCGCAATCCGCAGCCCATGCCGCAGCAACGCCCGCCGGTAGCGCAGCCCCTTGGCCTGCGCAGTCCGCAGGAAGTCGCTGCCGAGCACATCAAGCATCGCACTGCGCTGGTAACGGCTGTAGAAGGCCACCCCTGGGAGCACGACCGCCAGGGTCGGCAGGGCCAGATGCTGGACCCGATCAACAGCGAGTTGCCACCAAGCACCGGACAGCCCGGGCGTGAACTCCCCCGTGTTGTAGAAGATCGTCATGCCGACGGTCTGGTTCACCTGCAGACCACCAACCTTGAGCAGCACAGCAAGCAGAAACACCGGCGTGGACAAGACCACGAACGAGATCAGCGTGAGCGAGTAGTCGGTCAGCTTGTGCTGCTTCACCGCGCTGACCACCCCGGCGAGCACGCCGAACAGCCCACCCAGGATCGAACCGAGCAGCAGCAGCCGCAGGCTCACCCCCATCCGCCGGCCCATCTCGGCGGCCACCGGGTCACCGTCCACAGTCTTGCCGAAATCGCCACGGGCCACACCGCTGATCCACGTCGCGAAACGCACCACAACCGGTGTCTTGTCGTTAAGGTTCAACTCGTACAGCGCCCGGTCCACCACGGCCGGTGGGGGCGGGGGGTTACGCTCCTCAAACCTCGCACGCGGATCCAAGCTTGATGCGGCCAGAAAATACCCCACACACGCCGCCAACAGAACCAATACCAGATAGTTGACGAACCTTCGCAACAAAAACCCACCCATCGCACCTCCGCGTCACCAACAGCCCCGCAGAATATGCAGCACACGTCCGTCAGCTGCGGAGACGGCTGACCGCAGGTCAGGCGGTCACCCTCAACCAAACGCCCGCCGGCTCAGGCAGAGCAGCCGAGACCGTACCAGCCGCCAACGCCCCTCAGAACATCTCACGTGACATCTCGCTGTTGCGGATTTACCCGGGGGCGCAGCGGCTGGAGCTCGACGGCGTCAACGGCCGTGCGGACCAGGTGATGATCGGGAGACAGCTGGCACACCGGGTCCGCGCGTGCGGCGTCACCGGTGAGTTGGAAGGCCTGGCATCGGCAGCCGCCGAAGTCGATCTCCTTACGGGGGCAGCTCCGGCACGGCTCCGGCATCCACCCCGATCCGCGAAACCGGGTGAAGGCCCTGGAGTGGTGCCAGATTGCGCCCAGCGAGCGTTCGCGCACGTTGTGGATGTCGAGTCCGGCGATCTGTGCGGCCGCCGGGCACGGCAGCACCCGCCCGTCGGGGGCGATGACGATGTGTCGCCGTCCCCAGCCGTGCATGCACGGCTTCGGGTAAGGCTCGTAGTAGTCCGCGACGACATAAAGGATCTCGAGAGCGTCGCCGTACGCTGCTCGTGCTTGCGCGACGGCCTGCTCCGCGGCGAGGACCTGGTCGCGGGTCGGCAGCAGCGCGGATCGGTTGACCAGCGCCCAGCCGTAGTACTGCGCGTGCGCAAGCTCCAGCCGGTCGGCGCCGAGCGCAGCGGCGAGGTCAACGAGCGGTCCGATCCGGCCGATGTTCCCGCGGTGCAGCACGACGTTGATCGTCAGCGGCAGCTCCAGCGCCGTGACTGCTCGGGCAGCCGCCATCTTGCGGCCGGACACGCGGGCACCTGCGACCTCGTCGGCTGCCGCGTGGTCGGCGTCCTGCACACTGAGCTGGACGTGGTCGAGCCCGGCCTGCGCCAGTTCGGCCGCGCGCCGCTCGTCGAGGCCCACCCCGCTGGTGACCAGGTTGACGTAAAACCCTAGGGCGCGGGCCCGCGCGACGAGCGGGGTCAGGTCGGCGCGTGCCAGCGGTTCGCCTCCGCTGAGGTGCAGTTGAAGCATGCCAAGCTGCCGGGCCTCGTCCAGCACGCGCAACCACTCGTGCAGCGCCAACTCCGTTGCCTGCGGAACAGCCAGGGGGTTGGAGCAGTACGGGCAGTGCAATGGGCACTTGTAGGTCAGCTCGGCGAGCAGGCCCAGCGGCCTATCCACGGCCGGCCACCAGCAGACGCCTATCCATTGCTGGCCAGCAGCAGACCCTGGACGATCAGGTCCCGCAGCAGCGACATGACGTCCTCGACCGCGACGTCGTTGTACACCTCGCCGACCGACTGCACCACGTCGGCCACACTGTGGTTGCCGTCGCACGTCCGGACGACGGCAGCCGCTGTCTCGTTCATAACGAGCACACCCTCGGGGAAGAGCAGCACCGTCTCACCGCTGAGCGGGTCAGCCGCGGCACGCACCCCGCGACGCAGCTGCGGCCGGTCGGTGAGCGACAACGCCACCGTCATCGAAGCGCCTGCAGTGAATGCTCGATTGCATCGAGCATGCTCCATAGCACGTCGGTCTTGAACGCCAGCGCGCGCAGGGCGGCGTCTTGGCTGTCCCTCGATGTACAGTGCGACAACACGATATCCAGCGCGTCCGCGCATTCTTCGCGAGCCCGGTCGATACGGGAGCCAAAGTATCCTAGCGCGTCTTGATCAAGCCATGTGTAGTGGTGCTGCAATGCGGTCGTCCGGGCAGCCATCGCCTGTGGGGCGAACAGTTCAGTCAATGACGACGCGACGCCCTCGATCCATGGCCTTGTCCGGGCAAAGGTGACGTAGGAATCGACCGCAAAGCGCACACCCGGCAGCAGGTGCCGCTCGTCCACGACCTCGGCCCGGCTCAATCCGACCGCATCAGCCAGCACCAGCCACCGGGCGCAGCCGCCGTCACCGTCCGCGGTGCCGTCGTGGTATGCGATTCGCGGCAGCCACCGCCGCCGGATCTCCGGCAGCGGACAGTTCGCGACGATGGCGGCGTCCTTCTGCGGCAAATTTTGCTGGTAATACCACCGGTTGGCCACCCACGCCCGCAGGTGTGAAGGATCGAGCTCACCGGCGGCCATCCGCTGGTGAAAGGGATGCTTGTCCCAGTAGTTCCGCTCCTGAGCGCGCAACATGCCCTCGAAGTCATCCCGATCTAACGCCGGCTGGTTTTCGGTCATCTCTCCTGCTCAAAGTTCGTATTGGGTCAATCTCGTGTGGGGGTCAAATCTCGTATTGGGCGCCGTCTTCGGCAATGCTTGCACCAGCGCTGGCCAGCCATGCTCGTTGCGATGCGTCCTCGAACAGCATCGGATTGGTGTTGTTGACGTGGGTGTATACAACTCGCGCTTGCGTGTGCTGGCGAAGCAGCTGCAGGCTTCCGGCCCCCCCGCTAACCGGCAGGTGGCCCATCGACGCAGCTGTGGCGGTGCCGCGCCCGTTCTGGCTGAGCTCGTCATCGGTCCAGAACGTGCCATCAATGAGGACCAGATCTGCTTGGCTGACGTACTCGAGCAGGCTGTCGTCGAGCGCCGCGACCGAGGGGAGAAACACCACGCAGCGAGCGGTGCGCTGGTCAGTGATCCGGTAGCCGACGACCACGCCAGAGACCGGACCGCTACCGCGAGCGTAGCGGGGCAGCCGACCGCTGCTGGCATCGAACGGCTCACACCACATCGGCGACGTCGCACCATGCCGATACAGCAGCGCGAATCGCTCGCCGGGGCGAACCTCGTGCCAGCGCACCACCGTGTAGCTCTCCAACGCCGGCAGCACTCCACAGCTGGTCAGCAGAGTTCGCACCGCCGCGGTTGCGTACACGTGCAGCTCACTGGCCTGGCGAAGCGACAACAACCCCAGCGTGTGATCGAGCTCGGCATCGGTGAGAAACACGCCATGGATCGGTGCCGTGGAGTCGTCAGGTCCAGGCCAGAGCGGAGCACACTCGCGCAGCGCTACATCGAGCTCTGGCCCAGCATTGCCCAAAAACCACTCGCCCGCACCATCGCCGACGGCAATGGTGGACGAGCGTCGCGAACGCACTGGGCGCGAACCCGACCGCGCAGCGTCACATACCGGGCATCCACAGTTCCATTGCGGTACCCCACCACCAGCCGCAGACCCCAGGATGCGAACGAGCATCGCAGCGGGAGCTGACTAACCCTTAGCGCCGGCCCGCGTACATCGTCACTTCCATGGGGGTGTCCAGTCGCTCCCAGATCGGTGCCACCCACTGCCGGCGTGTGGGCGGCGTGCCCTGGTGCGGCTGTCCGAGTCTGTCGTGTACCAGCGTCTCACTGACAACACCACCGTGCCGATCGTGACCAGCGACCATCGTCGACCTCCACTTTCCTGGACGCAGCGTGTCAGTCCGCGTGGATGAGTGTACCCACGTGCTCGCCTTGCAGGGCCTTGGTGATGTTTCCGGGCGTGAGCCCGTTGACGATGTGGATCTCCGTCAGGTGCTTGGCGTGAGCCATGAGCTCGACCGCCAGCGTGTCGACGGGCAGCGTGTCGAGGTTCATGGCCAGCAGCTGGGCGGCACCCACCCTCGGGATGAACTCGGGACGGCTCCCGTCGGTTATCGTGGGATCGGTGGTGAACACACCGTCGACGTCTTTGACGTAGATGATCCGGGCGGCACCGTAGGCATCGGCAAGGAGGAACGCGCCGGTGTCCGTACGGTGCGGTGGGATCTTGCCCACCTCGGGAGGGAACTCGTAGAGCTCATAGGGCGGGTATCCGTTGGACACCACGGCTCGGCTGGCGCTCAGGTGCACGGCGAGCTGGTGCGCGATCGCCGCATGCGGCAGGTAAGACACGCCCTGTTCGGCGAGCAATGCCGCGATCAGATGTCCGTTCTGCTCAGCGTCGGCCGAGGCCAGCGCCGCCAAGACCCCGGTGGGCAGACCGAGATCGAGCCCGACGCCGAGTACGTGACGGCCCCGGATGCCCGGTCCGGTGAGGATCAGCAGCCGATGCTCCAGCAGCGCCGCACGCAACTCCTCGACGACCGGCAGCACCGCGTCGCGGCCTTTGTCCATGATCGAGCGCCCGCCGATCACGACGACGTTCAGCCACGGCAGCAGCCGGATAACCGGGCGGTCGAGGGGCCGGACGAGTTCGCGGTCGAGCAGCGTCTGGCGCATGAGCGCGGACGGCACGTCCTTGGCCGCGAACGAAGGTTCGGGGTGCGACCGGGTGTTCGCCATCACGTTCTCCTTGGTTGAGTGTCGACGAGGCGGCGCTCACGCCGCGGAGATGATCGTGCCGACGTGCTCGCCGGCCAGCGCTCGCTTAATCAGTCCCGGCCGTAGCCCGTTGATGACCTGAACCGACTTCACATACCGGGCACGGCGCATGAGCTCCAAGACCGGGCGCTCGATGACGAGATCTGGCAGGTCCAGGGCGGTCAACTCATCGACGGTGATCTCCGGTATAAGCTTAGCACCCGGGTCGGTCTTCGGATTGGCCGTGTAAAGCCCGTCCTCGTCCTTCACGAATATCATGTTGCGACAACCGTATACCTCGGCGACGAGGTAACAGCCCGCGTCCGTGCGATACGGCGGAATCACGCCCTCGCTGGGAACGTGTTGCCACATGTCGTACGGAGGCATCCCGGAAAAGATCGCGGCGCCGCACTCGGCGAGATACAGCGGGATCGCACCGAATGCCGAACCGCCCACAACTGGCACACCGTGTCGAGCCATGAGGTATCCGAGCATCTGGGCGTTCTGGTCGGCAACCGCAGCGCCGACGTCGGTCAGCACGCCGGTCGGCAGGCCGAGCTCAGCCGCCAGGGAGTACAGGTGCCGAGCTCGCGTGCCGGCACCAGTGCCGATGAGGATCTGATGGCTTCGCTTGGCCGTCACCAGCTCATCGATCAGCGGATAAACCGCCGCCCGGCCGCGGTCGATCACACTCTGCCCACCGATTTTGAGCACGCTCACATCGGGCAAAATGGCGTAATCGGGCGCCATATTGCTTGTCTGCATGAGTTCCGTGTCGCTGAGCGAGCGGCTCATCAACAACGACTCCAACGAAGCCCTACTTGCGGTATCTGTCATGTGATCCTCCCTGCGCTACCGCGGCCGCCGGAATTCATTCGGGCGCTTCGGCTTCGTTACTATTCCCCCCACCTGAATCGACTTTAGACGGCGACGGCACCCACCGCAGGAGCCCAACAGGAAAGTATCAGCCGGACCTGCGGTGGCGGCCTGGTATATTCACCGCGCGGGCGTGCGCTGCGCTGCGGCGCAATCCGCCGAAGCGGCGTTACCGACCAGACAGTGATCTGCGTCACACACCGGGAGAGTTTGTTTCGTATGCCGGGTATTGGTGAATTCGCGCAGGTTGCACAACCGGGGAGCGGCCCACCGGCGGCCGTAGTCCGTGTCGCGGACCACGTGAGGAGAGGCCCATGACAGCCGTCGCCGTGATCGACATGGATATCCGGTCCCCGGAGAGCAGCGAATGGTCCGACCGGGTTGAGCGCGTCGACTGCTACGCGCTGGGATCGACCGCGCTCGCCCGGTACGCCGTACTGATCATCACGCCGACCGTCGACCAGGAGCAGCTGGCCCGGCATCGGGGCGCGATCCGCAACTTCCTCGACGGCGGCGGCGTGGTGATCTTCGGCGGACACTTGCATCGGGACTGGTTACCCGGCGCGTCGCCATTCGTGCCACTCGCCGAGCGCTCGCCGGCCACCTACCGGGTGGTCGAGGTCGCCGACCATCCGATCTTCCGCGGGGTGCAGCCGAGCGAGCTGACCTACCGCCGCGGCGTCGCCGGGTTCTTCGCCCGCGGGCACCATTCTGGTGCAGGCAAGTAGCGATCTGCTGGGGTACTGCGGCGAGGCGCTGCTCGACTGGGCCATCGCCGAATCCGCGCGTCGGAGCGCGAAGGTCGAGGGCCGCCACAATGGCCGTCGCGGGGGGCTCGGCGCAGCGTACGGCGGCTCGGCCCAGCAGCATCGGACGTTCACCGCGCCGCAGTACGCGCGGCACCTGACTGGCGGACTCATTTACCTTCCCGATCTCGCGGACACCGACCTGACTGGGCTGGACGGCCTGGTCATCCCCGAGCGAATGCATCGCGGACTGCTGAATCAGGCCGCCGACCGCGTCCGCGAGCTGCTCGATGCCGGTGGCACCGTGATCGCGTTCAGCGGCGGGGAGCCGATCCCGGAGTTCCTGCCCGGCGTGCGCTGGGAGCATCGCCCGACAAACTACTGGTGGTGGCTCACTCCGGGCGCTGAACTGGGGTTGCGTGCTCCGAGCCCGGACCATCCCTTGTTCGAGCGGCTGAGCCTGCGCGACTGCACCTGGCACTACCACGGCGTGCTCGATCCGCCGAAGGGCGCCGAGGTACTCGTGACGTTGGCAAGCGGTGAGGCGTTGCTCTACGTCGACCAGGTGACCACCCCCGGCACCCTGATCGTGGCGACCCTGGACCCGATCAGCCACTACGGAAGCCATTTCATGCCCGCGACCGAGCGATTCCTCGACGGATTCCTGCCGTGGGCTTCGTCAGTGCGCGGCTCCGAGCTCGATCATGGTGACGCCGGCGACGACAGCCACGATTCCTCCGGCCTGGGTCCAGGTGAGGTTATTGCCCAGGAGGAGTACACCGATCACCGCGACGAGAGCAACGCCGACGCCGGCCCAGATGGCGTACGCGATCGCCAGGGGCAGGCCTCGCGCCAGCGCGAAGGAGAGCAGGGTAAATGAAGTCATGTAGCCGACGATCACCACCAGCGACGGCAGCGGCCTCGTGAAACCCTTGGACAGGCTCAGTGACACGGTGGCGACCACCTCGGTGATAATCGCGCCGACGAGAAGCAGGTGGCTCACAGATTCTCCTTGGTGGGCATACGTGGCGCGAGGATGCCGAAGCGGACCAGGTGAACCACCGTAACGAGCGCGACGACCACCGTGACGTCGTTGCGCTGCAGCTCAAGTTCAGTGCGCTGATTTCCACCGCCTTGCCGATGCGAGGCGTCACGCCGATCCCGTCGATCCGGGCATCCATCCAGATGAGGGCGTAGCCGGGCTGGCCCTCGGTCAGCAAGCCGTCGGCTGGATCCACCCCGATGGCCAGTAACCCGTTATCCTCGCCGGGCTCGATGAGTTGTGGCCCGCGGGATATGGCCAAGGATCCTAGCGGCGCTACGCCAGTGCCGGCGACCGGCCGCCCGGCAATGGACAGGGGACCCGCTATGTCCGGCCTTCGTTCATCGAGCGCACCAGCTCCGGGGTCAAGGAGTCCAAGCCGAATAACACGCTGAACAAGTTGCTCGAGGAGCGCATCATCTTCCTCGGCGTGCAGATCGACAAAGCGTCGGCCACCGATGTGATGGCGCAGTTGCTGGTGCTGGAGTCCACCGACCCGGACCGCGACATCACCATGTACATCAATTCTCCGGGAGGGCCTCGGAGGTCTCCCGAATGAACCGGCTGTTGGAGAGCATCCTGGCCCACCACACTGGCCAGACCGAGGAACGCATCCGCACCTACACGGTGATGCCGTGAGCGGCGGCGGCATCCAGCACCTTCGCCATGAAAAATCATCCTCAGGCATGCGCAGGCGGTGCGGGCTCGTCCAGGAGCGTTGCCTCGTTGAACGGGTCCTCGCCGGAGAACACCCTGCGTGCCTGATCCGCATCGAATTCCCTGGTCCATGAGCCGATCAGCACGGTGGCGACCGCGTTGCCGGCGAAGTTGGTCAGTGCACGGGCCTCGGACATGAACCGGTCGATGCCCAGGATGAAGCCGACCCCGTCGACCAGCTCCGGTCGGTGTGACTGCAGCCCGCCGGTGAGCGTGGCGATCCCGGCACCGCTGACCCCGGCGGCACCCTTCGACGCGATGATCATGAACACCAGCAGGAAGATCTGCTCTCCCACCGAGAGCGGGCGATCCAGCGCCGCGGCGATAAACAGGGTTGCCATGGTCAGGTAGATCGCGGTGCCATCCAGATTGAACGAGTACCCGGTGGGCACGGTGATGCCGACCACCGGTTTGCTGACGCCGAGATGTTCCATCTTCGCGATCAGGCGCGGCAGCGCGGACTCCGACGAAGAAGTCGACAGGATGAGCAGGAACTCGCGGGCGAGGTAGCGCAGCAGGCTGACGAGATTGACCCGGGCGCCGAGCCACAGCACCGCACCCAGCACCACGAACACGAACAGCACGCAGGTCAGGTAGAAACACAGCAGGATCACGGCGAGGCTGCGCAGGGCTGGCCAGCCGGTCTCGCCGACCACCGCGGCGATCGCGCCGAATGCGCCAACCGGCGCCGCCCACATGATCATCGACAGGATCCGGAACACCCACCGCTGGACGTGCTCGACACCGCGCCGGATCGGTTCGCCCTTCGGGCCGAGCTTCTGCAGCGCGAAGCCAGCGAGCAAGGCGACCAGCAGTGTTTGCAGTACTTGGCCCTCGGTGAACGCGGACACCAGTGTCTTGGGCACGATGCCGAGCAGGAAGTCGACGGTGCCCGCACTGCCTTGGGCCTGCTGGTGCGCCTTGGCTGCAGAGGCTGGATCCAGGTGCAGGCCCTCGTTCGGATGCAGCAGGTTACCGACGATCAGCCCGATCAGCAGCGCGAACGTCGACATCACCAGGAAGTAGCCGATCGCGAGCAACCCGACCTTGCTGACCTTGGCCGCCGTGGCGACCGATCCGATGCCGAGCACGATCGTGCAGAAGATGATCGGCGAGATCATCATCTTGATCAGGTTGACGAAAGCCGTGCCGAGCGGTTTGAGCTCGGCAGCGAAATGCGGCGCGGCGAACCCGACGATGATCCCGAGCAACACCGCGGCGATGACCGCGAGGTACAGGTAGTGCACGCGATCCCGGCGGGTCCGTGCCGGGACGGCGTCGCCCGCGGTTGGCGTGGCAGGCACTATTTGTCTCCCAATGAGTCCGAGCGCTGTCAACGGCGCGTGTGCACTGTGACTATGCGGGCTGGTGTGAGCTGAGCGTCGGCCGTCGGTTTAGGGACTGCGCTCGTGCGCCAGCATGTGGATAATCGAGTCGCTGCTGGCATGGATGGCGCCGATCAGCCCAGCCTCCTCGAGGTGATGGTCCTCGACACCAGAAATGGCGTCAGAGGCAATGAGCACCCGGTAGTCGCGTTCGCTGGCGTCGTAGATGCTCGCTCGCGGACAGTTCGGATAGTTGCATCCAGCGAATACGATGGTGTGCACTCCACGGTCGGCAAGGTGCTGATTCAGGGCGGTTCGATGGAAGGCGCTCCAGCGCGGTTTCCAGACAGCAACCTCGTGGGGACCGAGGTTTTGCAGGTGGCCTGCGATGAGAGTGGGCGCGTCGAGATCAGGTGCACCGGCGAGGCGAAGCTCTGGTGCGATCTGCGAGCCGACAGCGCCGGGTCGAACGATGGGTGCGCCTGCGGCGATGGCTGCTCTGCGTGGCAGGTCGACGTCGTCGCCGTCATAGAGGCGGATCACATGGACGATTGGCAGAGCCGCGTCACGGTATGCCGCTAGGAGGTGGGCGATGTTCGGCAAGATCTGTGTGGTTCCGGGGATCGGGCAGGCGCCACCGTCGACGAAATCGACCTGGGTATCGATAATCACCAGCGCTGACCTGCCCAAGTCAGGCGCGATGTGAGCGTCGAGACCGCTCGTCCACGCTGCCATCCCATGGCTCCCTCCCGCTCATCGAGTCGGGCAACCTCGACTCGCAGACCGTCCGGCGTCTCGATCACCTTGGTGCCGTCACCATCATGCGTGACGGAGAGCTCACCCCCGGGGTACGGAATTCCGTGCCCAACTGCTGGCCATGGCCGGGCTCACCAGGGAAGTCACGCGGGAGACGCACGTCACCGCCGTCTGTGGGTACGCTGATCGCCGCCATGCGGATCTCGAAATGTATCGTCGGCGCCGTCATCGCGGGCGCCGCTCTCGCGACAGCAGCTCTCTCCCCAGCCTGCGTCGGCTCCTCAGGCTCGGCGAAGGACTGGACCGGAATCGACCCCCTGATGGGGCGGGGCGACGTCGAGAAGGTCCGCGGTGGGCTCATGTTCACGGAAGGTCCAGTCTGGATCGCGTCGAAAGGCCTGCTCCTCTTCACCGACATACCGGCCGACACCATCCACCAGCTCCAACCACCCGCTACCGTCACCGTCTTCCGGATGCCGACCGGCAAAAGCAACGGGCTTGGGCTTGACGCGCAGGGGCGGCTCATCGCTAGCGAGGGCGATAACCGGCGGGTGTCTCGCACCCTGGCCGACGGCACCGTCGTGACGGTGGCGGATCGCTGGCAGGGGAAGCGACTGAACTCGCCCAACGACAACATCACCCGCAGCGACGGCACCATCTACTTCACCGATCCTCCCTACGGCCTCCCGGCCGGCCAGGCACGTGAACTCGACTTCCAGGGCGTGTTCCGGGTCGACCCGGCGGGCACGCTGCACCTCGAGTCGAGAGACATGAACCGTCCCAACGGCGTGGCCCTCTCGCCGGACGAGAAGACGCTGTACGTGGCCGATACCGAGGAGGGGCTGGTGCGCAAGTTTCCGGTCAGGCCCGACGGCTCCGTGGGACCGCCCGCGATATTCGTGCCCTCTACAGGTGGCGGCGACGGGATGGCGATGGACGACGGGGGAAACCTGTATGTGACGACCAACGCCGGCGTGCAGGTGTACAAGCCGGACGGCATGGCTTGGGGCACTATCTCCGTTCCCGAGGTGCCCGCCAACTGCACGTTCGGTGGCGCCGACCGCAAGACGCTTTACATCACGGCCCGGACATCGCTCTACCGTGTGACGTTGAAGGTTCCCGGCCTGCCGTAGCCGCTCGCGGACGAGTGGTTGGTCTTCGCCAGGATGGAGGACCGATTAGTGTCTGCGGATACTGGATGTGGTCGCCGAGGTGGACAACCCGACGCTAGCCCTGGTGACCGGCCATGAACCCCCGCGCCGAGGGGGAGCGGATCGCGCGATTGCTCGGGTTGGAGCGGATGCCGGAGGAGGGTGGTCTGTTCCGCCGGACCTACGTTGACGCGCACTGCTCGGTGATCTACTTCATGCTGCTCGCCCCGGACTTCTCGGCACTGCACGCGCTCGACGGCGTGGAGACCTACCACTGGTATTCCGGATCGCCACTGCGGTTGCTGCTGCTCCATCCGGGCGGGCAGGTCGAGCAGCCGGTCCTCGGGCCGGACCTTGCGGCGGGAGCGAGGCCGCAGGTCGTCGTGCCCGCGAGGGTGTGGCAGGGCTCCAGTCCGCTCGGCGAGTGGACCCTGATGGGTACCACCATGGCCCCGGCGTTCGAGTGGCCGGCCTTCCGCCTCGGCCGGCGTGCCGAGCTGCTCGCGGGGTGGCCGCGCGCGGCACCCCAGATCCGTGCCCTGACCAGGACCTGACCGCTGTGCCACCAAGAGCCGGGGCTGTCGACCGGCCGGCCGAACGCCTCGACGGCAGCGGCCATCAGGCTCATGCCGCCACCCTCACTCCGTGCGGGCGAACCGGGCCACCGCGGCAAACAGGAGTACGATGCATGCCACGATCACGAGGACGAGCTGCAACCCGACCGGTACCTGCCAGTGATTCCAGATGATGCCCGGGTCGAGGGTCGCCCGCGTCGCCGGGTCGACGTGCAGCTGGTCGAAGACCACCGAGCGCATCGGTTCGACGGCGTAGGTCATTGGATTGAGCTGAGTGAGTACGGCGAGCCAGATCGGGAGTCCGGACAGCGGGAACAGCGCGCCGGACAGGAACATCAGCGGCGTGATGATCAGCTGGACCATCGGCATCGCGGACTGCACCTGCTTGATCCGTGCGGCGAGCACCATTCCCAGCGCGGTGATCATGAACGCCATCAGGAACATCAGCCCGGCCAGGGCCAGCATCATCACCGGCGAGTAGGGGACGCCGACGAGGCCCGCCAGGGCCAGCAGGACAAGGCTTTGCAGCGTGGCCACTGTCGCGCCGCCGACGCACTTGCCGGTCAGGATGGCCATGGTGCTCACCGGCGCCACCAGCATCTCGCGCAGGAAGCCGAACTCCCGGTCCCAGACCATCGAGATCCCGGAGAACGCGGCAGTGAATAGGACCGATGTCGCCAGCACACCGGGGAACAGGAAGGTCTTGAAGTCGACCGAGCCATTGCCGGCGTTGACGATCGAGGAGAGCCCGACACCGAGAACGAACAGGAACAGCACCGGCTGCACCAGTGCGGACACGACGCGTGCCGGGTCCTTAACAAAGCGGATCAACTCGCGTTGCCAGACGACGAACGCGGCTCTCGCCTCATGACGCAACCCGATCGCAGGCACCCGCACCGACGCAACGGTTATTCCAGCCGTCCCGCTCACCGCCCTCGCGCGAGCGCGGCCATCGGATTTATCAGGCCGCCGTCCGAGTTCTCCGCGTCGCGGATCGTGGTACCGGTGTGGGCGAGGAACACGTCATCGAGGCTGGGACGATTGACCGTTATCGACCGGATGGGCACGTCGAGCCCGGCGAACAGCCGGGGTACGAACGATGCGCCGTCGTTCACTGCAAAGCTGACCATCCCCTCGTGTACCGCCGCCTCGAGCCCGAAGTGCTGGCGCAGTGCCTGGATCGCGGCGTGGTCATCGTCGGTGGTGATCTGCACCCGGTCCTTGCCCACGGCTGCCTTGAGCCGCTCGGGGGTGTCGAGCGCCACGATCCGACCCTCGTTCATGATCGCGATCCGGTCGCAGTGCTCGGCTTCGTCCATGTAGTGGGTGGTTACGAACACGGTGATCTCCTCACTGCGGTGCAGCTCGCAGATGTACTCCCAGATCGATGCCCGGGTCTGCGGATCCAGGCCGATCGTCGGCTCATCGAGGAACAGCACCTTCGGTGAGTGCAGCAGACCGCGGGCGATCTCCAACCGGCGGCGCATGCCTCCGGAGTAGGTCTGGACCTCGTCGCCGCGCCGCTCCCAGAGGCCAACCATCCGCAGCATCTCCTCCCGGCGCGCCGCGGCGCCTGAGCGGTCAACGCCGTAGAGCTCGCCGTGGAAGCGCAGGTTCTGCTCGCCGGTCAGGTAGGCGTCCAGCGTCGGCTCCTGGAACACCAGCCCGATGTGCCGCCGGACCGCGTCGCGCTCGGTTGCTACATCCCAGCCCGCCACCCGGGCCGTGCCGCTGGTCGCCTTGACGAGAGTGCAGAGGATCTTGATCGTGGTCGACTTGCCTGCCCCGTTGGGGCCCAGGAAGCCGAACGTCTCGCCGGGCGCGACATCAAGGTCAAGACCGCGCACAGCCTCGACCGCTGAGTAGCGCTTGACCAACCCGCGCACGTGGACGGCAGGTGGCGGTACGGCCACGGCGTGGCTGCCGGTAGCCGCCAGGTGCACGTCACTCATTCGTGACCCATCCTTCCTCTAACAACGTTAGAGACGCTACTCTAACAACGTTTAAGAAGGCAACCGTGGACGCGATGGGGGCCGCGCG
>DASYIL010000259.1:0-6928 GCA_035997545.1 Pseudonocardiaceae bacterium
GACCCCGGCGTGGGTCAGAGCCCAGGTCCCGAGGAGGGCGAGCGCGACCGTGGCGGCGACGGTCCAGTCGTCCCCGATGATGAAGTCGACCCAGAACATGACGAACGCGCGGATCCCGCGTAGCACACTGGTCATCGATGCGTCCCTGACGGAGACGGGGTGGAGGTTGATCGCGGCTGCGCTGTCCGCTGTTGGGTGTCGCGCCGCCAGTGGCGGACCCATCTGAGCAGTCCCAGCGCCGCGACGACGTAGAGCGCCCCCAGGGCGAGGAGTGCCGACTGGTCGCCCGGCCAGGCCACGCCGAGGCCTTCTCCGGCCCAAAATGTGCCGAATGTGGTCAACATTGCTCCGACGAACAGCTGCAGCGCTCGCCGTGGGATTCGGGCGACCAGCTGGGAGGTCAGCCCGCCGAGGGCGGCCAGGACGATGATCGCGGTGGCGGCGCCCACCACGGCAGAGCCGACCGCGCCCGCCGCCGCTCCGAATGCCACGACGATGACCCCTACCTCCAGGCCTTCGAGCGACACGCCCTTGAACGACAGCACGAACCCGGTCCAGTCGAATCGGCGCTCGTCTGAGTCGGCGGAGTCGACGTCGGTGGCGCTGTGGCCCACGCCCCACCCGTCGCGGGCAACTCGCAGCACGCCCTTGCGCAGCCACTGCAGCCCGAACACGAGCAGCAACGCGCCTACCACCAATCGCACCGAAGTCAGCGGCACGTCGCGCACCGCCGTGCCCAACCCTGCGACCAGCACCGCGAGCACCACCAAACCCGCGCCCGCGCCCATCAGCGACGCTCGCCAGGAGCGCGTCACCCCCACTCCCACCACGATCGCAACCATTTCAATGACTTCGATCGCCGTGGCGAAAAATGCAGCGATTAGCACCGTCGGATTCAAAGCCCATCACCCTGCCCATCAAAAAGGATCACCGCTCGGTCTTGCCATCAGTCACAGCGACCGACGACGTCCGGGTCCGGCTTGTGAACAGCGTCGTGCACTGCTCGCGTGGCGGCATTGCTGCCAGCGGCCGTCGTCCTCTACTGCTGCCCGCAGTGCTTGGATGGCTGCTGACCGGCAGTCGGTGCGCTCGCCGGGAAGACAAGCACGCTGAGGCAGCTCGGGCACGTCATCGGTAGAGACCACGAAGACTCGTTGGGCGCAGGGATCTTTGCGATCGTCCCGCGTCGCCGAGGGGCTGGCGAGCGTGCTCGACGAGCTGCGGGAGATTTCGCGTGGAATCCACCCGGCGATGCTTGCCGAGGGCGCCCTCGCGCCGGCGCTGAACACACTTGTCCGCCGCCTACCGATGCCCGTCGCGCTCAACGTGCGAGCCGATGGCCGAGGCTCCGGGCTCATCGGCCTGAAAGACCGTGTGGAGGCGCTCGGCGGTACGATTTCCCTCCACAGCCCCCTCGGCGCGGGGGACGTCGGTGGACGTCGAGCTTCCATTCGACGACAAACCCGGCGGGTATTCCAGTTAGCCCGAGCCTGTGGCAAGCTGGACTTGATATCGAGATCCGCAAGCCGGTCTGGGCCTGCCCACTTCTTCGCTGCCAACGCCAGACCTCATTACGGCCAGCCGGAGTCCACCAACTCCCGCCAGCACCAGAACACGACGGCCGCTGGCCGTGATGCTGTCTCCAGGCAGCACTGCCACGCTGTCCTCGCACCCACGCACCGTAGATAGTGACGACAGGTAGGACGCGCGTCCCGGTCGGTGGCCCCGCCCCCCACCGTGATGATCCGCGGCCGTGATGCCTGCCAACAGAGACAAGGACGGACGCCATGAAGGCTGTCGTGTTCGCCGACACTCGATCGGTCATCGTGGACGAGGTTTCTGATGCGGTGGTGGAGGAGCCCAGCGACGTGGTGGTGCGTGTGACTTCCAGTGCGATTTGCGGCACTGACCTGCACATGTATGACGGCCGTACCGGTGCCAGCGCGGGCCTGGTGTTGGGTCATGAACCTTTGGGTGTCGTTGAGCAGGTCGGCTCGGCGGTGGAGCTGGTGAGGGCGGGCGATCGGGTGGTGATCCCGACTCACCTGTATTGCGGGGTGTGCGTGAACTGCGCCCGCGGCTATTCCGCGGCTTGCCTGCGGGTACGTCCGGGGGGGTTTGGTGCCGCTTACGGCTATGTCGGGATGGGTCCCTACCGTGGCGCGCAGGCCGAACTGCTGCGGGTGCCCTTCGCCGACGCCAACTGTATCCCGGTACCGGGCGACCCCGGCGACGATCGGGAGGACGATTTCGTGCTGCTCGCTGATGCGTTCGTTACCGGCTGGCATGCCACCGAGCTTGCCGCAGTGAGCGCGGGGTGCACGGTGGCGGTGTTTGGTGCAGGCGCCGTTGGCCTTCTCGCGGCCTATAGCGCGCTGCTCAAAGGCGCGGCCGAAGTCTATGTTGTCGACGGCGTACCCGAGCGGCTGGACAAGGCTGGGGAACTGGGCGCGACCCCGGTCGATTACCGGGCCGGCGATCCGGTCGAGCAGATCCGCCAGCTCCGCCGCGACGCCGGGCTCCCGATCGGTGAGGAGGCCATGGACGGGGTGCACAACGGCATCGACGCGGTCGGATTCCAGGCCCACGACCGGGCGGGGTCCGGAGCGGAGAAACCGACCCAGGTCATCGATGACCTGGCCAGGTTGATCAATCCCACCGGGCATCTCGGGATTGCGGGGGTGTACGCCGAGAAGGACCTTCACCCGGCCGCAGTGGGGCATCCCGACGGTAGTCTCACCGTGCCCTGGGCGACGTTTTTCAATAAGGGCATCTCGGTCAACTTCGGCCGCACCCACGATCGCCGCTACACCACCCTGCTGCGTGACCTCGTCGTGTCCGGCCGTGCCAGACCCGGAGTCGTTGTCACCCACCACGGCCACCTCGACGACGCAGCCGGGCTCTACCAGCAGTTCGACCAACGTGCCAACGGCGTTATTAAGGCCGTCCTGTGTCCCTAGGATCCGAACCCAGTGATCGACTTTGGCGGCAGCACCAGCGGCGACCGGCTAGCGTGACCGATGCGCACCCCCGGCGTCACGTGCCGCTCACCGTCCTTGCCGCCGCGCTGGCCTGTGGCACGGGCGCGGTGGACGTCGCCAGCGTCACCCGGCTCGGTGGCGTGTTCAGCAGCGTCATGACCGGCAACCTGGTGCTCCTGGGCCTGGCCGCCGCCCGCCTGTCCGGTGAGCTGGCCGCGCATACGGCAGTGGCCTTCGCCGGCTATGTCACCGGCGCTGCCCTTGGCACCTGGATCGCTGGGCCGCCGCGCCTGGGCGAGCAGACGTGGCCCGTCGCTGTCACCCTGACGCTGCTAGTTGAGCTCGCGGTGATGGGCGGGTTCAGCGCAGGATGGGAGTTCACCCACGCCCAGCCGACCGGTGGCCCACAACTGGTTCTGCTCGCGGTCGCCGCACTGGGCATGGGACTGCAAAGCGCCGCGGTGCGCGGTCTCGGCACGGCGGTGTCCACCACCTATCTCACCGGCACCCTCACCGGGGTCGTCGCCTCCCTCGTTGCCACACAGCGGCCCCGTCATCTCGATCACCGCGGCGTTGCCGTGGTCACCGCCGTGGCCGTCGGCGCCGCCGCCGGTGGCGTCCTCATCCTCACCGCCCCGGCTATCCTGCCCGCACTGCCACTCGCCACCCTGTCCGTCGTCATCGCGACAGCCACCTACCACCACACCCAGCAGACCGTAACGGGACGTTCACACCCCTAGACTCCTCGGCGGCCTCCCAGTGCCCAGTCGTCTGGGAGCGGAAGGCTGACGTGCAGAGTTGTTCCCCGTCTGGCTGGGCTTACCAGTTTCAGCGTGCCGCCCAGGGCTTCGACGCGGTCGGTGAGGCCGAGGATCCCTGAGCCCTGGGTGGGGTCGGCTCCGCCGATCCCGTCGTCGCGGATGGACAGGTGCAACGTCGTGCCCCGCACTTGGAGGCTGACCTGCGCAAGGGACGCGTTGGCGTGCTTGGCCGCGTTGGCCAGCGCCTCGCTGACGACGTAGTAGGCGGCGGCCTCCAGGGGTTGTGGCAATCGCGCCACCGTGGTCAGCTCCAGCTCCACCGCCACGGCAGAGCGCCGGGCAAGTGACTTCAGCGCGGGGCCGAGTCCTCCCTCCGACAGGATCGAGGGGTGCACACCGCGGGAGATCTCGCGGAGTTCGTCGAGCACACTGTTGAGCCCGTCCTCCAGGTGAGATAGCTGCCCCAGCAGCTCCGGCCGCACGGGGGCCATGGCGTCCCTGGCGCCGCGCAGTTGGAGGGCGAGCGTGACCAGCCGCTGCTGGATTCCGTCGTGGAGGTCACGTTCGATTCGCCGGCGGGTCTCATCGGAGGCGGCGACAATGCGCGCCCGTGAGGCTGTCAGCTGGGCCCGGCTTTCCGCGTTCGCGACCGCGGTGGCGAGGAGCTCGGTGAAATCCGCCATGCGCTGCTCGGTGTCGGCCGGTAGCGGTCCGCGTCGGGACCCGACGCCGATCGCGCCCCACAGACGCCCCTCGACGACGATCGGACCGGCGACCATGCAGCGGATTCCCTCGTCGCGGACGAGGTCAGCGAGCCTCCCGCGAGCCCGGCTGGTGTCATCGACACGGGCCGAGCGGCCGGTGCGTCGGACCGACGCGACGGCCAAGAGCGACTCAATCTCCCAGCGGTCCCCGATGCGGCTCTCCTCGTGCTTCCAGCCCAGCTGGGCGACGACAGTCGCCGTGTCGTCGGGTTCGAACCGGAGCATCGACGTGAGGTCCAGACCGAGCAGCCGACCGACCTCTTCGGTGACCGCCGCGAACACCTCAGCCGGCGACACCCCCCGGGCGACGAGCGTCGCCACCCGCCGCAGGGCGGTCTGCTCCTGGGCAAGCCGGGCCAGGTCCGACCGGGCCTGCGCGTTGGAGATCGCGGTCGCGACCAGCTCGGTGAACGCTGCCAGCCGCTGTTCGCTGTCAGTGGGAAATGGCTCGGGCTGATTCGAGCAGGCAATCATCGAGCCCCAGACACGCCCGTCCACGAGGATCGGCGCGCCGACCGAGGACCGGATGCCATGCTCCCTCAGCAACGCGGCGAGGGGGCCGCAAAGCCCTTCGTAGCTGTCGAGCCGGGCGGGGCCGCCGGACTGCAGCACCATGGCCGAGACATTTCGGCCCTCCAGCCCGGTTCGCGTGCCGACGGGGATGTGGATGCCTGCCTCGCTCCAGCTGGCCACCAGACTTACCGACCCGTCGGACTCATATCTGCAGACGGCACCCATGTCGGCTCCCAGTAGCCGGCCCACCTCCTGGGCTACCGCGGCGAAGATGTCTTCGGCCGGCGCCTGGCCCGCCACCAGCGTGGCGACGCGACGCAGCGCGGCCTGCTCCTGCGCGAGCCGCTCGAGCAGCGCCTGGCGTTCGGTCAAAGCGTCGAGCAGGCGTGCGTTCTCGGCCGCCTGGCGATCGCTGTGCTCTCGCGCGGCGCGCTCGTCATCAAGCAGGCGCAGTATCCGCATCGTCATCGAGGTCACCCGCGCCATGCCGCGCAGCAGACTGGCTTCCTCACCGCTGAGGCCCCCAGGCCCGCACCGCGCCAGGATCAGCATCGCGCCCGGCGGGTGTTCCAGACACACCGCGGTCGCCGGGCATACCCCCACACCGGGGACGGCGAGCTCATTGTCCGCGCCGCCGGGCGAAAGCGAGTCCAGCTCAGCCACCGGCACGGCGCCCTCCGGGTACCCAACAGCAGCCACGAGCTCGCTACCGCAGACGATCGCGACGACCTCGGCGTCGAGTGCCTCCGCCGCTCGTTCGACCGCCGCCAGCGCCGCCGACGCCTCGGTCTCGGATGACGACACGACCGCGAGGAACTCGGCGAGCTGATGAGTGGACCACCTCGACGGGTGCATCTCAGCCGATCGTGAGAACGACCAGGGTCTGGTTGTGGAAGCCAGACATTCCCCTCGTCCGAGCAATCTCGCCATAGGTGTAAAACCCGGCGACGGGCGCGCCGGCGACATTCGCCGCCAGCCGGTCGATCTCCGTGTGGATGCCATGGTTGCCGAGCACGCCGCGTCGCGCGATGCAGTCAAAAGCGAGCATCCCCAGCGGCGAGTGACCGCCAAGGGCGGCCAACGAGTCACGGCATGCGGCATCGGTGGCCGACAGGACCGAATCAGCGTCCCCCTCCATGATCCACACCAGCCCGCCCTGCGGGACCTCCGCGATGCACAACAGCGAGCGCTCGAAGAAATCGGCGCCCCCGATGAGGCGCACCTGCTCCTCCCCGCTGTGTCGGCTCAACCCCAGCGGGTGGGTAAGCGCAAGGCGGGTAAATCCCTCCTCACCCACCCGCACGAGCTCCACACCAAGACGCTGCAGGTAGACATCCAAAGCCGGACGGTCATCAAGAGTGACGACACAGTTTCCACCGCTGCCCGTCACCAGCATCGGCTCACCGACCCGGCGCCAACCGTGCCGCACGCCAATCCCCAGCGGGGCGTCCGAAGCGATCCCGGCAGCGACGACCGAGTCGGTTAACACGCGATCGCCATACAGCTGAAACGTCCTCCTCATCCTGAGGTCATCACCCGCGCAGCCGCCCACCAGCGGCACACTCGCGCCCAGAACCGCATACGCACCGCGGACGATCTCCTGCTGATCACCCGCTAGACCATCGGTCAACAGCAACAACGCTCGGTAGGGGCGATCCACCGGCGATGGCAGGCAGCGCGCCGCGCACGCCCCCGCGGCACGCAGATCGCTCGATGCCCCCGTGGCAACGGCTGTCTCGATCCTGAAGCCATCCCCGCCCAAAGCGGCGACAACGACACTGGCCTCACGAGGTCCACTCGTCGCAATCTCGCCGGCCGTGGTACACCCAATCAGCGGCACCCCCCCGGAAACGGCGCAGATCTGCCCAACCAAAACCGGCAGATCCTGCGACTCCGAGCAGAACACAAC
>DASYIL010000260.1:0-12010 GCA_035997545.1 Pseudonocardiaceae bacterium
GGGGCGCCCAGGGCAACACCGGCCGCAGTGATCAGCGACGGCAACGCCTAGACTCCCCGGCCGTGGTGCCATCTCACGAGGCGGCGCAATTCGGTGCATTGCACGGAAATCAGGAGGACGGATGTCCGGGTTCATCCTCGCCCAGGGCGGGGGTCTCGAACTGAGCGGGGGTGACTACACCGTCGTTGGTGTGGTCGCCGTCGTTGCTCTTGCCGCTCTGGCCATCGGCGCCGTCCTGCTCCGGGAGGTGCTGGCCGCCGGCCAGGGCACACCCCGCATGCAGGAGATCGGCCGGGCGATCCAGGAGGGCGCCTCGGCTTACCTGAACCGGCAATTCAGGACGCTCTCTATCTTCGCCGTGATTGTCTTCCTGGTGCTGTTCGTGCTACCCGCCGAGAGCGTCGGTGAGCGGATCGGTCGCTCGATCTTCTTCCTGGTCGGGGCCCTGTTCTCGGCGTCGATCGGCTACATGGGCATGTGGCTGTCCACCCGAGCCAACATCCGGGTCGCCGCGGCGTCCAACGAGTCCGCTGGCCGGGAGAAGGCGATGCGGATCGCGTTCCGCACCGGCGGCGTGGTGGGCATGGCCACCGTCGGGCTGGGCCTGTTCGGTGCCGCTCTGGTGGTGATGGTCTACGCCGGTCAGGCACCCCGGGTGCTGGAGGGCTTTGGCTTCGGCGCCGCGCTGCTCGCGATGTTCATGCGGGTCGGCGGTGGCATCTTCACCAAAGCCGCCGACGTGGGTGGTGACCTGGTCGGCAAGGTCGAGGCGGGCATCCCCGAGGACGACCCGCGCAATGCGGCCACCATCGCCGACAACGTCGGCGACAACGTCGGCGACTGTGCGGGCATGGCCGCTGACCTTTTCGAGTCCTATGCGGTGACGCTGGTCGCGGCGCTGATCCTGGGAACCGCCGCGTTCGGCGTCAAGGGCCTGCTGTTCCCGCTGATCGTGCCGGCGATCGGCGTGGTGACCGCAGTGATCGGTGTGTACATCACCCGGGCCCGGGCTGGCGAGCCGGGCCTGCGCGCGATCAACCGTTCCTTCTACATCGCTGCGGTGATCTCGGCGGTGGCCTGCACGGTGGCCGCCTTCCTCTACCTGCCCAACAGCTTCAGCGAGCTCACCGGTGTCACGGAGATCGACGGTCAATTGAGCAGCACGGTCGCAGGCAACCCAGCGCTTATTGCGGCGATCGCAGTGATCATCGGTATCGTGCTGGCCGGGATCATCCTGTGGCTTACTGGCTACTTCACCGGCACCGAGCACCGCCCCGTCCGGGACGTCGGCAAGAGCTCGCTGACTGGAGCCGCGACCGTCATCCTGTCCGGGATCTCGATCGGTTTCGAGTCGGCGGTGTACACCGCTCTGGTGATCGGCGGCGCGGTGTACGTGGCGTTCCTGCTGTCCGGCTCGGTCACCGTCGCGCTGTTCGCGATCGCGTTGGCCGGGACCGGGCTGCTGACCACGGTCGGCGTCATCGTCGCGATGGACACCTTCGGCCCGGTCAGCGACAACGCCCAAGGTATCGCCGAGATGTCCGGCGACGTCAAGGGCGAGGGGGTGGGCATCCTCACCGAGCTCGACGCGGTGGGTAACACCACCAAGGCGATCACCAAAGGCATCGCGATTGCCACCGCGGTGCTCGCCGCGACAGCGCTGTTCGGCTCCTACCGTGACGCCATCCGGTCGGCGGCCGCGAGCCTGAACCTCGACCAGGCGTTCAACGTCTCGGTGCCCAACGTGCTGGTCGGCCTCACCATCGGCGCTGCCGTGGTGTTCATGTTCTCCGGCCTGTTGATCAACGCCGTATCCCGGGCCGCTGGAGCCGTGGTTTACGAGGTGCGCCGGCAGTTCCGGGACAATCCCGGAATCATGGATGGGTCGGTGCGCCCCGAGTATGGGCGGGTGGTCGACATCTGCACCAAGGACTCGCTGCGTGAGCTTGCTACCCCGGGCCTGCTCGCCGTGCTGACCCCGGTCGCGGTGGGCTTCGGCCTAGGCGTTGGTCCGCTCGCCGGCTTCCTGGCCGGCGCGATCGTCACCGGCACTCTGATGGCGATCTTCCTCGCCAACTCCGGGGGCGCCTGGGACAACGGCAAGAAGCTGGTCGAGGACGGCAACTACGGCGGCAAGGGCTCCCCCGCGCATGCGGCGACCGTCATCGGTGACACTGTTGGCGACCCGTTCAAGGACACCGCGGGCCCGGCGATCAACCCGCTGATCAAGGTGATGAACCTGGTCGCGGTGCTGATCGCGCCGGCGATCGTGACGATCTCGGCTGGTCCGAGCGCCGGGCTGCGGGTGGGTATTGCGCTGGCCGCCGCAGCGGTGATCGTGGCGGCGGTGGTGGTGTCCAAGCGGCGGTCCACCTCGCTGATGGACGCGACCCCCGCTAAGGTCACCGCATGAGGCCCCCGTTACGGGCAACCTCAGCCCGTCGTTCTCCGGGTGTGCTCCCCTCTCGTCGCCGATCCGGCGTCATTGTCCTGGCGCTAGCTTTGGTGCTGGCCGGATGCGGCTCCGGTGACGCCAAGCCGGCCACCTCCAAGGCCATCGATTCTGATCCGGTGGCCTGGGTAGGGGCGTTCTGCGGTGGGCTGGGTGATGTGCTCGCTGGAGTGGCCTCGATTGCGAAGTCGCAGCCCACGCCGCAGGGCCAGAAGGACGGGCTGCTCGCCTTCTCTGACAGCGCCCAGCGGGCGTTCGCCAACACCGCGGGCAAGCTCGAACAGCTCGGCCCGCCGCGAATCACGGACGGCAAGCGTGCCCATGACACCGCGGTGAGCTTTTTCACCAAGGCGGCCGGGACGGTCGCCGACCAGCGCGCGAAGTTCGCTGCGTTGGACGCGAACGACCCAGACTTCGTGCAGAAGGCCAGCCGCCTGTCTGGCCCCGATCTCAGTGGGGTTAGCGCTCAGGCGCAGGAGCTGACCAGCAACAAGGAGCTGCTGCCCGCGTTCCGTGCCGCGCCAGAGTGTCAGCGACTGGGTTCCGGCGCTGGGCCCCGCTGACGGCGGTGATGATGTACAAGTCCACACCGCACTGGTGGACCGCCGCCCGCGGAGGTCACCGGGTAGCCGCTCCACCGGTCGGGTACCGTTCAAGCATATCGGTCGAAATGTCCGATCGGTACCCGATGGTCGGAGAGGAACAGTCGTGGTCTCATCTTGTCGCCGGTCCGGTGTCGTCATCCTGGCCCTGGGCCTCGCGCTCGCAGGGTGCGGCTCTGGCGCTGCCAAGGGTTCCGGTGACGCCAAGTCGCCCGCCCCCAAGGGTGCTGACCCGGTGGCCTGGGTGGGCGCGTTCTGTGGTGGCCTCGGTGAGGTGATCGCCGGAGCCGCTGCCCTGGGGAAGGTGCAAGCTACCCCGCAGGGCCAGAAGGACGGGCTGCTCGCCTTCGCTGACAGCACCCGGCAGGCGTTCACCAACACCGCCCACAAGCTTGAGCAGGTGGGGCCGCCGGCGATCACCGATGGCCAGCGGGTCCAGGACACTGTGGTGGGTTTTTTCACCACCTCGGCCGGGACGGTCGCCGGCCAGCGGGAGAAGATCGCCGCGTTGCCCGCGAACGAGGACTTCGACAAAAAGGCCAGGGAGCTCCCTGGCCCCGATATCGGTGAGACCACCGCTCAGATGCAGGGGCTGGCCAGCGACCCGCAACTGGCGCCCGCGTTCGGTGCCGCGCCGGAGTGCCAGCGGCTGAGCGCTGCTCCCGGGCCTCGCTAACGGGGTTTCCGGCTCGCGGAGCTGGTCGGGCAGGCGCTGACGCTGTTCCAATCGGGCCGGTCCGAGGCTGATGCGACCCCGCGTGGCGAAACGCAAGATGCGGTGGTCCGCGTTGTGTTGTGCGACGCTGACTCCCCCCGGTTGCGCCGGTTGTGCACACTGGGGCGCGGGGGTCGGGGCATGACGAGCCGTACACCAAGGTAGGTCGAGCGTGGCAAGATCGAAGACGGCAGGTCCGGACGGCGGCGCGTCCGGCGGTCGACGGCGCACCAGTGCCGTTCAGAGGCCCGCTGACACGGCCCCTGACAGGGGCCCTCAGAGGGCCACCGCTGCGGCGGGATCCAACGGCGCGCGGACCACGGGCTCCGTTCGTCTGGTGATCGTGGAGTCGCCCACCAAGGCCCGCAAGATCGCCCCCTACCTCGGCTCGAACTACGTGGTCGAATCCTCCCGTGGGCATATCCGCGACTTGCCGAGGGGGGCAGCCGACGTGCCCGCCAAGTACAAGGGTGAGCCCTGGGCGCGGCTGGGCGTGGACGTCGACAACGCCTTCGAGCCGCTCTACATCGTCACCCCGGAAAAGAAGTCCACCGTCACCGAGCTGCGGGACGCGCTCAAGGGCGCCGATGAGCTCTACCTCGCCACCGACGCCGACCGTGAGGGCGAGGCCATCGCCTGGCACCTGCTGCAGACCCTCAGGCCGAAGGTGCCGGTCCGCCGGATGGTCTTCCACGAGATCACCGAGCCAGCCATCCGGGCGGCTGCGGAGCACCCCCGGGACCTGGACCAGGACCTGGTTGACGCGCAGGAGACCCGGCGCATCCTGGACCGGCTCTATGGCTATGAAGTCTCCCCGGTGCTGTGGAAGAAGGTGATGCCGAAACTGTCCGCTGGACGGGTGCAGTCGGTGGCCACCCGCATCATCGTGCGGCGCGAGCGCGAGCGGATGGCCTTCGTGTCCGCGTCCTACTGGGACCTGTCCGCCGTGCTGGAGGCCGGGGAAGACTCCACACCCCGCACGTTCGGTGCGCGGCTGGTGGGCGTCGACGGCCGCCGGGTCGCCACCGGGCGGGACTTCGGTCCCGACGGTCAGCCCAAGCGTGCCGACAGCGACCTGCTGATCGTCGACGAGGTGCACGCCGGGCGTCTCGCCGAGGCGCTCGTCGACACCCGGCTCACCGTCTCCAGCGTTGAGGAGAAGCCCTATACCCGGCGGCCCTATCCGCCGTTCATGACCTCCACGCTGCAGCAGGAGGCCGGCCGCAAGCTGCGCTTCTCGGCCGAGCGGGCGATGCGCATCGCTCAGCGACTCTACGAGAACGGCTACATCACGTATATGCGGACCGACTCGACGACGCTGTCCGAGACGGCGATCACGGCGGCCCGGGCCCAGGCCCGCGAGCTGTACGGCGAGCGATACCTGCACGACAGCCCACGGCAGTACACCCGCAAGGTGAAAAACGCCCAGGAGGCACATGAGGCCATCCGGCCTGCCGGGGAGAGTTTTCAAACGCCTGGCCAGGTGGCGAGCGCCCTGGACGCCGACGAGCTCCGGCTCTACGAGCTGATCTGGCAGCGCACCGTCGCCTCCCAGATGGCCGACGCTCGTGGCACCACCATGAGCGTGAAGATCAGCGGCGTGGCCGTGACCGGTGAGCAGTGCACGTTCGCGGCATCTGGTCGTACCATCACCTTTGCCGGGTTCCTGAAGGCCTACGTCGAGACCGTCGACGAGGAGGCCGGGGGGGAGACCGACGACGCCGAGCGCAGGCTGCCGCTGCTGTCCGAGGGCCATCCCGTCACCGCTATCGAGCTGGCACCCGAGGGGCACACCACCACCCCGCCACCGCGCTACACCGAGCCGAGCCTGGTCAAGGCGATGGAGGAGCTCGGCATCGGTCGCCCGTCGACCTACGCCTCGATCATCAACACCATCCAGGATCGCGGGTACGTGTGGAAACGTGGGTCGGCGCTGGTGCCGTCCTGGGTGGCCTTTGCCGTGGTCGGACTGATGGAGCAGCACTTCGGGTGCTTGGTCGACTACGACTTCACCGCCGCCATGGAGGACGAGCTGGACTCCATCGCGGCCGGTACCCAGCAGCGCACCGACTGGCTGACCGGCTTCTACTTCGGCTCGGAGCAGGGCGGTGCCATGTCGGTGGCCCGCGTCGGTGGGCTCAAGAAGTTGGTCGGGGTGAATCTGGAGGAGATCGACGCACGTGAGATCAACTCCATCCCGCTGTTCGCCGACGGTGAGGGCCGTGACGTCGTGGTCCGGGTCGGACGCTACGGCCCCTACTTAGAACGACACAGCACGAATGACGGAGAATTGCAGCGGGCCAATCTGTCCGACGATCTGCCGCCCGACGAGCTGACCCCGGAGATCGCCGAGAAGCTCTTCGCCACCCCGGTGGAGGGCCGCTCGCTGGGCACCGATCCAGTGACCGGGTACGAGATCGTCGCGAAGGAGGGTCGCTACGGGCCCTACGTCACCGAGGTGCTACCCGACCTGGGCCCAGAGAAGACCACTGCGAAGAAGTCCAAGCCGCGGACCGGCTCGCTGTTCAAATCCATGAATCTGGAGACGGTGACCCTCGACGACGCGCTGCGGCTGCTCTCGCTACCCCGGCTGGTGGGCACCCACCCGGAGACCGGCCAGGAGATCACCGCGCAGAACGGCCGTTACGGGCCCTACCTCAAGAGGGGCACCGACTCGCGGTCCTTGACCGATGAGGAGCAGATCTTCACGGTCACCCTCGACGAGGCGTGCAAGATCTATGCCGAGCCCAAGCGCCGGGGCCGCCAGGCCGCCGCCAAGCCGCCGCTGCGGGAGCTGGCCGCGGACCCAGTGACCGGCAAACCGATGGTCGTCAAGGAGGGCCGCTTCGGGCCGTACGTCACCGACGGGGAGGGCGTCAACGCGTCGCTGCGCAAGGGTGACAGCGTCGAGACGCTCACCGACGAGCGTGCCGCTGAGTTGCTCGCCGACAAGCGTGCCAAGGGCCCCGCTCCCCAGCGCCGTGGCGGCCGGAGGACCACCACCCCAGCCTGACGACTCGAGCCTGACCCGCGCGACCTCCAGACGTGCGACCATGGCCACCATGAGCGAGTCGACATCGGATGCCTTGTTCGGGGCCGATGGCACCCAGCCGCCCGAGCTGCTGCCCGACCCGCCGACCGGGCTGGGACGCGGCACCTGGCAGGGCGCGCCGGAATTGCCGATATATGTGCCCCCCGTCCTGGACGACAGCGCGCTGCGGGAGGCGATTGCCGCGGCGCTCGCAGACGATCCCACCGGGCCGGTGGATCTGGACCGTGCCGCGGCGCCGGCACCCCCCGCCGAGCCTGGCGGTTCGCCGGCACCGCAGTCTGATAGTTCGCCGGGACCGCAGCCTGGAGGTGCGCCGGGACCGCAGTCTGGAGGTGCGCCGGCACCGCAGCCTGGAGGTTCGCCGGTACCGGCTGTCGGCCCTGCGTCGCAGGGCGTGGGGTTGCACGTGCCGGGGCAGCCGCACGCCAGCACGGGAGTCTCTTCTTCCCCGCTGATTTCCCCGATGTTCCCGTCCGCTTCGTCGCGGCCGCGTAGGTCAGCCGGGCAACGTTACCGCCCGCCGATGGCAGCCGCGTTCCGCAGACCCATGCCGCCGGCTGACCTGCGTCGCCGGGTTGGCCGCGATCGCCCCGGTGTGCCGCGGCAGACCCCTGCCAATCTGGCCTTGGGTGCTGGCCTCTTCGTCGCGTTGATCATCGCTGTGGCGCTCATATACAACATCATCACCGGCTTCCTGGAGTCGATATCCAGGCTTGTCCCGTGACCACCCCCACCCGCATCCAGCGGGCTAAGCGAGGTTGTCGGGGTGCCGGTAAGCCCGCTGAGCCTGCTGAATGGGGGTGCGTGGCAGACTCTGCGCGTGTGCCGGGGAGCTGTAATGCATGTCGTTCCAGCTGCGCTGGCGTTGGCCGCCATGCTGGCTGGATGCTCGGCAGGTGATGGCGAGCCCCACGCTGCTGATGCAGCCCCGTCGTCGCCGGGCAGAGCACGGGCCAATCCGATCCCGCCCGTGCGGAATCCCAAGAACCTGGCCGCTATAGGGCCGTGCCTGCTGCTCACGCCGGTCCAACTCGACGCCAATCGGATCGACCAGCCCGGGCGGCCCAAGGATGTCCTTGGCTCCTCCGGGTGCGAGTGGAGCGACCAGGCGCGCACCCGCGAGATCGCGGTGTTCGTGGACATCGGCAACGAGGTGCTGGGCAACGTCTATGCCCAGCGGGATAGTTTGCCGGTCTTCGAACTCACCCAGGTGGCGGGCCATCCGGCGATCCGCACCCAGGACAACGTGGACGGCACCTGCTACTACAGGGTCGCTGCTGCCGAGGCACAAACGCTGATCGTCCGGTTCACTTCGCTGCGGCAGCGCGGGGAGGAGGCATGCGGGCCGGCGAAGGCATTCGCCGAGACCGTCATCGGCAACCTGCCGCCGCTGACGGTCTCCTCGCCACCTGCTTGACTCGATCCGGAAGTGACGGGGGTTCGAAACCTCTTTGGGAGGGAACACCACGTCATCACAGCTAACTACGCGGAGCAGCATGAACCCGTCAGCCGAGCACCACCTGGCGGGATCCACCGCGCACCGGGTTCGCGGCGTGCTGGCCATTCCGGCGTTCCGCCGGCTGTGGGGAGTCACGGCGCTCACCGCGACCGCGGAATGGTTGTCCCTGCTGGCTTTATCTGCGGTGGCTACCCAGCTCACCACCGGCTACCAGGCGCAGAGCTTCGCGCTCGGAGCAGTGGTGGCCACCAAGCTGCTGCCCGCGATGGTGCTCGGCCCGCTGGCCGGGGCGCTTGCCGACAAGCTGGACCGCCGGCACGTGATGGTGGTCTGCGACGTGCTGCGGGCCGGCCTGTTCCTGTCCATCCCGCTGGTCGGCGAGTTGGCCTGGCTGTTCGTGGCGACCTTCCTCATCGAGGTCTGCGCGCTGTTCTGGATCCCGGCCAAGGACGCCTCGATCCCCAACCTGCTGCGCCGCCCCGACCAGGTGGAGACCGCCAACCAACTCTCGCTGATCATGACGTACGGAGTGGCCGTGCTGGTCGCCTCCGGGGTGTTCACCGTGCTGTCCAAGCTAGGCCCGGTGCTCAGCGGGACCGAGCTGATCCCCGGTGCTGAAAGATCGGCCTATCTCGCGCTGACCATCAACGGCGTCGCCTACGCATTCTGCGCGCTCGTGGTCGGAACCCGGATCCCGGAGATCTCCGGCCGGGCCGTGAAGCGGCGTCGTGCCCAACCCGGTTTGCTGTCGATGTTGCGCGACGGCGTCGTCTTCGTCCACGGCACGCCCCTGGTTCGCGGCCTGGTCACCGGGATCATCGGCGCCTTCGCCGCGGGCGGGGCCGTCATTGCCTGCGCGAAGCTCTACGCCACCAGCCTAGGCGGGGGAAACGCCGCCTACGGGCTGCTGTTCGCGTCGCTGTTTGTCGGTCTGGGTCTGGGCATGGCCTTCGCCCCGCAGGCAGCCCGCCGGATCCGGCATCGCCGGCTGTTCGGGCTCGCGATCGTGGGGGCCGGGCTGGCGCTGGTCACGGTCGCGTTGGCGCCACACTTGATTGCTGCGCTGGCCGCGGTCATCCTGGTGGGTTGCGCCGCGGGGGTCGCATTTCTCACTGGTCTGACCATCATCGGGGCGCAGGTGGCCGATGAGATGCGGGGCCGCACCATCGCGTTCGTGCAGTCGCTCGTCCGGCTTGTCTTGCTCGCCTCGATGGCCCTGGTCCCGCTCGCGGTCGGGCTGGTCCAACAGCGCACTCTCACCCTGTTGGGCGAGCGGGTGACCATCGACGGCACCCGTCCGGTGCTGCTGTGCGCGGGGCTACTGGCGGCCGCGCTCGGCCTGGTCGCCCACCGCCAGATGGACGACCGGCTCGACGGGTCGCTACTGGGCGATCTGCGTGCGGCGCTGCGCAGGCGTGCTGAGGCTGGTCTTCCGGGTGGTCGGGGATGAACGCGTGGGCTGCGGTGATCGGTCAGGATCCGGTGGTCGCCATGCTGCAGGCGGCCGCCCGGTCGGCGGCCGGGGTCGGGGCGGCTGGGTCGGTTGAGGCTTGTGGGTCGGCGGGGTCGATGACTCACGCTTGGCTGTTCACCGGCCCCCCCGGCAGCGGTCGTTCGGTTGCGGCGCGGGCCTTCGCCGCTGCCCTGCAGTGCACCGATACGGTGGCCGGGCCGGGGTGTGGCACCTGCCAGGGCTGCCGGACCACGCTGGCCGGCACCCACGCCGACGTTCGTGAGGTGATACCCGAAGGTCTGTCCATCTCGGTGGCCGAGATGCGCGCGCTGGTGTCCGGCGCATCCCGCCGGCCCTCGGCGGGCCGCTGGCAGGTGCTGCTCATCGAGGACGCCGACCGGCTCACCGAGGGCGCAGCCAACGCCCTACTCAAGGCTGTGGAGGAACCGCCGCCACGGACCGCGTTCCTACTCTGCGCGCCGTCGGACCACCCCGATGACATCGCGGTGACGCTGCGGTCGCGCTGCCGGCCGGTGGGGTTGCGGACCCCGCCCGCCACCGCGGTCGCCGCGGTGCTCGTGCAGCGCGACGGGCTGGACGCCGACACCGCGCGATGGGCCGCCTCGGTGTGCGGCGGCCATGTCGGCCGGGCCCGCCGATTGGCTACCGATCCGGAGGCCCGGGCCCGCCGGGAGGCGGTGCTGCGGGTCCCGACCGCGTTGCGCTCGCCGGCCGACGTGTTCACCCTGGCCGATGAGCTGGTCGGAGCCGCCGAGTCGGAGGCCACCGGCCTGACCGCGGCCCGCAACGCCGCCGAGACCGTGGAGCTGACGACGGCTCTGGGAGCCGGCGGAACCGGAAAGGGCGCGGCGGCGGCCACCCGTAGCGCCAAGGGCGCCATCCGCGAGCTGGAGCGCCGGCAGAAGTCCCGAGCCACCCGCACCCAGCGCGATGCACTGGACCGCGCCCTCGTCGACTTGGCCGGATTCTACCGGGATGCCCTGGTCACCGCGTGGGGCGCCCCGGTGGCCCTGACCCACCCCGACCACGCCGCCGATATCACCACCGTTGCCGGTCGGTTGCCGCCCGAGGCGTTGCTCCGCAAGTTGGAGGCGGTGCTCGGCTGCCGCGAGGCGCTGGAGCTCAACGTCAAACCACGCATCGCCGTCGAGGCGCTGACCAGCGCGTTGCAGAGCGGGTAGACGGGCCAAGCAGGGGCCGGTGCCGCCGTTACGCTGGGCTTCGTACACTGGGCTTCGCTGCCGAGCAGCGTCGCCGCCTTAGCTCAGTCGGACAGAGCGGCTCACTCGTAATGAGCAGGTCCGGGGTTCGATTCCCCGAGGCGGCTCCACCTCTCACCTGCGAAAACAGTCTCAGGCTGAGAGCTGGTCTCAGCCGCGTGGAATCAAACGTGGTGCGAGTGGCGCTACAGTCGCTCCATGGCTGCACCCTCCGTACGCCGCACCAGGCGGCAGCGCGGCAGCATCGAGGAGCTGCCCAGCGGCGGGCTGCGGGTCTCCGTGTACGCCGGAAGCGACCCGCTGACGGGACGGCGCCACTATCTGAGAGAGAGCATCCCGGCTGGCCCCAGCGCCCACGCCGAGGCACAGAAGGCCATGCGCCGGCTGGCCACCGAGGTTGACGAGCGGCGTAACCCGCGGACGAACGCCACCGTCGACCAGCTGCTCGATCGGCACTTCGAGCTCGCCCAGCTTGAGGCGAACACGCTCTCCAACTACCGCGGCCTGGCCGAGAAGCACATCCGGCCACTGATCGGCTCGGTGAAGGTCGGGGCGCTCGGCGGGGACCTGTTCGACTCGTTCTACGCCACGCTCCGGCGTTGCCGGGATCACTGCGATCGGCGGCCGCGGGTGGATCACCGGACGGAAGGACCGCACCACTGTGACGAGCGCTGCAAGCCGCACCAGTGCCGGCCGCTGTGGAACGGGAGCGTCCGGTACATCCACTTCATCCTCAGCGGTGCGCTGAAGCGGGCCGTGCGGTGGCGCTGGATCGCCACCAACCCCCATCGCCCAGGCTGTCCCACCACCGCAGCCCCAGCCGAACCCGCAGCCGCCCACCACCGAGCAGGCCGCGCGCATCCTCAACGAAGCCTGGCAGGACCCGGACTGGGCGATGCTGATCTGGCTGACCATGGTCACCGGTTTCCCCGTTGCCGGTCGGCTCGGGCACGGTGGCGGGGGCACGACGACGCTCAAGGTCTACGCGGCGTGGGTGTCTGAGTCCGATCAGCGCGCCGCGACAAGCCTGTTCGCC